>NZ_JARACS010000012.1:0-114243 GCF_028765525.1 Aliivibrio sp. S2TY2 | reverse complement strand
ATTGGGATAATGTAATCGACGACATATATGCAAGTTTCATTTTAAGCATAGTGCTATTTTTTGTTTGTGCTCGTCGTCTTGTTGGGTGCCATTATAAGTATTTCGCATCAATTGATAATACGGTAGAATAGTAAATAATTTTTACGAATATGTAATAATACTAGTGGGGAATTGCCTGTGATTGATTGGGAAGGGGTAACTGAGTTTGTTGCCGTTGCTGAAGCGCAAAGCTTTACCGGAGCGGCCAGAGCTCTTGATACATCAGTGGCTCAAATTAGCCGTAAAGTTGCTGCGTTAGAAGATCGTTTATCAATTAAGTTATTGATCAGAACAACGCGCAAGGTGTCGGTAACTGAAGCAGGACAAACTTATTATCAGCATTGTCGTCATTTAGTTGAAGGATTAAAACAAGCAGATAGAGCGATCACTGAGCTTAATGCAACACCTCAAGGACGCTTAAAAATCACATCGTCGGTGACGTATGGTGAGCAGTTAATTGCGCCATTGCTTAGTGATTTTATGCTGATGTACCCACAGCTTGAGCTTGAACTTGTTTTATCAAATCAGACATTAGATTTGGTTGAGCAAGATTTTGACCTGGCGATTCGATTAGGCCGTTTAACCGATTCAACTATGATGGCAAAGCGCTTATCAAGTCGACAGGTTAGAGTGTGCGCTTCTCCTAGTTATATTGAAAAACATGGTGAGCCTCATACCTTATCTGAATTATCTCAGCATAACTGTTTGATTGGTAGTTTGCCTATTTGGCGTTTTATTGAAAAGAAAAAAGAAAAAAGCGTAAGAGTGAAAGGGTCTGTTCATTGTAATAGCGGTGCAGCCTTAACTAATGCAGCGTTAAAAGGCTTAGGTATCGTTCAATTGCCTGATTTTTATGTTCAGGAATCAATGGATAAAGGTGAGTTGGTTGAAATACTCGTACCTTATCGTGAGCCAAAAGAGGGGATTTGGGCGGTGTATCCAAATAACCGACATCTTTCCACTAAGGTTCGTTTATTGGTTGAATTTTTAGCCCAAGAGTTAGCTGAATAGATGAGTGTTGAAAAAGAAAATAAAGATGCGAACTTCTATATGCAGCGAGCAATAGAACTGGCCGCAATTGCTGAAGAAGAAGGTGAAGTTCCTGTTGGTGCTGTGATTGTCTTAGATGGTGAAATCATAGGTGAGGGGTGGAACCGTTCAATTGGTTCTCATGATGCAACGGCACATGCCGAGATGATGGCGATTAAACAAGCGGGAAGTAAAATTGAAAACTATCGCTTAGTTGATGCGACGTTATACGTTACGTTAGAACCATGTCCTATGTGTGCTGGTGCGATTGTGCATAGTCGTATTAAGCGTGTTATTTTTGGTGCATCAGATATGAAAACAGGTGCATCTGGCAGTGTGATTAATTTATTTACGTCAGCAACCGCATTTCATTTTGTAGAGTGTGCTTCTGGAGTGATGGAAGAAGAGTGTAGAGCACAGCTACAAGCTTTTTTTAAACGCAGACGTAAAGAGAAAAAAGAAGAGCGAAAGTTACAGCGGGAAGCTGAATTGAAAAATCAGATGATGGAATAATCTAGAAGATAAAGTAAATGTAAGAGAGGGCAAATTGAATTATCGCAATTTGCCTTTTTACTGTGTGCGAATAAAAAACGCTTGCCTAAAGATTATCGACAAGAGAACGGTTCACCTTCATCAAACAGTGACATAGCATAAGTTCGTTGACGATGAAGCACTTTCTTGTGGTTATTTAACAGCTTACGTCGACGTTGAGTACTGCCTTTTAGTGAGGTACTTGGTTTAAGTTTTCTTCTATTAGAGAGCATGGGCTCCCCCTTAATTAAACGAATAAAAATTAAAGTACGTTTAATACCAATTCCAGTAATTATCTGATCATTATTACTGGTTAAATCACTTAGTAATATCGTTAAAAATTTTTATTGTAGAATAACTACTTATAAGAATTTTTGCCTTATTCTTAAGCGATTTTCCTGCGTAATAAATAGATCATTTAATTAATTACATTGGTATAACTTTAATTGGCATGATCTTGAGAACAAGTAACTCAGAGTATGTGTTAATTGTTACCGTAACATGAACATGCCATTTAGTAAGTTTTTTTAACAATTTTTATTACCAGCAAATAGAAAGTTATTTGCTAGATGTGGCATTACTAATCGTCGCAGCTGCAGAAGAAAGTGGAACATCAATTACGGTCAAATCTTCAACCGTAATTTCTTCTTGGATCAACTTGTTTGCTTGCTCTTGCTCGTAGCCGATAATGCTTTGGTAATAGCGACGAATGTTCTCTACATAATTCTGAGCTTCATCACCACGAGCAAAGCCATAGCGAAGGTACTTGTAATAACGCTTTTGACGTAATAGTGGCAGGTTATCTTTAACATCTGTCCAAGAGTCAGGATCACCACCTAAACGTTGAGTTAGGCGTCTTGCATCCATCATATGTCCAAAGCCTATGTTGTATGAAGCAAGTGCAAACCAAATCTTCTCATGTTCAGTAATTGAGTCAGGAACCCGCTTAACTATTCGACGTAAATATTCAGCCCCACCACGAATGCTCTGTTCTGGATTTAAACGGTTTTTAACACCAACAGATTGGGCCGTAGGTAGTGTTAACATCATCATGCCACGAACGCCTGTTGGGGATTTTGCAAGAGGATTCCAATGAGACTCTTGGTAAGAAAGAGCAGCAAGGAAACGCCAATCAAAGTCACCTGCGTATTTTTTAAATAGTGGTTCCCATTTTGGCAACTTACTTTCTAGTGCTCGAATAAAAGCACGAGTGTCGACATAATCAAACGACTCAACATGACCAAAGTATTTCTCTTCAAGAAGCGCTAGTTTGCCACTCTCTTTTAACTCACCAAAGAATTCAATGAGTAGGGCTTGTAAGCTGTCATCTTCTGTTTGTTGTATAAACCATGCAACGGGTTGATCTTCCGTTAATTCAAAAGCGACAGCCAATTCAGGATGAATACGTTGTGTCAGTGATAATTCAACAGAATCAGCGATCGTGTAGTGTATTTCGCCAGTCGCTACTTTTTTTAGTAACTCGCTAACATCAGTATCCGCTTCAGTATGCCACTCTAATTTCGGGTGCTTTTCTTTAAGCTTTGTTACCGTACCCTCAAAACTTGAATCTTTAACAATGGTGATATTTTCATCAAGTTGAGTTAGGTTTTTGATATTACGAGGGCGCCAGCTGCCTTTTTTATATACCACTTGTTGGCTGACATAGTAGTAGACAGGTCCCGGACGAAACTTTTGTAAGCGTTCAGGGGTAATTGTCATATTGGCCGCGATAATGTCGACTTCATTACGCTCTAACGCAGGAAACAAGCCTGAATAAGTATATGCAGGGGTGATCTCGAGTTTTACTTCTAGTTTTTCAGCAAAGGCTTTTGCCAGATCGTAATCTAGTCCGGTTGGACCATCAGAACCAATGTAATAAGAGAGTTGGTTATTTAACGTACTGACTCGTAAAACACCACGTTCCCTGATTTGCTCTAGCTTTGTTTTTGGTTCTGATTCTACTTGGCATCCTGTAAGGGTGAAAACCAGTGTAGAAATGACAAGGCAAGATTTTAGAAGACGATGATATGGGATGCGGCTCAAGTCAGAATGCTCTTTTAAATAAGTAAGGCGTAGTTATATCAAATGGCATATCAAGAGGCAAAAGCACGGTAACAAATTACAACAATTATTAGAGATTGAGACAGTTTATTTTTCGTTATGCCTGTTTTTTGCGCAATAATTTTAAATTTAAAGGTCATTTACACTTTTTTCAAAAAAAATACGCAAACGGTTGCTTTTGGTGTTACTTCACAAAACAAAATCCTTTATAATGCGCTCGCAATACCAGAGGTAACATCGGCATAGTCACTATGAGTTATGAATAATTAATCGAGTTAACTATTTTTAACTACATGAAACTATTCCAATATTACCTTTAATTCATTGCCAAAGAGACCTAAGTACATGAGAATTTTGCGTGGTTCACCTGCTCTATCTGAATTTCGTGTTAACAAGCTACTTGAGCTTTGTCGCGAGCTAAATTTACCTGTTACTGGTATTTATGCTGAGTTTGCACACTTTGCTGATCTAACGGCGGACTTAGATGCGTCTGAAGTTGAGAAGCTAGAAAAATTACTGACTTACGGTCCAACGATTGAGGAGCATGAACCTGAAGGTTTATTGCTACTTACTACCCCTCGCCCAGGTACTATCTCGCCTTGGTCTTCAAAATCTACTGATATTGCTCATAACTGTGGCCTAGCTACAATCGCACGTTTAGAGCGCGGTACTGCTTTTTATATAGAAACGTCTGAAACGCTTTCTGAACTTCAATTAGTTGAACTTAAAGCCATTCTCCATGATCGCATGATGGAAGTGGTATTTACCGATTTTGAATCAGCGTCAGCATTGTTTGCTGTGGCAGAACCTGCGCCATATGCAGAAGTTGATCTATTAGCCGGTGGCCGTAAAGCGCTTGAAGACGCAAACGTTACCCTAGGTCTTGCTTTGGCAGAAGATGAGATTGATTACTTACTTGAAAGCTTTACTGAAAAGCTAGGTCGTAATCCAACAGATATTGAATTAATGATGTTTGCACAAGCGAACTCAGAGCATTGTCGTCACAAGATCTTTAACGCGGATTGGACTATCGATGGCGTTAAGCAAGAAAAATCATTATTTAAAATGATTAAGAACACCTTTGAAGTGACCCCTGATCACGTATTGTCGGCTTATAAAGATAACGCAGCGGTAATGACAGGTTCTGAAGTCGGTCGTTTCTTCCCAGATCCAGAAACTCGCCAATACAGCTACCATCAAGAGAAAACACACATCTTGATGAAAGTAGAAACGCACAACCACCCAACCGCAATTTCTCCTTGGCCGGGCGCATCTACAGGTTCAGGCGGTGAAATTCGTGATGAAGGCGCAACGGGTATTGGTGGTAAGCCAAAAGCCGGTCTTGTTGCTTTCTCTGTATCTAACCTTAAGATCCCGAACTTCGTTCAACCTTGGGAAACTGATTTTGGTAAGCCAAGCCGTATCGTTACTGCTTTGGATATCATGCTTGAAGGTCCTCTTGGTGGCGCGGCATTCAACAACGAATTTGGTCGTCCAAACCTACTTGGTTACTTCCGTACTTACGAAGAGAAAGTAAACTCTCACGCAGGTGAAGAAGTGCGTGGTTACCACAAACCAATAATGCTCGCTGGTGGTCTTGGTAACATTCGTGACGAGCATGTTCAGAAAAAAGAGATCCCAGTCGGTGCGAGCCTAATTGTTCTTGGTGGTCCTGCGATGAACATCGGCCTTGGTGGCGGTGCCGCTTCTTCCATGGCATCAGGCCAATCAGCAGAAGATCTTGATTTCGCTTCAGTACAACGTGAAAACCCAGAGATGGAGCGTCGTTGTCAGGAGGTTATTGACCGTTGTTGGCAGTTAGGTGATGCGAATCCAATCGCATTCATCCACGATGTGGGTGCGGGTGGTATCTCGAACGCACTTCCTGAGCTAGTAGACGATGGTGAGCGTGGCGGTATCTTCAACCTACGTGACGTACCAAACGATGAGCCGGGCATGAGCCCACTTGAGATCTGGTGTAACGAATCTCAAGAGCGTTACGTAATGGCCGTTGCAGATAAAGATATGGCCACGTTTGATGCGATTTGTAAGCGTGAGCGTGCACCATACGCCGTGGTTGGTAAAGCAACGGAAGAGCGTGAACTTAAACTTGAAGATTCACACTTCGACAACACGCCAATCGACATGCCAATGGACATCCTATTAGGTAAAACACCTAAGATGCACCGTGACGCGACAACGCTAAAAGTGAATAACCCTGCGATTGATCGTTCTGGTATTGAAATGAACGAAGCGGTTGACCGTGTTCTTCGTCTACCAACAGTCGCTGAGAAAACCTTCCTTATCACTATCGGTGACCGCTCGGTAACAGGCCTTGTGGCTCGTGACCAAATGGTTGGTCCATGGCAGGTTCCAGTTGCAAACTGCGCAGTAACAGCGGCAAGTTACGACTCTTACCACGGTGAAGCAATGTCTCTTGGTGAGCGTACGCCAGTGGCACTACTAGACTTTGGCGCATCGGCTCGTCTAGCGGTTGGTGAAGCAATCACAAACATCGCTGCGACCAACATCGGCGATATCAAACACATTAAATTGTCGGCGAACTGGATGTCTCCAGCTGGTCACCCAGGTGAAGATGCCGGTCTTTACGAAGCGGTAAAAGCAGTTGGTGAAGAACTATGTCCAGCACTGGGTCTAACTATCCCAGTGGGTAAAGACTCAATGTCGATGAAGACTCAGTGGGAAGAGAACGGCGAGCACAAAGAAGTAACGTCTCCGCTGTCTCTTGTTATTACTGCATTTGCTCGTGTTGAAGATATTCGTAAGACGATTACGCCTCAGCTTCGCACTGACAAAGGAGCTTCAAGCTTAGTACTTATCGACCTAGGTAACGGCAAAAACCGTCTAGGAGCAACAGCTCTAGCACAAGTTTACAAGCAGCTTGGTGACAAGCCAGCAGACGTAGACAATGCAGCACAGCTAAAAGGTTTCTACGAAGGCATTCAAGCACTTGTTGCTAACGACCAAGTTGTGGCTTACCACGATAAAGGCGACGGTGGTTTATTCGTAACGCTAGCAGAAATGGCATTCGCAGGTCACTGTGGTGTTAACGCAAACATTGAAGCGTTAGGTGAAGACACACTAGCAGCACTATTTAATGAAGAGTTGGGTGCGGTAATCCAAGTTCGAAACGATGACCTAGATGCTGTTCTTTCTACACTTGCTGCAAACGGTCTAGAAGCGTGTTCACACGTCATTGGTTCTGTTGAAGACTCTAACGAACTAGTGATTAAGTCTGGCGAGTCTGTAGTCATTGAACGTAACCGTACTGAACTACGTACTATCTGGGCTGAGACAACGCACAAGATGCAAGGTCTACGTGATAACCCAGTATGTGCTGATCAAGAACACGAAGCGAAGAAAGACAACTCAGACCCAGGTCTAAACGTAAAACTTAGCTTCGACGTAAATGAAGATATCGCTGCACCGTTCATCAACGCTCCTATGATAAATAAGGGCGCTAAACCTAAGATGGCAATTCTACGTGAGCAGGGTGTTAACTCTCACGTTGAAATGGCAGCAGCATTTGACCGCGCAGGCTTTGAAGCAACTGATATTCACATGAGCGACATCCTAACGGGTCAAGCGGTACTAGAAGAGTACAACGGTCTTGTGGCTTGTGGTGGCTTCTCTTACGGTGACGTACTGGGCGCTGGTGAAGGTTGGGCTAAATCGGTTCTGTTTAACGACTCTACGCGTGATCAATTTGAAAACTTCTTCAAGCGTGAAGATACCTTCTCTCTAGGTGTGTGTAACGGTTGTCAGATGTTGTCTAACCTGCGTGAACTTATCCCTGGAGCTGAATACTGGCCACGTTTCGTTCGCAATGAGTCTGAACGTTTTGAAGCTCGTTTCAGCCTCGTTGAAGTTCAGAAGTCTGATTCTGTATTCTTCAATGGCATGGAAGGTTCTCGTATGCCAATCGCAGTTTCTCACGGTGAAGGCCGCGTAGAAGTGCGTGACAACGACCACCTAAACGCGATTGAAAACTCAGGTACGGTTGCTCTACGTTACGTTGATAACAACGGTAACCAAACGCAGCAATACCCGAATAACCCGAACGGTTCGCCAAACGCTATCACTGGTTTAACAACGACGGATGGCCGTGTGACTATCATGATGCCTCACCCAGAGCGTGTATTCCGTACGGTTGCTAACTCTTGGTCTCCAGAAGGTTGGGGCGAGAATGGTGCTTGGATGCGCATGTTCCAAAATGCACGTAAGAATGTGGGTTAATTGAGCAATAAAGAATAGAGTCTTAATCCTTATAATCAGTTAGTTATCACGATTTTTTAAAAATGTGATTAAAATCTGAAAAATAAATAAGCACTCTGTTCTATAATAAATAAAAGAGTTGGGTAAAGACGGCTTTTTTAAATAAAACCGCTGAAGTTTAGGCTTCAGCGGTTTTTTTGTTAGAATAGCTTTTTACTTTATCTGTTGGAACAAACAATGAAAAATTCGCACGTAACGATTGGCTTGAGTAATCCTAAAAGCCCGACAAATGTTGGTGCAGTAATGCGTGCAGCGGGCTGCTATCAAGTTGATGATGTTCGCTATACTGGTGAGCGATATGATCGTGCCGCTAAGTTTCAAACGGATACTAAAAAAGTGGCTAATAAAATTCCATTAACGAGCGTAAATTGCTTATTGGATGATTTACCAAAAGACATGAAGGTCGTTTGTGTTGAGTTAGCTGAAGGTGCAACGTCGCTTCCTGAGTTTGTACATCCAGAAAAAGCAATTTATGTGTTTGGCCCTGAAGATGGCTCGATTACACAACAAGTTGCTGATCGCGCCGATCATGTGGTTTATGTTCCAACCGTTGGATGTATGAATCTAGCTGCTACAGTCAATGTGCTGTTATACGACCGATTAGCAAAATCAGTGGACATTGTTAAAGGGGATGAGTTAATCCGCAGTAGTCGCGATAATCGCAATCATTTAGTCGTAAAAAAATAAGACTTACTTCTCTTTTAAAGTACTTATAGATTGACATCTTTTTGATGCATTTTTGGCTAGATGTGTTCTAATAGCGGGCATTAAAGGGAATGCAGATATTAACCTGCAGTTATAGATGGATTTTCTAATAATGATCTATCCCTTAACTATCGAATTCTAGGAAATAAAAATGGCAAAATTTGATTACCGTATTGTAGAAAAACGTAACGCTTGGGCTGCTGAAATTACGCGCCAAGTAACTTCTCGCAGAACGGTTGTATCTAAGCGTCAGCTTGGTTTTGAAACTGAAGCAGAAGCAGTTGAATGGGCAGAGAAAGAGCTTGTTGAATTTGCTAAAACGCAAGCGGTTCGTAATGATCGTAAAGCGGAACAACGTAGCGAAAAAGAAGAAATGATCGCACGTAAGAGAGAAAAAGCAGCGGCACAAAAAGCTGAATATGAAGCAGCTCGTGATGCAGAAGAAGACGAATACGACTTCGACGAAGAGTAATTTGTCATCACAGAAATGTGATTGAAAAACAGATACCATAAAATGGCAGTTATTCGTAACTGCCATTTTTTATGTCTTTATACCAATCTACATAAGTATTTGATCATTCTTGCTTGTTAAAATCGATTATCTGAACAACTACTTATCCAGAATGGTATTAATAAAGTAAAATTACTCATGATAGAAAAAGAAGCATTATTAGAATCAATCATCCAAGCGTTGCGTGATGTGCATCAAATGGCGGTAGAGGCAACTCAACGAGCGATTGATCAAGCAACTGATAAAGAAGCGATAGCGCGAAGTAAGTATGAAACGTTTGGATTAGAAGCATCATATTTAGCACATGGCCAAGCGTTACGAGTCGCTGAATGTGAAGCGGATATTTTGGCGTATCGTAAATTACCACGTTTAGACTACTCAGAATCAACGGCGATTAATCAATGCGCTTTAGTGACTCTAATTAATCAAGATGATATTGAAAGTCGCTTCTTTATTGGTCCTTCAGCGGGTGGAGTTAAGGTTTCTTACCAAGGCGTGGATTTCTCATTGATCACACCGTCGGCCCCGTTGGGAAAAGCGATAATAGGTTTGCAATTCGGTGATGAATTTGAGTTAAATTTAGCGGGGAAAAAGCAACAATACGAAATTATTGATGTTAAATAATTTTATTTGTGATCAAAAAAAGAGAGGCAAGCCTCTCTTTTAGAATGTGATTTTGACTATGTGATTAAACGCTAGGAACTGCGATTTGACCATTAGTTAGCTGATCTGTATCCGCTTCAATGATTTCATCAATGTAGGTTTCTACTGCTTGACCAACCATTTCGTCATCTTCAGTAAAGTAAGCAAGATGGAAAACAGCATCACCTTCATTAACTAAAGGTAAGGTTTGTTGACCGATAACGATGCCGCCTTTATGAGCGCGAAGTTCAATTTCACTATGACCTAATGGTGCGCTGATGTAAGCCAAAACTTGGCCTTTTTCAACTTGTTCACCCAGAGTTACAACCGTACGTAAAATACCATCGCTTTCTGCACGTAACCAACTTGTAGATTTAGCAATGACCGCTTCTGGTAAGCGTTTTCTGCTGGCCTTTAGCATGCCAATAGCTTGCATTACACGTTGTACACCCACATAACCCGCATTGATCGCAATTGGTTCAAAGCGTAATGCTTCACCTGCTTCATACGTTAATACTGGGATGTTACATTTTTCAGCTTCACTACGAAGTGAGCCATCTCGAAGAGGTGAATCAACAATCACTGGTGTACCGAATGCGTGTGCAATACGTAACGTCTCAGGATTACTTAAATCAGCTCTTAGTTGAGGCAAATTCGTTCTGTGAATAGCACCAGTATGTAAATCAACAATATAATCACAACGTTGCGCAATCTGAGTGAAGAAGGTGTTTGCCATACGAGATGCCAAAGACCCTTTTTCAGAACCAGGGAAGCAACGGTTTAAATCACGACGGTCCGGAAGATAGCGTGATTTATGAATAAAGCCAAAGACGTTAACAATAGGCACAGCAATTAATGTGCCTTTTAGTTTCTTTGGATCAATGTTATTGATTAATTGACGTACAATTTCAACACCATTAAGTTCATCACCATGAATGGCAGCATTTACCATCAGGATAGGGCCAGCATGCTGGCCATTAATGATCTCAACAGGGATCGATAGAGGTGAGTGCGTATAAAGCTTAGCGGCTTCAATCTCAATTACCTTTCTTTCACCAGGTGCAACCGAGTGCGTTAGTATTTCAAACGCTTGATTTTTTTTAGCCTTTGCCACGAGTTTTAGTCCTTTTAGTCGCTGCAGTTTTTTCAATAAAATCAATAATTAGGCCAGCAACGTCTTTACCAGTTGCTTTTTCAATGCCTTCTAAGCCCGGAGATGAGTTCACTTCCATAACCAGTGGACCACGCTCAGAGCGAAGTAAATCTACACCTGCAACATTTAATCCCATAATATTTGCAGCAGCTACCGCTGTCTTACGCTCTTCAGGAGTCAATTTAACAAGTGATGCTGAACCACCACGGTGTAGGTTAGAGCGGAATTCGCCTTCTGCACCTTGACGTTTCATAGCAGCAATTACTTTGCCACCAATAACGAAACAACGGATATCTGCACCGCCAGCTTCTTTGATGAACTCTTGAACCATAATGTTCGCTTTTAAGCCCATGAATGCTTCAACAACACTTTCTGCTGCTTTACGCGTTTCTGCAAGAACAACACCAATACCTTGAGTGCCTTCTAAGAGCTTGATCACAACTGGCGCACCGCCAACCATGTCTAATAGGTCTTTAACGTCATCAGGCTTGCTTGCGAAGCCTGTAATCGGCATACCAATACCTTTACGAGAAAGTAATTGCATTGAACGCAGTTTATCGCGAGAACGAGTGATCGCAACTGATTCATTTACAGGGTATACACCCATCATCTCAAACTGACGTAGTACGGCAGTACCGTAGAAAGTAACAGAAGCGCCGATACGAGGAATGATCGCATCGTAATCAACCAGTTCTTCACCTTTAAAGTGAATTTGAGGTTTTTCTGAATTGATATTCATGTAGCAACGTAGTGCATCAATCACTTTAACTTCGTGTCCACGACTCTCTGCGGCTTCAATTAAGCGGCTAGTAGAGTAAAGAGATTGGTTGCGCGATAAAATACCGATTTTCATTATACAGTTTCCTCAAAATCAACAAGGTAAGACGACGATGGATCTACAACAATACGATCTTGCATTGCTGTTCTTCCTAGTAACATGCGAAACACCATTGTTTCTCGGTTACTTAATGTAATTTCAACTGGCCACTCTTGGCCTGAGATTCGGATCGTTGTTTTAATAACGTAACGTAGCTCTTCTTGACCGCTTGAGCTTTTTACTTTTCGGCGGTCAACGATTGGTGCTTCACAAATTTGCACGAAATCGTTATTACGTTTTTCTGGATGAATCCAAAAGCGGACCCAGTCTTCACCATCCTTTGTGAAGGGCTCTACTTTAAAAGCATGCAAGCAAGAAGTTTTAGCGCCAGTATCAACTTTTGCCTTAATTAATTTAATACCAAGTTCTGGAAGGCTAAGTGATTCGCGCCATCCAACAATGATTTTATCAGTCATTAATTTGTCTCAAATAGAAAAAATCCACGTTAAGTATAGTTGATACTTTGTGGATATCTAACCCATTTGGCTACCATCTAATTGTCTGAGTGTATTACTCAGTAGTCTGGAGTTTGGTGGAGTAAGTAGAGAGGTGTTATAGGATGTGTACACCGTGACTCAATGACGGCGAATTTATCAGTAGTTTTTAATTTCGTCAAATAAAATATTGATTATAATTTTGACGCTTTTGGATTACTTTTTCTAATGCTTGTTTGTTATTAGAGGAATACGTTATATATTCCTTTTGTTTAAAAAAAAAGCATATTTTATTGTGGTTTTATGAAAATAAATGAATGGATATATTGTTGCTATTAAAAATAAATCAGAAGAAATCACCTCAAATTTTATTTTATAAGAAATTAATCAACAGCTTTGATAATTTTTTCTGGTTTTTAATGAAATCCGAGGTAATATAATCGCATTGTACTAGTTGGGTGATGCATTTAATGAGCAGTAATAGAGAAAGTTTTAGTTCACGATTAGGTTTTATATTGGCAGCAGCAGGGGCTGCGGTTGGTCTTGGCAATATTTGGGGCTTCCCAACACAAGCCGCAAGTAATGGTGGTGGCGCCTTTTTACTTGTTTATTTAGTTATGATTTTAGTTGTTGCTTTTCCTATGTTGGTTGTCGAAATGGCAATTGGTCGTCATGGTCAAGCAAACCCAGTTGATAGTATGCGTTCACTTACCTCTAATCCATTAGGTAAGAAATTTGGTGCGTTTGTCGGTTGGATTGGATTAAGTGTTCCTAGTGCGGTATTAATGTTTTATAGCATTGTTGGTGGATGGTTAATCTGTTTTCTACTTGGTGCGATGGCTAATGTCATTGGTTTACATGACGTATCTGAGTGGTTTAAAGGCTTTAGTATTGAACGTAATTTGCTTGGTACAATCATTTTTTATGTATTAACTATTCTAATCGTACAAGGTGGAATTAAAGACGGTATTGAGAAGTGGTCGACACGTTTAATGCCTGCATTATTCATTTTATTTGGTCTATTATTTGTTTATATCATGATGCAGCAGGGTGCTGTAGAAGGATTAAAGCACTACCTTATCCCTGATTTTGAAAAGGTAATGGACAAAAAATTGATCTTAGCTGCGATGGGGCAGGGCTTTTTCTCTCTAACCATTGGTGGTTGTTCAATGTTGATTTACGGTTCTTATTTAAGTAAAAAAGAGAACCTACCAAAGATGGCGATGAATGTAACGTTAGTAGATACCGCCGTTGCTTTTATTGCTGGTCTTGTTGTTATGCCAGCGATGTTTGTTGCAATGCAAAAAGGCGTTCAAATTTACGCTGAAGATGGTTCACTATTAAGTTCAGATACTTTGGTGTTTACTGTATTACCAATGATGTTTGATAGCTTAGGTTTGTTTGGTGATCTGTTTGCGATTGTATTTTTCTTATTGTTAACGATTGCTGCATTAACGTCATCAATATCTATGCTTGAGTGTTCAGTATCATTAGTTAGCGAGCGATTTGAAACAAAAAGAACGCCAACAAGTTGGGTGTTAGGTTTATTGATTGCTGCTTTCAGTGTCGTGATTGTCTTTAATTTTGGTGAGTTATTTGGTCTGGTCGCGATGGTTGCAACTCAATATCTACAACCTGTTGCAGCGCTATTGTTCTGTGTATTTGGTGGCTGGGTATGGAGTCGTCATTCTAAAATTAAAGAACTTGAGCAAGGGTATCCTGAATTTCAACAAGGTTTCTTTGGTAAAATTTGGCCTTTATATGTGAAATTTGTGTGTCCTATTTTAGTTATCACTGTTTTATGGGCATCATTTTAAATTAATGATGTGATAGCTTTTCTATTAGGTATAAAAAAGCCAGCATATTAATGCTGGTTTTTTATTTTTATTGTTGTGGATTATTCATCCAATGATAAACAATTATAGTTTATCCCAAGCATCAGCCCAGAATTGGCTTTCTGCTGGTGCGTAAGCAGAGCTTGAACACCATGCAGTGTAAGGCCAAGGCTTACATTGGTAAACATCACCGTCTGTTGCTAATACTTTATCGCCCGCGGAGTAATTTACACCCGCTTCGTACGCAGGAACATCACTTGGTGGTGGTGTTGGCGTAGATGTATCTTCAGCAACAAGGTTAAAGCTGTAACGCGCTTCCACTGAATCATCATCGTTTGATGCGATTAGACGCATAGAGTAATAACCTTCTTCAATATTTGCCAGTTTTAAAGATACAGCTTCTGTGCCGTTAACTGATGCAGAGTAAGTCGTTACTGGGCTGCCAAAACGGTCAATAACATCAAGGTTAATAGACGCCATTTCATTTGTTGTTACTGTAAACGTTACTGTTGCTGAAGAATCTGCTACAGAGTACTCGTTTTTAAGATCGGTCACTTTAGCGTTTAATTCAACGTCTGGTTCTGGTGTTACACCGCCACAATCGCTGTCACCAATTTGTTTCCATACACCCCATTCACCAGTGGTTCCCGGCTCATCACCTTGAGTCCACCAACCTGCTTGCCATGTTTTGCCATTGTGAGTCGTTGTCTCATCAGCTAGGTATACTTGGTCTGCTTTCCAAGGGTTAACACAAACTTGTGAACCATCATTAACCGTCACTGTACGTGTTGCAGTTACTGTTTGCTCTGCACTGTCTTTTACTGTGTACGTTAATGTGTATTTACCAGCAGTCGTTGTGTCAACAGAACCTTCAAGGCTAATAGTAGAGGTTAGATCACCATCTTCAGCATCTGTTGCTTTAACGCCAGCTAGAGCGTTGAACTCAGTGTCAATTTTTACGGTTGTGTTTGCTACACCAGAAAACTCTGGTAATGCGCTGTACACTTCTACATTACGAGCTTGCTTTGTTTCGTTACCGTCAGAGTCAATCACGCTGTAAGTAAGAACGTTATCACCAAGAACGTGAGTGTTTACTGAACCTTCAACAAGGATAGATGCAGAAACATCTCCGTCTTCTTTATCCATTGCTTTAACGCCAGCTAGTGGGTTAAATACAGTACCGTGTTGAACACGAACATCAGTTAGACCAGTGAACACAGGCTTACCAGCAACTGGTGGCGGTGTTGTTTGGCTGTGAATGTACGGGCCGTAAGCATTAATAAAGCTGCTGTTGTATGGTGTACCCGCTGAGTTTGTACCGATATCCCAGTTGATTGACCATGTCATTACACCACGTAGTGGTTGACCTTGTTTCTTCAGTGCATCAAACGCATTGTATAGTGCTTGAGGCTCTTTTACGAAACCTGATGCTGCTGCGTCATTGTTTGTTGGAATACCAAAAACTAATTTGTCGTGTGGGATCTTGTGGAAGCCACGAGTACCGTTGATTAATGAATCAGAGATGTAGTAAATGAACTTCTCTTTCATTGCATCGTTGTTTTGAGTGATCCATGCGTTTTCTTCGTCAACCCAAATACCGTCACCACCTTGGTTGTAGAATTGTGGGTTGATCCAGTCGTAGTAACCTTCTAGGCGCTCAAGGTATGGAACGTATTTGTCACCACTTTTCAGGTATGGGAACTCAGGAGCCATTGTGATTAAGAAGTTTTTACCTTGTGCACGGTAGTGATCTTTAACAATTTTCAGTGCTTCAGGGATTACCCATTGGTTATCTGCTGCAGTCACGGCTGCTTGCTCTAAATCGATATCTAGACCATCAAAACCGTATACTTCTACTAAGCGGATTACTTCTTCAGCAAAAGCAACTTCATCACCACGCTTTAATTCGATGTGTGCATCGGCACCACCAAGAGCGATCAATACTGAACGACCTTGTGCGTTTAGTTCTTTAATTTGGTCGATGAATTCTGCTTCAGTCAGACCTACTGCTGGGTCAAGACGGAAAGTTGGAATGCGGCCTTCAGCTGTGTCATATACTTTCATGAAAGACACATCAACCACGTTGTACATAGGGTTTGTTTCTTCAAGTGTCATACATGGAGCATTACCTGCTTGATAACCACGACCATCACACCAGTTGTGCCAGTAACCAACAACCACACCACCTTCTGGGTTAACCATGTCGTCGTTTGCTTGAGCTTGAACAGAGAAGCCTGCACCAAATAGGGCTAAAGCGATTGCATTAAGTTTTATTTTTTTTGTTAGTAATGTCATGTTTTTTTTATTCACTTTAAAGAATTAAGACCAGAAGCAATGTTAATTAAACGTAACGTCTTTTTTCTGGCTCCTTGCTGATGGAGTGAAATTTACCAGTGAATTCTCAAATTAGTGACACTATAAGTGTAACAAAATGTTACTAGGTAATAATCGAAAAAAAACATGCATTATTACTGTGCTTTCCTGCATGATATAAAACTGAATTGTTTGTGTATATTGTTGATTATATTGGTTTTTGTCGTTGTTTGTTAAGGTTTTTAAAATGAATAAGTATGATAAAGAGGGGAATTGAAAAATTATTTTAGAACTTTTATATTAATTTTCAGACGGTTTATCACCTGAATTAAGATCTCATTTTTTGATCGTGTGATTTGACTGGGTTTGATTTTGATGCTTTCTGATTGTGTTTAATATTTATTCGAAATAAACAAATACGACATTTCTTATTATCATTTTATTTACGCTGTATTTTTCCAGTCAACGCGAGTGTCAATAATGGAACTAATATCAAAAAAATATTGTTCGTTATTTAGCCATGTTTGATTGTTTTAAATAAAGGATACAGATAAAAATAAATGGTTTTGTGTGTTTGAAAGGGAATATGATGTGTAATTAAGTGAGATTTTATACTCATAGATATAAATATTTAGTCATTTATTTTTTCACAGGAAATAAAAAGGAGAAGGCATGGCTAGCTCTTCTCCTTTATTACGCTAAGAAAACGTATTGTAAGATAATGCCTGTTAGCATTAGATGTTATATCAATGGCATTAATGCATAGGTATTATCTAAATTGTTTTGCTTCTTCTAGGTAGTCAAACCCGGCGTCAGCTAGCTTTTTAATGAGAACGTCTTTATCTAATTCATAGAATTTAACGTAGCTATTTAGATCACCAAATTCATCACGGATCTTCATATTAACTATGCTCATTAGCATAACAGGATCCATTGAAGCCATTTTTTCAGGTGTCATTACTCATCCTCAAAATCAGAAATTAATAAATTTGCAGCGGCAAATGCGGCTTTTTCACGAGTTGCTTTTGGTAGAGACTCATCTGCAGCGATGTCGTTTAATGACTTAACAGCACACGTAATGGCTTGAGGAATATAGCCTTGATCACCACTGCCAATTAAAGAATACAGCTCACGTACCATGTCACAACAATCATATACTTTCATTAGACTTTCCATTTTAAAATGATAATTATGATGAAGTTTACACTGAGCAATTTTTATTACCAATCATCAAATGTTTTAAATTGCTAATACATTGATTTATACCAATCACAGTAAGTAAGTGCTCAGAAATAGCGCAGGAAAAATGCTTGAGAGCAAGACGAAATTTTTTGATAAGTAGTTATTCTACAATCAAAAATTTCAACGTAGTTATCGAGCATTTTAACCAGTTAGGATGATCAGTTATTTACTACGATTGGTATTAGATAAAACAAAGCCTCAAAACAAGCCTGTTATGGCATAACTTGTTATGAGGCTTTAACTTATCTAGGAAGGATTCTATTGATGTTCGTTTATCGCAATTCGCTTAGCGTTATTATTTTGCGTCTAACATGCCGCGATCAATGATGAATTCGATGATTTTATCTAAACCAACGCCTTTTTTCAGGTTAGCAAACACGTAGGGACGCGTTGGACGCATACGTGCCGTGTCTGATTCCATCACTTCAAGAGACGCACCAACATACGGTGCTAAGTCGATTTTGTTGATGATTAATAGATCAGACTTTGTAATACCTGGGCCACCTTTACGTGGGATCTTTTCGCCTTCAGCAACATCAATCACATAGATGGTTAAGTCTGCTAATTCAGGACTGAAAGTTGCACTTAGGTTATCGCCACCACTTTCTACAAATACCACATCAAGGTTTTTATGGCGTTGTGCTAACTCTTCAACGGCCGCTAAGTTCATTGATGCATCTTCACGAATGGCAGTGTGAGGACAGCCACCGGTTTCTACACCAATGATACGGTCCGCATCTAGTGCTTCAGCTTGAGTTAGGATCTTAGCGTCTTCTTGCGTGTAGATATCGTTGGTTACTACAGCGATTTGGTATGTATCGCGCAGTGTCTTACACAGTACTTCTAATAGTGCTGTTTTGCCTGAGCCAACAGGGCCGCCAACACCAATACGTAAAGGTTGTTTGTAATCTTGCATTTTATTTTCTCACGATCTAAATAGTCGAGTGTATTGGCTCTCGTGTCGAGAACTTGCCAATACTTGCGCTGGAGTGAAGCTACCAATCAGGTGTTCAGGCCAGTGCTGTGATTTTTCTACTGCTTGTGGGATAACCTCTGCCATTTCTAATAACAACTGTTGTCCGGCACTTTGCCCTAATGGAACCAACTTAATACCAACGATCACGGCATTTTCTAACCATCCCCACGCATACGCTGCGGCGAGTTTAGTTGGTGTTAAGTTCCAATGGTTAGCGGCTAACGCAAAAGCGGCAACTTGAGTTTGTTTTACCATTGGCAGGGTGGTTTGATTTAATTCGATCCCTAATTTTGGCAATAACATAGAGAAGGCGAGTCCTCTTTGTCTTTCTTCAAGTCGTAACTCTTTGGTTTCTCGATTGGCAATAATAAAATCACACCAATCTTGAGCGTGTTGCCACTCTTCTTGCTGCAGTAATTGAGTTAATTTAGCTAAAACAGGCAGCTCTAACGTCGCTAAGCTGTCCATCAATTGATTATTCAACCAATGTTTTAGCTCAGTCACATTAGTCACCCAACCTTTTTCAATCGCCCATTCTAATCCTTGCGAATAGGTGAATGAGCCAACGGGTAACGATGGGCTAATTAATTGGTAGAGCCGTAAATCCTCTAACACAATGGCCGCCCTTAGTGGTGATGACCATCGTGTGAGCCTGCACTTGAGCCACCGTAAGCACCTGGCTCTGGTTGGTATTTCGCTTGCTCAACTTTTACGTTTAGCCCTAAGCGTTGCACCATGTCATCTAGTACGTGATCGTGCAGGTAGCGGCACCAACCAGCTTCAACTTGTAGAGGAACATGACGGTTACCTAAGTGATAACACGCTTTTGCAAGTAGCAATAAGTCGTCGCTGTAAACCGTTGATACGGTTTCTTCAGCAGCGGTGATCATCGCTTGGATACCGTCGTCACTTTCAACGATATCGTGCTCTTTTAATACGGTGCCACGAGGTAAAAATAGACCCGCTTCAGAGCCATCACTTAAGGTCACTTTTAGGCGACTTTTGGTGCGCTCTTGCATCGTTAAACAAATGGTTAGTTCAGCGGTGTTGTGCGTATGTTCTTCACCGTGATGATGCTCATCATGATGGTGATGTACAAGGTGAGTAAATTTAATCATGGTTGTTCACTCTAAAAAGTGCCCCGCCGGTAAATAGGTAGAAAACCAGCGAGGCAGGGGGTTAGAATAAGAAATAACGTTGTGCCATTGGTAACTCTGTTGCTGGTTCGCATACAAGAGGAACGCCATCGGCTTTTACTTCATAGGTTTGGCTGTCTAATTCAATATTTGGAGTATAACTGTTATGAATCATCGATTTTTTCGAGATGTTACGACACCCTTTTACTTCACCAATTTGGCTTTGTAGATTCAATTTCTCAGGAACACCCGCTTCGATGCTCGCTTGAGATAGGAAGATCATTGAAGACTTGAATTTCGCTTTGCCGTAACAGGCGAACATTGGGCGATAATGTACCGGCTGTGGTGTTGGAATTGCGGCATTGATGTCACCCATAGGGGCGTAAGCGACTAAACCACTTTTCATCACAAGCGCCGGTTTTACACCAAAAAACGCTGGGTTCCATAACACTAAATCAGCCAGCTTGCCTTTTTCAACAGAGCCAACTTCATGTGAAATACCATGAGCAATCGCTGGGTTGATGGTGTATTTAGCCACATAACGTTTAATTCGTTCGTTGTCGTTATGCTCGTTATCACCTTCTAAAATGCCACGTTGAAGTTTCATTTTATTCGCACACTGCCAAGTACGAATAATCACTTCACCAACACGGCCCATGGCTTGTGAGTCCGATGACATCACCGAGATTGCCCCCATATCATGAAGAATATCTTCAGCAGCAATGGTTTCACGACGAATACGAGATTCCGCAAAAGCCACATCTTCTGGAATAGATGGATCTAAGTGGTGGCAGACCATCAACATATCCAAATGTTCATCAACGGTATTGATGGTGTATGGCATGGTTGGGTTGGTTGATGCCGGTAAAATATTAGGTTCACCCACTGACTTAATCACATCTGGAGCGTGACCACCGCCAGCGCCTTCGGTGTGGAATACGTGAATAACACGATTACCAATGGCTTTAACGGTTTCTTCGTAAAAACCACCTTCATTTAAGGTGTCTGAGTGAATGGCAATTTGGATGTCCATCTCATCAGCTACGTTTAAACAGTTATGAATAGCCGCAGGGGTTGCGCCCCAGTCTTCATGGATTTTTAACCCCATTGCACCAGCTTCAATTTGTTCACGCAGTGCTTCAGGCTTACTTACGCAGCCTTTACCAAATAGACCAACATTAATAGGTAAATCATCAACCGCTTCTAACATGCGGTGTATGTTCCAAATACCTGGCGTTACCGTGGTTGCATTGGTACCAGCTACTGGGCCTGTACCACCGCCAATAAAGGTAGTGACACCAGAAGTTAAGCCTTCTTCCGCTTGTTGAGGGCAGATAAAGTGAATATGCGTATCAACGCCACCAGCGGTAATGATTTTGCCTTCACCAGCGACCACTTCGGTTGCTGGACCAACAACGATATCGACATTCGGTTGAACGTCAGGGTTACCCGCTTTACCAATACCAAAGATGCGACCATCTTTAATACCGATATCGGCTTTAACAATACCCCAGTGATCGAGAATTAATGCGTTGGTAATAACCACATCAACGCATTCACTATTAATCACTTGGCTTTGACCCATGCCATCACGGATCACTTTACCACCGCCGAATTTCACTTCTTCGCCGTAGGTTGTAAAATCTTTTTCTACTTCTAAAAACAGCTCAGTGTCTGCTAGACGAAGGCGGTCGCCTGTTGTCGGCCCAAACATATTGGCATAAGCCGTACGAGAAATATGTGCCATTACTTCACCTCTTTATCGTCAGGAATTGTTGGAGTGATGTGCTTATCGACATTACCCATGATTGCGGCTTGGAAACCGTAGATTTCACGTTTACCTGCAAATTCAACCAGTTCAATGGTGCGACGTTGGCCGGGTTCAAAACGAATAGCCATTCCTGCAGGGATATTTAAACGGAAGCCTTTGGTTGGCTCACGATCGAAATGAAGCGCTTCATTGACTTCATAAAAGTGATAATGGGAGCCAACTTGAATAGGGCGGTCACCGTAATTTGCGACAGATAATGTGTGTGTTGTGCGGCCCACGTTCAATTCTATTTGACCTAGGTCGTTATTAACTCTTAATTCGCCAGGGATCATCATTTGCTCCTTAAACAATAGGATCGTGAATTGAAACGAGTTTAGTTCCGTCAGGGAAAGTACATTCAACCTGAACATCTGGGATCATCTCAGGGACGCCTTCCATCACATCATCAGCGGTTAAAATAGTACGACCGTAGTTCATTAGATCAGCCACTGTGCGTCCGTCGCGTGCGCCTTCCATTATTTCAAAACAGATTAAGGCGATAGATTCTGGATAATTCAGTTTTAGTCCACGCGCCTTACGTCTTTCAGCGATCATGCCCGCAGAAGCAAGCAGCAGTTTGTCTTTTTCTCTTGGTGTTAATTCCATTGCTATTCCAACTAATTATGTAGCCCAGATGCGTGGGACTTCGGGTAAGGAGCCTAACCAATGTTGGCGAGTCTGTTGCCATAGAGTGCTGAAACACGCCATCATTGGCTCTGTTTGGTGGCCTAAATAACGGATAACCAATAAGCCATCAATTTCAGTAATTCCACAAATAGGATCGCTATTGCCAAATAACCCAGTTTGTTCATGGAAATGTTCATTAATCAGTGTTCTTAATTTATCTTCTAATGTTTCAGATGCAGGGTAGATATACAGATTTCCAAGCATTGGGTAATCTCGCATTCCTGCTGCGTGCTTAATTTCATTAATGGCGTCGATATACATGGACTCTGAAAGCAGTAATTTGCCATCAACGTTAATGTTGGTTCGCCCTGTCACCATGCCTTTTTCAAAAATCTCATTGAGTACAGGGCGGCCAAAGCAGTTCATTTCCCAACCAATAAAATGCGAATTTTTATGTAGAGCAACTTGAGTATTTAAGTGTGCTTGGCTATCTGGGAAAAAAATGTTTTCTTGAGGTAACCACTCTAAGAAGCCTTTTTCTTCGACATTTAAGCGCTGTGTTTGGCTTGATGTTGCGCCAGAGCTACGATAAAACTTAGTGGCCCCTGGTGTTGTTATTAATGAGTGAGCCTCTGGTGCAACATGAATATTAATATTGAGTTGATCACCACCGACTACGCCACCGGGTGGGTGAAGTAAATAGGTATGAGAAACCCCAATTTCTGGATAAAAAGGACGCTGCACCATTAATGGACCAACTTGTTCACGACGAACTAGTTTGGTATTTGAGCCTCTTTTTTCATAGAAAAGGGATATGTCTGCTAACCAACCAGAGGGGGATGTATTTATTTCAGGCATATTTAACCCTGCCGCTATGGCATATTTTCCTCAAAAGAAGTAATGAAAATAAATAGCAAACATCTCCAGTTTAAAACTAGAGAGATAAGTATTCTAAATAAATTGTAATTGCCTAAATTACGGCAGTGTTGAGTTAAGTACTCATATTTACAGTAAAGGTAATCTAATTTGAGTGAACATGAATATGAAAAATAGATTAACTTTAGAGAAGATTTTTGAACGCTTTATGATCTGGATATTAATCCTATATTTTAGACTTGGCAACAGAAATATAATGAAAAATAGAACTTTTTTAGGGTTTTAAATTTGTTAAATATAAGTAGAAAATTTATTCTAAAAACAGGTCGATATCTTTGAATAAAACTTCTTAATTAATAGTAATTATTTTATGACAAATAGAGTTAAGTAAGGCTTTTTCATGAGAAATAATTAAAAGCCCCATGTTTTTTTCCTGACACAGTTGCAGTAGTTGTTCCCAAATTGTTTTTTGAGTAATGGGATCGAGTTGAGCTGTGATCTCATCACACAGTAAGTATTGAGTTGTGGGCAATAATGCGCGACATAAAGCTAAACGTTGTAGCTGTCCGCCAGATAGCTCTGCTGGATAACGAGACAACCACTCTTTATCAATACTAAAGCGCTCTAGGTATTCATCAAAAGGATTATCACGAAAGCTCTCTTTTAAAGATCGTAATAATGTCCACTTAGGATTGAATGAGCGTTCTGGATGTTGGTCAATCCATTGAACTGGATTAGGTGTGTTTTTGTTGTATTCAGGTATCGTTACACTCCCTGAGTTAGGAGTAATAAAACCAGCCAATAGCATGGCGACGGTTGATTTACCGCTGCCACTGATCCCTGAGAGTCCTAGAATCTCTCCCTGCTCTAGGCTGATATTGGGCAGCGAAAGTGGTTTATTTTTGTAGTGAATACAGGCGTTAAGTAATTGAATCATATTATTCCCAGTGGTTAGGTAAGGCTTTCCATAACGCTTGGCTGTATGGTTGGCTTTTTCCTTCCTTAATGTTTTTTGGGCTCGTGTACTCTATGGATGACAGTTGGTTTCCATCATCATTATTATTTAATACAAGAATTCGATCGGCAATATCAATAACGTGTTTTAAGTCATGACTGATGATGATGACACTTTTTTTCTCATTATGAGCGAGGTGTTGATAGTGCTGAAATAAAGGTTCAACATATTCATCATTGATACCACAGCTTGGTTCATCAGCAATAATAACGTCTGGGTTTTGAATGAAAGCCAGCGCAGAGAGCACACGTTTCGCCATACCTCCTGATAATTGATAAGGGTACAAACTAGCGACAGATTGAGGTAATTGAGCAAAAGTGAGAGCCTTGTGAATAGCGGTTGTATTTTTGCGTTGATACCATTTTTTTGTAGGGTCAAATTGCGCTAGTTGGGAACCAATTTTTGCTGTCGGATTTAAAGCATCAATGTACTGTGGAACTAAAGCCATTCGCACTGTTGGATCAATATTAATCTCTCCTGTGACGCTGAAATCAGAAGAGAGGGAGTTCATAATGGTGTTAATTAATACACTTTTTCCACAACCACTGGCTCCGATGATCGCTAAAACTTCACCTTTATCAATAGATAAAGAAAGGTTGCTGAGCAGCGGGATTTGGTGATCTTTTTGTTTGATATGTAGTGCACTAATTTGAATCATTGCCAGCTCCTTATTTTCTTGTATTAGCGCCAATTTGCATCAGCAGTAATGAGCTAATGATTAACATTATCCCCGGGAATAAAGCCAGCCACCATTGGCCACTAAGTAAGTATTTACTGGCTTCAGAGAGCATTCCGCCCATGGAGGGCGTGGACGGTTCAATACCAAAGCCTAAAAACGTCAATCCGGCGCCATGAACTAATGCTTGAGGGTATAAGACTAACATTCCGGTTAGCATTTGTGGCAAAAGGTGAGGCGTCAAATGCGTTACATAGCTGTGCAATTTAGAGTGCCCAAAAGCCAGTGAATGCAATACATAAGGCTTTTGGCGTAACTGTTCAATTTCAACTTTAAGCAAGCGCGTCAATTTAGGCCAATGACTAAAGGTAATAGCAACCACTAACCCTTCAAAACCACCACCAACTAAAATGGACAGTACAATCATGACTAAGATGTGTGGTAAAGCACTCCATACATCAATTAGGGTATTAATTAGGTAGCTACAAGTTGCATTGATATTTCCAATCAAAGCCAAACACATCGAAAGCAATGAGCAGAAGAGAGAGGCTAGCCCTCCCATAGCAAGGCTGAATAAAAGCGCTTTGAGAGTTCGGCTAAAGACATCTCTGCCTAACCAGTCGGTTCCAAACCAATAATGGGCGTTTGGCATAAGGTTTTTATTGAATAAATCAATGTTCTCGCCATTATTTTGCCAAGAGAGGGAAATCAGTAATAAAAGACAAAATAAGGTTAAAGGAAGATGCTTCTTTAACATAATAAATATTCTTTAAGGTTAAAATGAGGCGGACAAAGAGAGCCGCTTACTGAGTAGCGAGGCTAGGGCATTACCGATAAAAACAAAGATGGCACAACAAAAAGTGATCCCCAGCAGCAGTGGCGTATCTCCACTAAGGCCTGCTTTTACTAAGGTTTGCCCTATGCCTGGAAAATTAAAGACGGTTTCAACAATGACTGATCCACTTAATAATTCAGAGAACCCCGCTAATTGAATGACTAAAGCTGGGACCAGGGTGTTTCTTAATAAATGGTACCGAACAATAGAGAAAATAGATTGACCATGAAGGCGAGCATATTGCACGTGCTGGCTATGACTCACTTCAATGACCTTTTCTCTCGTATGTAAAATAATGGGTGCCATTAGGCTAAAGCATAAGGTCACTAATGGTAATACGAAGTAAGGTGCTTTTTCATATAAAGATAAACTCTCAGGATCAATTCCTAAAGGAGAAACACCGCCGATAGGAAACCAAACTAATTTTATAGCAAAAACACTGATTAGGATTAAACCAACCCAAAAACTAGGGATGGCATTCATCATTAATGTAATGTGAGTAAAAACGTTACTCCATTTCTTTGTCGGAAATAAACCAAGTAACAGCCCCATGGTATAGCCAAGGATAAGTGATAAAGCACTCGCGCTAGCCATTAGCATGATGGAATAACGACTGCGTTGCCAAATGATCTCACTGACTGGCTCTTGATAGTGATAAGAGTAACCAAGATCACCTGACAGTAATGACGTTGTAAAATCTATCATGCGCTCCAAGGCGGTTTGGTTTAGGCCTAGTTGTTCGATAAGCTGTATTTTTCGCTCGCCAAACACAGCGAGCGCGTTACCATCAAAATACGCACTGATGGGATCAATCGGTGATAACGCCAAGAGTAGCGTTATCATTACAAGAGCCAAACACAGTTGAATCACAAGGCGAGTTAAACTTACGCACACACGACTTGAATGTTGGGTGTTTATTGACACGTCCAACGCCACTCTTCGATATTTGCGGTTAGCGGCCAGCCATGATCATGTGGTTCAGTAATTGGTTTTCCTAAATCTAAGCAATTTTTAGCCATATAAAGGTGCTGGATATTAACTAACCAAGTCCATGGGCGATCTTGTTGTATCTGCTGTTGTGCTTGTTGCCAAAAAGGCAATGATGCATCCCATGATGGTGCTTTAAGGGCTTTATCAATCGCTGAGTCGACCTGTGGATTTCGATAACCGCCTGAGTTATAGAAATCAGTATGCGCATAACGAGAGTGATAAACATAAGTTACTTCACTTGCAGAGTGACTACCAAAGCCCATAAGGACGGGAGTTGTCGTCATTTGGAGGGCAATATCATTCCATTCGAGACCTTTAACATTAATGTTAATACCGACTTTAGCCGCCATTGAACTGATTGCTAATGCCAGCTGTTCTCTGACACTATCTCCTGCTTTATAGAGCAGAGAAAAAGAAGCTTCATGACCTTGTTTATCTAGCGTCCCATTATTATTACTGTCACTCCAACCCGCTTGTGTAAGCAAAGCGTTAGCATGGCTTAGGTTTACTTTTTTAGAAGTGATATCTTGGGTATCCAAACCCCAAGGCATATTATCTGCGATGGAATACGCAGGTGTTGCATAACCATCTAATAATTTATCTACAATTAATTGCTTATCAATTAAGTAATCAAACACTTCCCTTATGGCAGGGTCGGCTGTGATGTAAGTCATTTCAGCATTTTTGTTGTAGTGCATTGGCCAGACAATACCACGATTATCTAGTGTCGGTACTGACCATAGTTTATAGCCTTTGAGTGTTTGATTTGCATAGCGTTGAGGTACAACACTTAAATCTAATTGGTGTGTTTTTAGTTGAATAAAACGAGACTCTTCACTTCCAAAAACAGCGATTAACTGTGAGAAATGAGGTGTTTTCCCATAATAATATGGATTCAATTTCATACTAACGTACTGGTTTTTTACCCACTTGGTTAGGACATAAGGACCAGAGCCTACCGGGGATGATCCATAACGAAAGCTATTATCTTGCTGTTGATAAACGTGTTTTGGAACGATTCCAATAGAGGAGAATCGGTCTAGAAATGTAATGTCACATTGAGTTAAATGGAAGGCTACCGAATAAGGAGTTAAAGGCTCTGCCATTTTTAATGCACTGAGATCATGGGTGCTGCTTTGCTGTAAAATTTGATTGTAAGTGAAAGCGACATCTTCTGCTGTCAGTGGAGTACCATCACTGAATTGAACGTCGTTTCTTAAAGTGACAATCCAGGTCAGTTTATTATTGGTTAAGCGCCATTTTGTCGCTAAGTCGCCAACAAAATTTAATTCTTTATCTCTTTTTAATAGGGTAGATTGGAATAACGGATTGCCGTATTTACCCCAACCAAGGATCGGGTCAAAGCCGGAAGCGGGTTCACTACCAAGGGCAACTTTTAAAATATCTGGTTTTTTAACTTGAGGTTCAGAAGCGAATGTTGAAAGACTGAACGTAGTAAAAAAAGAAATGATTAATGAAAATAGAAAATAAATGAATAGATTTTTATTTCCATTTATTAATTTAAATAATGTATTCACAACTTGTTTCCAATATAAAAGAAGTAGTGCAGGTAAATGAGAGAATGCATTTACGAACTGCATTAGAAATTAAGTGGCGATCTAAACTCATCACACGAATATAACGATTGTTGATTCAGTTATATTTGAGACAATACGAAGCACCTTAATAAAAAGGTAATTACACATTAGTTGTTATAGTGCTAAATACGTATAGATTGATGGTAAATAATATCAGATCGAATTTGATGGTATTAACAAATAAAGAGTTAAATTCATCGGTATATAAAAATCGCAAGCCGTAGAACAACGGTAAAAAAAGAGAGCGATCTTGTTGCTGCGGATTCTATCAGTAGATGTAAAGTAATCAAGAAATAAATGAGTAAAAGTAACATTATTTCATGGATATAAAAAAGGCTAAGTAAATCTACTTAGCCTTTGGTATTTAAAAGGTGATGAAATTAGCTTAATTGAGCTTTAATGTGCTCAACGATGTTTGCAATTTCAACCACTTCTTTGCTGTTTGCACGACGGTTTTTATATTCGAAGTTACCTTCATCCATGCTACGGTCGCCAATAACAACCGTATGTGGAATACCGATAAGCTCGATGTCTTTAAACATAACACCTGGACGCTCTTTACGGTCATCAAAGAGTACATCGATGCCCATTGCTGTTAGTTCTGCATACAGTTTTTCTGCTGCTTCTTTAACGCGCTCAGATTTGTGCATGTTCATCGGTACGATAGCAACCGTAAATGGTGCAAGCGCTTCTGGCCATACAATGCCGTATTCGTCGTTGTTTTGCTCAATAGCTGATGCAACAACACGTGAAACACCAATACCGTAACAGCCCATCTCAAGGATAGAGTTTTTACCGTTAGCATCAAGCACGCCACAGTTCATTGCTTCCGAGTAGGCTGTGCCTAATTGGAAGATGTGACCGACTTCGATGCCGCGTTTCAGTTGTAGAGTACCTTGACCACATGGACTTAGATCGCCTTCAACAACGTTACGTAGATCTTCAACTTGACCAAGCTGTACATCACGCTCCCAGTTAACACCAAAGAAGTGCTTACCATCGATGTTTGCGCCTGTACCAAAGTCACTCATTACTGCAACAGAGCGGTCAACGATGAATGGCAGTTCTAGGCCTACAGGACCAAGAGAACCAGCACCAGCGCCGATTAGGTCACGAAGTTGTGCTTCGTCAGCCATCTCTAGTGGAGAAGCAACTTCTTTTAGGTTTTCAGCTTTAACTTCGTTAAGTTCGTGATCACCACGGATGATAAGTGCAATGATATCAGCGTCAATTTCATCAGATGCTTTAACAAATAATGTCTTAACTGTTTTTTCAATCGCGATACCGTGTTGCTCAACCAATTCTGCAATTGTTTTTGCGTTTGGTGTATCAACCGTTGTCATCTCTTGAGTAGGAGCAGCACGTTCAGTTGTTGGTGCTAGAGCTTCTGCTTTTTCGATGTTAGCTGCGTAATCAGATTCTGTTGAGAATGCGATTAAATCTTCGCCGCTTTCAGCAAGTACGTGGAACTCTTGAGAACCACTGCCGCCGATAGCGCCTGAGTCAGCCAATACTGGACGGTACTCAAGACCCATACGGTCGAAGGCTTTACAGTAAGCATCGTGCATTGCATCGTAAGACTTTTGTAGGCCTTCTTTATCGATATCAAAGCTGTACGCATCCATCATGCAGAATTCACGTGCACGCATAACGCCAAAACGTGGGCGACGTTCATCACGGAATTTAGTCTGGATTTGGTACAAGTTTAGTGGAAGTTGCTTGTAAGAGTTAACTTCGTTACGAACAAGGCTCGTGATAACTTCTTCAGCTGTTGGGCTAAGTACAAACGGACGAACATGACGGTCAGTAAAGCGAAGAAGCTCAGGACCCATCTTTTCAGAACGGCCTGTTTCTTCCCAAAGCTCAAACGGTTGAACTACGGGCATCAAAGTTTCGATTGCACCTGCATTGTCGATCTCTTGACGAACGATGTTTTCGACTTTACGCAATACACGTAGACCAGTCGGTAGCCAAGTATATAAACCTGAAGCTAGACGACGGATCATACCTGCACGTAGCATTAGCTGGTGGCTAATTACTTCTGCGTCGTTTGGAGTCTCCTTCAGTGTTGAAAGAAGGTATTTGCTAGTGCGCATGTTTTCATCCATTTGTTAGTTATGAATATTGGAATAGCTCGACTTAAACAGTTAAATCGAGAGTTCAATCTTAGTTATGGTATGTTCTTTAATGAGAACAGGATCAATCTAAAATTAAGCTTTCTATGATATCAGCCTAAAAGCGATCTCAAAAGCGATCAATTGCAGTTACCGTGATCGAATTGCTATCTACAGTGAATTTTACGTTCAAATCAAACAAATTTACCGCATATTCTTTGTTATCAGCTTTCCCTTTTTTGTAGGCTGGGCGTGGATCTTGTCCAAGTACTTCTTTTATCACTGCTTCAATATGTGCTTTTTGAGGGTGAGAGCTAAGTGATCTTTGTGCTTCTATCGATAAATATACATCAAGAACATCGGGTTCTTTCTCTGCAAAACCACCGAGTGCATCAGGAATGGAATCGGAATAGGGGATGTATGGTTTGATGTCTATGATTGGCGTGTTATCCACCAAATCAACGCTGCCCAATTCTAAATAGGTTTGATTGCCTTCTTGAACCACACTTTTTAATTCGACGGCTGACATACCAATGCCATTGGGACGAAAGGTCGCACGCGAAGCAAACACACCAATACGTTCGTTGCCACCCAAACGTGGTGGGCGAACCGTTGGTCTCCATCCCGACTCTAAGTTTTGGTCAAATAAGAACAATAACCATAGATGAGAGAATTGCTCAATTCCACGAACCGCTTCTGGTGAATTTGCCTCTCCCACTAATTTTAAGCGAGATCTGGCGCTAGGTGCTAAGCGAGGTTGGCGAGGAACCGCAAACTTTTCTTTGTAAGGCGATTGGATAAAACCAACAGGATCGATTTGATAAGTCATTGAAGTATTCTTTATGAATAATAATCTTTAGATATTAAAAAAGGTTGACGCTCTCACGTCAACCTTTTGTAGGTTAGCTTGTTAAAAGAAAGGGATTACCAACCTTTAACTACGCCACCTTTAAATGTTTTAAGTGCTGCTTGGTAAACTTCTTCTGATTGGTACGCTTTAACAAACGTTTTTACGTTTTCAGTGTTTACGTTGTTAGTACGACCAACAATTAGGTTTACATACGGAGAGTCTTTATCTTCAACAAAGATGCCATCTTTCTCAGGTGTAAGGTTTAGGCTACTTGCGTAAGTTGTGTTGATTACAGACAGTGCTACATCATCAAGAGAGCGAGGAAGCTGTGCTGCATCCAACTCAACAATAGTGATGTTTTTAGGGTTAGCCGTAATATCGCGAACCGTTGCAGCAAGACCAGAACCATCACGTAATGTGATTAGCCCTTGTTCTTGAAGAAGAAGTAAAGAACGACCAAGGTTCGTTGGATCGTTTGGTACCGCAATACGTGCACCATCTTCAATTTGGTCAACTGAAGTTACTTGCTTAGAGTAACCAGCAATTGGGTAAACAAATGAATTACCAGCGATTTCAATTTTGTAACCACGATCAGTCACTTGTTGATCTAGGTATGGCTTGTGTTGGAATGCATTTAGGTCAATTGAACCATCATCCAATGCGGCGTTTGGTGTTACGTAATCGGTAAATGTCACTAGCTCAACATCAAGACCGTATTGCTCTTTTGCCACTTTAGCCGCAACTTCAGCAACTTGCGCTTCAGCACCTGCCATTACACCCACTTTAATTGAGTTTGTTTTTGCTTCTTCTTGTCCACAACCCGTAAGGATAAGTGTTGATGCTAGGCCAGCAACTGCTGCCAGTTTTTTTAGATTCAATTTCATTATTTACTCCTTAAAAATGAATTCCATATTAAATAAAATTAACGATGATCGACTTTTTTAACTAAAGAATCACCAACAGATTGAATGATTTGAACCAAAACAATCAGCATAACAACGGTCACAGCCATGATGGTTAAATCATAACGGTGGAAACCATATCGAATAGCAACATCACCTAAGCCACCGCCGCCAACTGTACCTGCCATTGCAGAGTAGCTAACTAGTGTTACTAGTGTGATAGTTACTGAGTTTAAAATAGTTGGTAGTGCTTCAGGAAGCAGTACTTTCGTAATAATTTGCAGTGGAGTTGCGCCCATTGACTGTGCTGCTTCAACCAGCCCACTTGGTACTTCGATTAACGCACCTTCGATTAAACGAGCCACAAATGGAATGGCACCAATGGTTAATGGGACAATCGCAGCAGTGGTACCAATAAAGCTACCAACAATCAATTTTGTTACTGGAATAATCGCAACCATTAGAACCAAGAAAGGCACTGAACGACCTACGTTTACAATTGCACCAAGTACGCTGTTAAACGCCGTGTTCTCCATTAGTCCGCCTTTTTTAGTGATGTGTAAAACAACACCAAGAGGGATACCAATAGCAAAACCAACAATACCAGCAACCGCAACCATATAAAGGGTTTCGCCTGTTGCGTTTAATAACAGCTTGCTGTTTAAATCAAGCCATGCAGAAATCACATCAAATGACATAACCTAATACCTCTACTTTTACGTGATGATTGCGTAAGAATGTAATTGCTTGCGCTGTTGATTCTTGGTTGCCAAAAAACTCGGCTAGCATAAGGCCAAATTTAACGCCGCCAGCATAATCGATATCTGCATTTAAGATGCTGATATCAATGTCAAATTCACGAGATATTTGACTAATCACAGGAGCATCAACACTGGCACCAGTAAATTCCAAACGAATAAGAGGGTAACTGCCTTCTACATAGGTTTCTTGTAGACGAGATTTGAAATCATCAGGAATTGATAAATCTAATGTTGCACGAATAAACTCTTGTGCAAGTTTGGTTTTAGGATGAGCAAAAATATCGCTCACAATGCCTTTTTCAACCAACTCACCGCCACCGATAATAGCAACTTCATGACAGATATTTTTTACGACTTCCATTTCATGGGTAATGATTAGGATAGTAATATTTAATTTTCGATTTAGATCTTTGATTAGCTCTAGAATTGACTTTGTTGTTGCAGGATCAAGCGCACTGGTTGCTTCATCACAAAGCAGTACTTTTGGATCTGTTGAAAGTGCACGAGCTATAGCAACACGTTGCTTTTGACCACCACTAAGGTTTGCAGGATAAGTGTGGTGCTTATCTTCTAAGCCAACCAAATCTAATAGCTCAGTGACTTTTTTCTTGATCTCTTGTTTTGATTTTCCCGCTAACTCTAGAGGTAGAGCTACGTTTTCAAATACAGTTCGTGAAGCAAGAAGGTTAAAGTGTTGGAAAATCATTCCGATATTGCGGCGTGCTTTGCTTAACTCGCTTGAAGAGAGTTTTGTTAAATCAACACCATCAACAATCACTTCACCATTTGTTGGCTTCTCTAACATGTTTACACAGCGTATCAGCGTACTTTTCCCTGCACCTGATGAGCCAATTACACCAAAGATGGTGCCTTGGGCAATATGTAGGTTAATATCTTTAAGGGCATTAATTTCCTTTGCACCTTGATAAAACACCTTATTAACGCGGTTTATTTCAATCATGATTCGCCTTGAACTGCATTTTTAAATAGGGAGCTAATGTAAATAGAAAGCCAGTGTAAATAGAAAGATAACCAAGGTTAAAAAATCTGAGCGATCTCTCATTTTTTATATCCTACTGATGCTATTTCGGATATTGATTTAAGTCAATAGGTATTTTTACGTCTAGACGGCTAAACGTATAAATTATGATGCTAAGAAAGCAAAAGCGTGCGATAATTTTTTATTAACCGATTTGACTATTTAGAGGGTTTCACCTTGTCCAAACCAGCGGTATTTATTGATAGAGATGGCGTCATTAACGTTGATCGTGGCTATGTTCATAAGCGTGATGACTTTGAATATATTGATGGTGTATTTGATGCCGTTAAAAAATGCAAAGACATGGGTTACCTACTTGTATTAGTAACAAACCAATCGGGAATTGCTCGTGGTATGTTTACTGAAGAGCAATTTGAAATCCTAACGGAATGGATGGATTGGAACTTTGCTGATCACGGTATTGATTTTGATGGTATTTATTATTGCCCTCACCACCCAGAAGCAACAGTAGAAAGATACAAAGAAGAGTGCGATTGCCGCAAACCAAACCCAGGTATGTTTAACTCAGCACAAAGCTTTTTAGACATCGATATGGAAAACTCGGTCATGATCGGCGATAAGAAAGAAGACATGATGGCAGCACAAGCTGCGGGTGTTGGTACTCGTATCCTTGTTCGTACCGGTAAACCAGTAACTGAAGAAGGTGAAGCGTTAGCAACTACGGTACTTGATAGCATTGCGGATGTGCCTAAGTTCCTTTTTGCTTAGGTGTTTTTTTATCTAAGTTAATCAGAAAATAGAATGTAATTAAGCGCCTATGGAGAAGTCTGTAGGCGTTTTTTTATGTTATTACTTTGTTTTAAAATAGCTTTTTCTTTCTGTCTTACTTTTAAGAGCTAAAGGGTGTATCTTTATTATAGAAATTTACTTAAAGTTAATTATGTAAATGAATTTTAAATAACTCAGTGAGTAGAGTTGTAAACTAAGGTGGTTGTTATGAATAACGTTGATAAAAGTTCAAATCTGCTTTTAGGTAATGATCAGCCAAAGGCACTATGTCATCAAAAAACGCCCGTAGATGAGACTGTGAATACATGGGATTTATTAACGGATGAACAACAACAAGAAATCCTTTCTCATTTGAGTGAGATCCCTTTTCAGTAATTTGCTTGCTTTAATATTTCTCTTCTATTTAGATAGATAATCTAATCCAAAGAGGTTTATTTTGTGACACTTTCTTAACAAAAGTGTCAAATTCATGTCTTTCTCTTTCTAATCCTTTCACTATTCTGCAAACTGTTAACTCGCTTACACTCTCAATAGACCGGATTGTAGTTGGCATACTATTGAGCTAAGTTAATAAAACTATTATAAAAAAATAAATGCAGCGGAGTCAGCAGATTGGATTTGGAGCAATAGTCACGGATGATATCTTACCTACTTAGACGACTTTTATTGGTTGTCCCAACCTTCATTGGTATTACCTTACTTATTTTTGCGTTAACGCGTTTTGTTCCCGGTGGCCCTGTAGAGCGTATGCTTCTGAGCTTACAAATGCAGGGAAGCGCTGAAACGGGTGGAACGAGCAGTGTAACTGATGGAAATAATGCCTTATCAGAAGATCAAATCGCCGAGCTTAATGCGTTTTATGGTTTAGATAAGCCCGTTTTTGAAGCCTATTATGATTGGTTAACAAAATTAGTAGTGCTTGATCTTGGTGAATCGACCCGTTATTACGAACCCGTATGGGATATGATTGCTGAGCGCTTACCTGTTTCTCTCTTTTATGGAGGAATGACCTTTCTACTCAGTTATCTTATTTCCATTCCACTCGGTTATTTAAAAGCGTTAAAGCACGGCTCTATTCTTGATTCCACGTCTTCCATTGCTATTTTTGTTGGTTTTGCTTTGCCGGGCTATGTGATTGGTGTTTTCTTGATTAGCTTATTCAGTTACCAATTAGAATGGTTTCCAATGGGAGGTTTTGTTGGTGATGACTTTGATGATTTCGGCGCTTTTGAACAAATAAAAGACATTATGTGGCATGCCGTATTACCTCTGTTTTGTTATCTCATCGGTGATTTTGCTCTACTTACGATGACGATGAAGAATAACTTAATGGAAAACTTAGCAGCGGATTATGTTCGTACTGCCATTGCTAAAGGGTTGCCATTTAGAAAAGCCGTTCGTAAACACGCCTTACGTAATAGTTTGATCCCTGTTGCGAGTCACTTTGGGAATTCACTGATGTTTTTTATGACGGGTTCATTTCTCATTGAGGTTATTTTCAATATTGATGGTATTGGCTTACTCGGTTACGAAGCGATTATGGAGCGAGATTACCCAGTCGTTATGGGGTTGTTTGCCATTAACGCCATGATGCTGATGCTAGGCAATATTTTATCTGATGTGTGTGTTGCAGTGGTTGATCCACGCGTGAAGTTTGGAGCTTAATTATGACGTCGATATTAAATTTAAGTCCACTGACGCAAAAGAAAGTTCAACGTTTTAAGGCGATAAAACGTGGTTATTGGTCATTTCTTATTTTGTCTTTATTACTGGTACTTTCTATCTTTGCTGAAGTGTTCGTTAATAGCAGAGCGTTATTGGTGAGTTATCAAGGGGAGTGGTATTTTCCAACCTATGGTGACGTAAAATCTGGAGAGACCTTTGGTTTAGATTATGTTCATGAAACCAATTACAGAGAGTTGAAAATTAAGTTTGAACAAGAAGAGCAGGGTAACTTCGTTATTATGCCTATTGTTCCATGGAATCCTTATGAACAAGATTTTTCAGGGGATTTTCCTCCTACAGAGCCCAGTCTTGAAGGTCAGCATTATTTAGGCACAGATACGATTGGTCGAGATATTGTGTCGCGATTGGTTTATGGCTTTCGAATTGCCATGGGATTCGCCTTAATTACCTTGGCAATATCTTACGCAATTGGCGTATCTGTTGGTTGTGCGATGGGGTTCTTTGGTGGCAAGTTCGATCTGTTTTTCCAACGCTTTATTGAGATTTGGTCTATGGTGCCTTTCTTATATGTCATCATGATATTGGTATCAATTATGAAGCCCAGCTTTATGTTGTTTACCTTAATTAATGTCATGTTTGGCTGGATGGGAATGACATGGTATATGCGAACCATGACCTATAAAGAAAAGGCTCGTGAATACGTAATGGCAGCCAAAGCCCTAGGTGCGTCCAATAGTCGAATTTTATTCCATCATATTTTGCCAAATACCATGGTTATGATTGTTACTTTAGCGCCATTTACTATTGTCGCAAATATCACCGCTCTTACTGCTTTGGACTACCTAGGGCTCGGTTTAATGCCACCAACGCCAAGTTGGGGAGAATTATTACAGCAAGGAAAATCAAATTTAGATTCACCATGGATAGCAAGCTCGGTTGTGACTGCGATTGTTACGGTATTAATTATGGTGACCTTTATTGGGGAGGGGATACGTGAAGCCTTCGATCCAAAAAAACACACCCGATACGTTTAAGTATTAACTATTAATCTAGGTTGATGGAAAGCAGGAACCTAGGCCATATCGAAAATAGAGATAATAAAAAGAAAGGAATCGATAATTATGAATAAAAAGCTCACGATATTAGCACTATCTACCGCTGCGTTATTTAGCTCTCACGTATTTTCAGCGGAGCTGCCTGATAATTTACAGTGGCAAACCAATGACACCGCACCCACATTTGCCTCTTCTGAAGCAACCTTTGGAGGTTCATATCGAACCTACACGTTAAGTTTTCCACAAACTTTTCGAACCGTTGGGCCTGACTCTAATGGGGCTTTTAGAGCGTGGATTTTAGAAGCAAATCTACCACCATTGATTAAACACCCTAATACGGGAGAGTGGCTTCCAGGGTTAGCTCAGTCATGGGCGTTTGGTGATGATAATAAGACGGTTTATTTTAAATTAAATCCTAAAGCGACATGGAGTGATGGTAAGCCTGTCACCGCGGATGATTATCAATTTATGCTTAAGTTGATGCGTTCAACAGACATTGTTGCCCCTTGGTATAATGACTTTTTTACCAATGAAATTGCGGACATCATTACCTTTGATAAAAATACGGTAGGTATTGTTTCTGCCAAAGCTCGTAACCGTGATGAATTGATTGAGTACACCAATTTAATGCCTCGACCAGAACATTTTTATGGTAAGCCAAAGGTGGATAAAAATAACGATGGCATTGATGATAAATTTGTTCGTAAATACAACTTCAAGCCAGAGCCTGTCACAGGACCTTACTATATTGATAAAATTAAAAAGGGTAAAAACATTACCTTTAAACACGTAGGTGAAGATTGGTGGGGTTATGAAAATAAGTATAACCAACATCGTTACAACGTAGAAAAAATTAATATCAAGGTGATCCGCGATGCTGATATTGCGCTAAAGCATTTTGAAAAAGGCAATTTAGATTCGTTTGATTTGGTTCGTCCTGACCTTTGGCATGAAAAATCTTCCGGCAAAAACTATCAAAATGGGTACATACAAAAAGCATGGGTGTTTAACCAAGCACCAGTGGGAGCTGGTGGACTATGGTTGAATACGGCAAAACCAATGCTGAACGATATTAATGTTCGTAAAGGCATTATGTATGCGACCGACTTTGACATGATGATAGAGAAAGTCCTTCGTGGGGATTATTCTCGTAAGCCAAATGGAATGGGATTTGGTCATATTGGTTATGACAATACAGAGATTAAAGCGCCTAAGTTTGATGCTAAAAAAGCCATCGAATATTTTGAGCAAGCGGGATTCACTAAGGTCGGCTCTGATGGTATTCGTGTTAATGATAAGGGGGAGCGCCTAAGTTTTGCCGTCACTTATTCTCAGCAATCTTTCACTCCTCGTGTTGCGGTATTAAAAGAGCAGGCAAAATTGGCAGGGCTGGATCTTGAGCTGAATCTTATTGATGGCTCAAGTATGTTTAAATATGTACTTGAGAAAAAGCACGATATCTCTTTCCATAATATGGGCACAGGCGACATTCCTGCCTATTGGGAATATTTCCACTCAGATAATGCCAATAAACCACAAACTAACCATTTCACTAATTTCACCTCTCCAGAGCTAGATAGTTTGATCGACTCATTCAAAAATGAATTTGATATTGAGAAAAAACGAGCGCTTTCTCGCAAGATCCAACAAGTGATTGCGGATGCTAACGTTATTGTACCGGGTTATATGGTGCCATACGCACGTGCAGGTTATTGGCGTTGGATGAAGTTACCTGAAAATATGGCCACTAAACAGACTGGGTATTTATTCCACGGCTGGGGATTCTCTCAAACATTCAGCACCTTCTGGATTGATGAAGCAGCGAAGAAAGAAACCAAAGCCGCAATGAAATCAGGCAAAACCTTTGAGCCTGTGACCATCATTGATGACACTTACAAATTATAAGTTTAACTAAGTAACGTAAAGGCTAGGAGAGGGATCTCCTAGTGACAACATACTAATAAAAACAGTGAAGATGCATATGGATAGAAAGATTGTTTTATCAGTAGAAGATCTAGTGACTGAGTTTCAAACTGATGATGGCACAGTAAGAGTGTTAGATGGTGTTAGCTTTCAAGTACCAAAAGGAAAAACCATTGGTATTGTTGGTGAATCAGGGTGTGGGAAAAGTGTCACATCGATGTCTATTATGGGGTTATTACCTAAGCCGTATGGCAATGTAGTCGGGGGGCGAATTTTATATAATGAGACGGATTTGGTTCAGCTAAGTCCTGATAAATTATATGAAATGCGTGGTAATCGTATCTCCATGATCTTCCAAGATCCAATGACGGCACTTAACCCCGTGCATACCATAGGAAAGCAGATTAACGAAGTATTAGAACTTCACCGTCCTGATTTAGATAAAAAACAGCGCCTCGCCTATTCTTTAGAGATGTTAGAAAAAGTAGGCATCCCATCACCGGAATCTCGGATTCATGAGTACCCCCATAATTTGTCTGGTGGTATGCGTCAGCGTGTCATGATCGCCATTGCCCTCGCATGTGAACCTGACATTTTAATTTGTGATGAGCCAACGACAGCGTTAGATGTCACCATTCAGGCGCAGATTTTAGAGTTAATGAAAAAGCTGCAAGATGAAACGGGCATGTCGATTATTTTTATTACTCATGATCTTGGCGTGGTGGCTGAGATCTGTGATGAAGTTGTCGTGATGTATGCAGGGAGAGTGGCAGAACAAGCGGGTATTTTTGAATTGTTTGATAATCCAAAGCACCCATACACGCAAGGCCTGATGTCTTCTATGCCGAGTTTAAGTTTGCAGCCAAAAACAGAACTTGAAACCATTCAGGGAACCGTTCCTTCATTACATGAAATGCCAACAGGTTGTCGATTTTCAACACGCTGTAAATACAAGCAAGACATATGTAACACTGAGGTGCCAATCATGAGTGAAGTAGGTTTATTGCATCAGGTAAGTTGCCATTTTACTCATGAATTAATTGCCAGTAATGAGGTGGTTAAATGAGTGAATTATTAAAAATTGATGGTCTTAAGCAGTATTTTTATTCAGGAAAAGGGATCTTTAATAAGGGATATGTAGTTCATGCGGTTGATGGGGTTTCACTGAGTGTTAATAAAGGTGAAACGCTTGGGCTTGTCGGGGAATCTGGTTGTGGGAAAAGTACATTAGGTCGTAGCCTTCTGAAGTTATTTGAACCAACAGCAGGGCGTATATACTTTGAAGGTCATGATATTACAGATCTTGGCAATAAAGAGATGCGGTCACTTCGCCAAGACATGCAGATTATTTTTCAAGATCCTACTGAATCTCTGAACCCAAGACACACGATAGAGATGATTCTAGAAGAGCCTTTTGTTATTCACGGAGTGGGGACAGTTGAGGAGCGTAAACAATGGGTGGAAGATTTGCTGATTAAAGTCGGTTTACCTGCGAGTGCAGCAACGCGTTATCCTCATGAGTTCTCGGGTGGTCAAAAGCAAAGAATTGGTATCGCAAGAGCCATAGCGTTAAAACCAAAATTAATAGTGTGTGATGAATCAGTGTCTGCATTGGATGTGTCAGTTCAAGCTCAGATAGTGAATTTATTATTAGACTTACAAAAAGAGATGAACTTAGCGTTGATTTTTATTGCTCATGATTTATCAGTTGTGAAGCACATCTCTGACAAAGTAGCAGTCATGTACTTAGGTAAAATTGTTGAATATGGTGATTCGGAAACCTTATATCACTCGCCAAAGCACCCTTATACTGAAGCGCTACTGTCTGCGATACCTGTTGCTCATCCTAGATTTAGAGGAAAGGAGCGGATTATTTTAAAAGGAGATGTTCCTTCGCCTATTAATCCTCCCAAAGGATGTCGATTTTCAACTCGTTGCCCAAAAGCAGAGGCAGAATGCTTCACTAAAGAACCGATAAGGCACGAACTTTCTGATAATGGGCATGAAGTGGCTTGCCATTTATATAGATAATACCAATCTACATAAGTATTTGATCATTCTTGCTTGTTAAAATCGATTATATCTGCGTTATAAATTTTGTAATTAGATCCACTAGTTACTGTAATTTATGCCTTGCTCTAATCGATTTTTCCTACGCAATTATCTGAACAAAGACTTATCCAGAATGGTATAAATATCTTTTTTGAAACATCTGTATTTGCTTGTTTTATCCTATAGTTAATAAAAAAGAATGAGAGAAAATCATGAAAAAATTATTGGCTTTTACGGCCCTAGGATTACTTGCTGGTTGTTCATCTACAATGCCTGATATGGGAACTGCGCAACCAGTTAACTATCAGTGCGATGGTGGTAAAAATTTTCAGATAACGTTTAATGAAGACAAAGCATTACTGCAACTTCCTAAAGAAGATTATGCTTTAAAGCGTGCCGTATCAGCATCAGGAATGAAGTATATTTCAGATGATGGAATGCCTGATATTAGCGCTGCGATAGTATTTCACGGAAAAGGGGATGAAGCTCGGCTGGATTTAGGTCGTGTAGTTTTAAAGAATTGTACGGTGATTAAATAAGTAAAGAAAAGGCGATGCTATTAATAACGCATCGCCTTTTTTCATTCAATGTGATGGTTAGGCACTACGTCCCATAAGTCACAATGTATCTATTAGGTTTATGGTTCATTGCAAGGACGATATTTAATACCACGGCACCAAGAACAGAGACAATCAATAACCAAGGGGTTATAAAGAAGAAGGAGGCACTTAGGATACAGAAATCGATCGCCATTTGAACTTTACCTACCGATATTCCAAACTTCTCTTGAATGAACAGGCAAAGGACATTAAAACCACCTAAACTAGAACGATGCCTAAATAAAATAAGCATACCTAATCCCATTAATAAACCACCCGCGACGGCGCAATAAATATCATTAATGTGATCCACTGAGATCATCATATTCAAATGATCCGTCATGATAGAGACAAGGCCACCAGAGATTAAACTGGTTAATGCAAACTGTTTCCCAAATCGTTGCCAAGCCAGAGCATAGAATGGCAAGTTACAAGTGAAATATAAAATACCAAAACTAAGACCGCTCATTTGGCTCAATAATAGCGCCAATCCAGTGGTGCCCCCAGTTAAGAGTTGAGCGGCTTGCAAAAAGAAAATACCTTGGGAGACTAAGAAAGTGCCTGTCAGAATAGCAATGACATCTTCCTTGTGAGTGTGTTTAATTTTTTCCATAACGACAGGGTCTGTTCTTGTACCAATAAAATAATGGTCGCAAGAATAGTAGGATTATAAATTTATGCAATCGATTGTCGGTAAATATAAGAGAAGATTTGTAGTAAAGCCTTTACATAGTGTAAAGCAAATTATTGACACATATTGAATCCCATTCATGTTGATAATGAGGAATCCTCAACAAAAATCATAAAGAAATATGTAATTTAGGGTATCTGATCTAGATCAAATTATGTAGAATACATCGCAGTTAAGACTAGTGACGTAATCGTTTGCGTCATTGGGCTATTTTTGGGTTTTATATTTATCTGAGTCAGGAGATACAGATGCTTAAGCGTGATATGAACATTGCAGATTACGATGCAGACTTGTTTGCAGCAATCCAGGAAGAAACAGTACGTCAAGAAGAGCATATCGAACTGATTGCTTCTGAAAACTACACTAGCCCACGAGTGATGGAAGCTCAAGGTTCACAATTAACAAACAAATACGCAGAAGGTTACCCTGGTAAGCGTTACTACGGTGGTTGTGAGTTCGTTGATAAAGTGGAAACACTAGCTATTAATCGTGCGTGTGAATTGTTTGGTGCAGAGTACGCAAACGTACAACCGCACTCAGGCTCTCAAGCAAACAATGCAGTTTACATGGCGCTTCTAAATGCTGGTGATACAGTTTTAGGCATGAGCCTTGCTCACGGTGGTCACTTAACTCATGGTTCTCCAGTAAACTTCTCAGGTAAGCTTTACAACATCATTCCTTACGGCATTGATGAAGCTGGCCAAATTGATTACGAAGAAATGGAAGCACTAGCAGTAGAACATAAACCTAAGATGATCATTGGTGGTTTTTCTGCTTACTCTCAAGTATGTGATTGGGCGCGTATGCGTGAAATCGCAGACAAAGTTGGCGCTTACTTTTTCGTAGATATGGCTCACGTAGCGGGTCTTATTGCTGCTGGTGTTTACCCTAACCCAGTACCACACGCTCACGTAGTGACAACAACGACTCATAAAACACTTGCTGGTCCTCGTGGTGGTCTTATTCTTTCTAACGAAGGCGAAGATCTTTATAAGAAACTAAACTCAGCAGTATTCCCTGGCGGCCAAGGTGGCCCTCTAATGCATGTTATCGCTGGTAAAGCGGTTGCATTTAAAGAAGCACTAGAGCCAGAGTTTAAAGAATACCAAGCACGCGTTGTTGCTAACGCAAAAGCAATGGTTGCCGAGTTCCTAGCACGTGGTTACAACATCGTTTCAGGTTCTACAGAGAACCACCTGTTCCTAGTTGATTTAATCGACAAAGACATTACAGGTAAAGAAGCGGATGCTGCATTAGGTTCAGCTAACATTACGGTTAACAAGAACTCTGTACCAAATGACCCACGTAGCCCGTTTGTTACTTCTGGTATCCGTGTTGGTTCTCCTTCTATCACTCGTCGCGGTTTCTCAGAAGCTGATGCGAAAGAACTTGCTGGCTGGATGTGTGACATTCTAGACAACATGGGTGATGAGTCTGTTATCGAAGCGACAAAAGCAAAAGTGTTAGAGATCTGTAAGCGTCTACCTGTATACGCTTAATACTTTTTCTCAAGACTAAATTTTAAAGGCTAGCCTGTTATGGGCTAGTCTTTTTTATTGAGAATTTAGAATAATAAGAGTGAAATAAAGTACAGATAATTCATCGTGTCTGTAGGAAAATATTTCCAATACATGATTTTAATTCTATTTCTGTATTATTTTTGAGAATCGGTAAAAATAATTGTGGTATGTTTCGATCTCAGTGAACTGAACGTTTAGTTTCAGCACTTCTAAAAGGTTGAATCATGAGTAAAAAATTATTGTTAGCATCATTGATATCAATGGCGCTTGCTGGCTGTAATCAAGAAAGTATAGATATAGGATCTTCGAGACCAGACGTTGATACCGGCCCTGGAACTGGAGGCGGTGGAACCCCAGGGGTTAAATACATAGGTATCTTATCTTTAGATGGTATTAATGTTTTTGGTAAATCAGTTAAATGTAATGATCAACCGGCAAGCGGCTTTGAATTTGTAGCAAGTGATTCTATTTCTTGTTACGTCGATGATTTATTGATTGCAACGTATCCTTCAGGAAGTATAAATCTAGTAACGAAAGCACTAGATACTAGATATTTACAGCTAACTTTAGCTGATGAATATAAGGATAACTCGAATAAAAAAACGAACATAATAACGCTAATCCAAAATATGGCGGTTACTCGTCATAGCCAAATTGATTTTGATTTTACGCTATTGGAACGCGCTCGCTTTGAACGATTACTCAACGACATTAATATGGAGTCTGAGGCGTTTGAGCAGGAAGTCATTAATGAAACGGCAGGGTCGCTAGCGGATAAAGTACCAAGTACACATATACCAAATATTGAACCAGAAATTACGGTTAGTGATAAGCCTGGATTTGTCTCTGTTAATGCAGAGAAAAGTTTGCAATATACCCCAACTGAAACGATTTTAACGAAAGCCGTATTGCAAGATGCTTCGGGTAAACCAGTTGAAGGTATCGCCTATTTTAGTGCGTCGGCTCGTGGAAAAACGAATGAGAATGGTGAGTTTGAATTTGTTTGGGGAGAGGCGGTTAGTTTTGGTATTGATACGTTTGAACTTGGCTCTGTTCGTGGTAATAAAACTGTATTTAAAGTGACCGATTTAGGTGAAGAGCAAAGAGGGCGTAATGCCGAAGCGCTTATTGAGCGTTATCGTAATCCTTTATCATCACACTTGAAATTATCAGAGAAAACAGAAGCAGTATTTGCTCAGTACCCTAATGTGATTAATGAGATTATCTCGCTTTCTTTAAATGATAAAGATGCAGAGTTAAACCTTGGTGGAGCTACGGGGGATCAACCAGCGACAGGAATAAAACCAGCAGAATTTAAAACACAATTTACATTAGGACAAGCGTTTGAAATCGATAAAGCGATTTGTGGGCAATCGTGTGATGCAGATGCGTTTGGTTATATCCATAATACACGTAATGTCGCTGCTGAAATGGGATCAATCCAAGCGGATATCAACAAGCTATGGGGTGTAACTCAAGGTTGGGAACCAGTAGAGCGTTTTCATGTATTTCATGACAGCACTAATTTTTATGGCAGTACGGGGCACGCTCGTGGCCAAGCGGCAGTCAATATTGCCAATACCGCTTTTCCTGTGATGATGGCTCGTAATGATAATAATTATTGGTTGAAATTTGGTGATAAAAAAGCATGGGATGAAAAAGGCCTAGCTTATATTACAGAAGCACCTTCTACGGTCACTCCAGATAATGTTGGAGCGAGTACAGCAACGTTTAATTTGCCTTTTGTGAGTATTGGTGAACTAGGTAAAGGCAAAGTGATGGTCATGGGTAACGCTCGCTACAATAGCGTACTTGTGTGCCCAAATGGTTATAGCTGGAATGGTTCGGTGAATGCTGAAGGTCAGTGCAGTGTCACCACCGACAGTGATGATATGACGCATTTCTTCCAAAATACATTGCGTTATTTAACCAATAAAACCGTTGCAGAGAAGATAGCTGTAGGCACGAATATCCCACACGTGTATTTTAAGCGTCATGGACAAGTGATAGGGAGCTCAGCACCTTATCAATTAGCGCCAGTATTTAATGCGACGACAGAGCAGCTTTCTTCTTTTGATAATATTGATCCTGAATCGATGCCTCTTTTGTTGATTAATGCTTATGAGTATGTAGGTAATGATGTCGATAACGCTTATCAATTGCCGATGAGTGCTGATCTTAATAAACCGAAACTGAATGTCGATGATATTACGGCATTGATTGAATACGTAACAAAAGGCGGTAGCGTTTTAGTTATGGAAACAATTAATGAAAACAATAATATAGGCCATATTGCTCGTTTGTTTGATAGTGCTGGATTGGCATTTGGGATGAATAACTCAGTCGTATCTAATGGCAATGGGCCGAGTGGTGGTTATCCTGATCGCGTTCGTTCTCATCAAGAATACGGTTCTTGGGTTATTGAGCGTTATGCTGCGGTGAGTGAGGGGGCCGGTGCCCCACCTAAGTTACCTTACACGATTAAGGAAGATGGAACCGTTGTTTGGGATTTTATTCTTAATAATAAACCGGATGATAAGCCTAAATTAGAAGTCGTCAGTTGGAATGAAATGAATGATAAAGGTGAGATTGAGAAACAATTAGCCTTTATCAATGAAGCTGATCACTTTGAGAAAAATGATAAAAATGAATGGATTATCGGATCGGATGGTCTTCCTATTATCAACCAAGCCTCATTGAACGCGGCTAAAAATCGCATTCTTGAGCAATTTAAAGTGAATGGTAAGTTTAGTTATCAAGAATGTACCAACTCAACGTATCACTATGAAATAAACTGTTTAGAGTATCGACCTGGCAACGGCATCCCACTAACGGGGGGGATGTATATTCCTGCTTATACGGAACTCAATTTAGGTGAAGCGGAAGCTCAAGCCATGGTGAAAGCCGCCAATCTTGGTGTGAATATAGAAAGTTTGTATCAACATGAGCGCTATTTTAGAACGGAAGGCGCAGAAGGTGTGCGTTTAAGCAGTGTTGACGTGAATCGTATTTATCAAAATATGACTGTATGGCTATGGAATAACTTAGCGTACCGTTACGAAAGTGCCGCCGATGATGAATTGGGCTTTGAGCGATTTACACAATTCTTGAATTGCTATACGAGTGATAAGGCCCTAGGTAATACAACTTGCCCGGACGATGTAAAAGCAACATTGTCTCGTTTAAATATGGTTTATGGTTCTGATAAGGGGGTGTATTCAGGAAAAATGAATCCTAGTTACCCTTTGAACTATATGGAAAAGCCTTTAACTCGTTTAATGCTTGGTCGTTCTTTTTGGGACTACGATGTTAAAGTTGATATTCGACAGTTCCCTGGTGAGCCTTCTGGGTCCCAAGGTGGTGATACCTTAACGTTAGATATGAGAAATTATAGTGCGGCTTGGTACGCGGGTAATCGCCAACCAACGGGTCAATGGGCTGTTGCTCATCAACCATTTACAGTATCAGTATTTGGTAATGAACAACCAGTTACTTTTTCAATCGCATTACACGATGATTTAACTGGTCGAGAAAAGCATGAATTAAGCTTGAAGCGTCCACCAAGAATGACAAAGAGCTTTACTCTTGATTCGGGGTCTCATGAGTTTACAGTACCTTATGGTGGTTTAATTTATGTTCAAGGTGGTGGTTCTAAAGAAGTAACTATTACGTTATCAAATACAGTTGATGCTCCACTATATGATGTGACAAACACTGAAAATAATGGCTGGATAAATCCAATCAATTCACCAGCACCAATTGGAGAAGTGGTATCGAATAGCTTTGTATATACTGCACCAAAATTGAATTTGAATGCAGAACGTTATGAAGGGAAGCTTGATGTTTTTGCTAATGAGTTAGATATCTTCTCAGAAGATCTTAATGATTTTTATGCGAGAAATGAGACCGCATCGGATTCAAAAAACCGTAAAGCAACCGATGTAAGTATGCCAAATAATCGCCACCATTTTGTCAATGATGTGGCCATTAGTATTGGTGCCGCACACTCTGGCTACCCTGTAATGAACGACAGCTTTAATGTTCAACGTCGTAACTTAAGCACAACGCCGCTTAATGATTGGCTGCTTTGGCATGAAGTTGGACACAATGCGGCAGAAGCGCCTTTTACTGTCGCGGGTGCAACTGAAGTAGCAAATAATATCTTAGCTCTGTATATGCAAGATAAGCATCTAGGTAAAATGGAGCGTGTTGTTAACGATATCCAATTAATGCCAGAGTTTATTGAATCTGAAAAAGGACACGTTTGGGGTGCTGGTGGTGCTGGAGAGCGTTTAGTTATGTTCGCTCAATTAAAAGAGTGGGCTGAAACAGAGTTTGATATAAATGATTGGTATGAGGGGAGAGTTCCTGCATATTACGAAACCTCAATAACGGGTATGAAAGGCTGGAATTTATTTAAGTTGATGCATCGTCTAACGCGTAATGAATCTGAATTAGACCTAAATTTAAAGGGTACTAATTACTGTTATAATCAGAACTTAGAAAAAAGCGACGCATTGATGTTATGTGCATCTTATGCTGCTCAAACTGATTTAACAGAATTTTTTAGCGCTTGGAACCCAGGTGTTGTTGCTCAAATACTACCAGGACAAGAACAACCAATATATGAAGGTGGAGTGTCTCCATTTGGGAAAACTGCAGTTAGTAATTTGAAGTTGCCAATGCCACAAAGAGATCCTTTGAAAATTAGTGAAGTAACCGTTCGCTCATTACAATAGTTACTTTTAAATATAAAAAGCCCCCGAACCATTAAGGTTCGGGGGCTTTTTGTTACCTGTAAGTAAATAAAATAAAAACTTACTTATTAATATTAATCAACGCGCCAGATTTACATTGGAAAGTATAGTAACGGCTTGTTTCATTAAACTTACCTAGACCTTCTCCAGTACAGTAATCAACGTTAATATCACGCATGATATCTAGTGTCTTTTGGCTATTTAGTTGGAACTTAGAACCATCGCTACATACGATACGAACACGGCCATCATCACTCACTGAATATACTTTCACTTCAGTATTACATAGCTCAAAAGAGGCATCTTGATAATTGTCTTGTTGTTTTGGTGCACTGCTACAGCCAGCTAAAACTAGTGCAAATACACACGCTAAACTGATTTTTTTCATTGTGATGATTCCCTTAATCTGCATTATCTTATAAATATATCGTGTCTACTTAATGAATGCGAGTTTCAATCCAATAAATCAGAGCTAAACCTTAATGGTATTAATTTGAGATGTGAGCTCTGCCATTGTTTGCTCTATAAGCTGCATCTCACTATCAAGATGTTGAATAAGCTCATTGGTTCCATTTGCTAATGAAGCTAAATCATCAATATCAGTATTTACAGCATTAGCCGTTTCTGATTGTTCTAATGTCGCAGCTGAAATGCTGGTATTAAAATTATCGATCTCAGAAACAGCAGAGTGTAATGAATCAATAAATGTAGTTGAGGCGTTTACGCTATCTTGAGTTTTGGTACTTAACGCTTTGCTTTCGTCCATTAATACAAATGACTGCTTAGCGCTGCTACCAATGGTATCTAATAACTGACGGATATCCGTTGTTGCTTCTTGACTACGTTGAGCTAATTTTCGAACTTCATCCGCAACTACGGCAAAGCCTCGCCCTTGCTCTCCAGCTCGAGCTGCTTCTATCGCAGCATTAAGAGCCAATAAGTTTGTTTGTTCTGAGACTGCTGTAATGGTGTCTAAAATTTCAGATACGTTTAATGTCTGTTGTTCAAGATGCTCAACATGTTCATGAGTATTTACGATGCTGTGATGTAAATCATTAACAATTTTAGTCGTGTTTATTGTGTGACTTTGACACTTTGTTGCATTGTTTGCAGCTTCTGTTGTCGTTTCATGAGCGCTATTTGTAACCCCAGCAATTTCTGAGCTTGTTTGCGCCATTTCGGTCATTGCTGTTGCAATAGTATCGCAATGAGTGAATGTTCTTTGGCTTGATAGTTTTGCTTTTTTTAGGAGTTCACTTAGCTGGCTTAGTTCATGTTGTGTTTGAGATGCTACTGTATGTGCTGTTCGAAGCGGCAAAGAAATGCTTTCAATTAATGAGTTAATGTTTTTAGCAATGTGGTCAAATTCATTTTCATTATTATCTTCAAGCGTTAACGTTAGGTTCTTTGTGGCTGAAATTTCATTAATCCTTTGACTAAATGAAGTCATACGTTGGCCAATAGATCGTGAAGTAAAGAAGCTTATCATTGCAATAGGAAGAATAAGCAGCACAGCAATCGCAATATAGATTAGGCGATTAAATTTCGCTTGGGCCATGTTCTCGTTAGCTTTAGTATTCAATACTTGAGATATATTATCTGTAATTCCTTTAATTAACCCGATACGTTGAGTTGCGATACTAAACCAATCGCTTGCATTAGGGCCATTAAGTGAGGATAAATTATCTTTTTGAGATAAATAAGTTAGTTGAATATCAGAAACTTGTTTCCATGTATTAGAGCGAGTTACTGAAGCTAGCAAATCAACAAAATGAGAAGAAAGCACTGAGTTGGCTTGACGAATCGCAAGAGACTCTGTTGAAAGGTAGTTATTAATGTTTGCATAAGTATCTAAACTGGATTGTTTGCCAGCAAAGGCCCCATTTAATGCTCCTCGAGTTTTTCCTGCTTCTTCCTTTACTTGTAGGAGAGCTGATAAGCCTAGCATTTCGTTACGTAAATCTTGAGAGTCGATACTCCCAATGATTACAGAGATAGAATCAAGAGAGAGTTGATTTAATGTGGAGTAATAAACAAAAGGAGAGTCAGTAATAGACTGTCTATCAACTTGAGAACGAATGTTACCTTTATGGTTTAATTGCTGAATGATGTCTGAAAGAACAAGGTCTACCACTTGTTTATCTAAAAACTCAGGATTAAATGTACGAAGTGCTTGTTCTGCGTTATCTGATTTTTTACGCTGGGCAATTAACTTATCTTTTCCTGAATTTCCTTTAGAGGCCAGAAACCCTGCCGTTAATCCTCGTTCAACTGCAAAGTTATGAGCCAGATCGTCAAGAGAGTTAAAAAGAGTGACAGCTTCTAATGAAAAGTTAGCGTTATAGACATTACTGTTTTCCTGATTAAATAATTGAATTAAAAAGGCAGAAATAATTAGTGTTGGTAATAACGATATAAGTAATAAGCGGTATTTGATACTTTTTAAAATAGAGAACGTCACAAATAGCCTTAAAAAGAAAGTAGGAGTGTATTAGGATATCGGCACTGCTTATGGTTACTTTAGGTAAATCAATATTTGTAACTCATTGCTTAAGCACGTGAGCATAGGCACAGTTCTGCTTTTCTTGTACACTAAATAAAAAAGAATAGGAGGCAACTTATGCATTGTCCATTTTGTAGCGCAACAGACACGAAAGTCATCGATTCACGATTAGTTTCCGATGGGCATCAAGTTCGTCGTCGCCGACAGTGTTTGGCGTGCAGTGAGCGATTTACTACTTTTGAATCGGCGGAATTAGTGATGCCAAAAGTGATTAAATCGAATGGTAATCGCGAACCATTCGACGAAGATAAATTATCTGGTGGTCTATATCGTTCGTTAGAGAAGCGACCAGTGAGTGCCGATTTAGTTGAGTTATCATTAAATACCATTAAGTCACAATTACGAGCAACAGGTGAGCGAGAAGTGCCTTCAGATATGATCGGTAACCTTGTAATGGACCAATTAAAAGAACTCGATAAAGTGGCTTATATACGTTTTGCTTCTGTCTATCGTAGTTTTGAAGACATTAAAGAGTTCGGTGAAGAAATCGCAAAATTAGAGAAATAACATGAAATTTACCTCCCAAGATCACCAAATGATGCAAAGAGCCATTTCATTGGCAAAACAAGGTATTTATACCACTGCACCAAACCCAAACGTAGGGTGTGTATTGGTAAAAAATGGACAGATTATTGGTGAGGGGGCGCATTTAAAAGCGGGTGAGCCACACGCTGAAGTACATGCACTGCGTCAGGCTGGTAAAGATGCCGAAAATGCCACTGCGTATGTGACATTAGAGCCTTGTTCACATTATGGAAGAACCCCACCTTGTGCTGAAGGTTTAATAAAAGCGGGTGTTACCAAGGTTATTTGCGCAATGGTTGACCCTAATCCTCAAGTTGCAGGACGCGGCTTAGCAATGTTAAATGAGGCTGGTATTGAAACGGCGTCAGGCTTATTAGAAGCCGATGCAAGAGCCTTAAATCCTTCCTTTTTACAACGTATGGAAACGGGAAAGCCATTTGTTCAATTAAAAATGGCAGCGAGTTTAGATGGTAAAACCGCATTAGAAAATGGGGTAAGCCAATGGATAACATCAAAAGAAGCAAGACAAGATGTTCAACGCTACCGAGCGCAAGCGGGGGCGATTTTATCCACTTCAAAAACCGTAGTAGAAGATAATGCTTCTCTAAATGTTCGCTGGGAAGAACTCCCTATATCAATTCAGAAATCTTATCAAAAAGACACAGTAAGACAGCCTCTTCGTATTATTCTCGATCGCCAGCATCAATTGACGCCTGACTTGAAGTTATTTATGACCGAGGGAGAGGTTGTTACTGCTTCTTCTCAATATACTCATCCTATAACATCACAAGATAATCATTTGCATTGTAATGTTACTGAAGATGGTCAACTCAACTTATCTGAAATCATTGATAAAGTAGCAAAGGCTCATAATGTTAATCATATTTGGGTTGAAGCGGGCGCAACATTAGCAGCAAGCATGATAAAAGCGGATCTTGTGGACGAACTGATTATTTATCTCGCGCCTAAGTTAATGGGCGCTGATGGACGCAGTTTATTAAATCTAGTTGGATTAAAAGCAATGTCTGAAGCGATAGAGTTAGATATTACGGATGTTCGAATGGTCGGAAAAGACATTCGTATTACAGCAAAAATATTAAGGTAACAGATGTTTACAGGAATTATTGAGTCAATAGGAACACTTCAGGCAATCACTCCAAAAGGTGAGGATATTAGTGTTACCGTCAATGTTGGTAAGTTAGACATGGGCGATGTAAAGCTTGGAGATAGCATTGCCACCAACGGTGTGTGCTTAACGGTTGTTGCGATGACAGAGCATACCTATACTGCTGATTTATCGTTAGAGACTTTAAAACGTACCGGTTTTGTTGATTACAAAGCGGGCGATAAAGTCAATCTTGAAAAAGCCATGTTACCAACGACTCGCTTTGGTGGTCATATTGTCTCTGGCCATGTTGATGCAGTTGGTGAAATTATTGAACGTCATCAAACAGGTCGAGCGGTTGAGTTTTGGATCCAATTACCACAAAGTTTAGCAAAGTATGTGGTAGAAAAAGGGTCGATTACGGTTGATGGCATTAGCTTAACAGTGAACGATTTACGTAAAAATGCATTTAAGCTGACGATCGTTCCTCATACGGCAGCAGAAACAACCATGGATAACTTCTCTGTAGGACAAAAAGTGAACTTAGAAGTCGATGTTATCGCTCGTTATTTAGAAAGACTTGTGATCGGACAGAAAGAAGAGCAACCTGAGTCTTCTGTTACGATGGATCTTTTGGCAAAATCAGGTTTCTTAAAATAACCACTTAACCTAACTTAATATATTAAAGGTATTTCACATGGCAATTAGCTCAGCAAAAGACATTATTGAAGATATTCGTTTAGGTAAGATGGTTATCCTAATGGATGATGAAGATCGTGAAAATGAAGGCGATTTGATCATTGCTGCAGAAAAAATCACACCAGAAGCTATTAATTTCATGGCAACACACGGTCGTGGTTTAATTTGTCTTACTATGACGAAAGGTCGTTGTGAAAAGCTGGGTCTTCCACCAATGGTACAAGACAATAACGCACAGTTTACGACTAACTTTACTGTGTCTATTGAAGCAGCTGAAGGCGTAACTACAGGTATTTCAGCAGCCGATCGTTCTCGTACAGTAGAAGCCGCTGTTGCTAAAAATGCGGTTGCCGCAGATTTAGTTCAGCCGGGTCATATTTTCCCGTTAGCAGCTCAAGAAGGTGGCGTATTAACTCGTGCTGGCCATACTGAGGCGGGTTGTGATTTAGCTCGTTTAGCTGGCTTTGAACCTGCAGGTGTTATTGTTGAAATCTTAAATGATGACGGAACAATGGCTCGTCGCCCAGATTTAGAAGTTTTTTCTGAAAAGCACGATATTAAGTTAGGTACCATTGCCGATTTAATTGAATACCGTAATGATAATGAAACCACAATTGAGCGCGTTGCGGAGTGTAAGTTACCAACAGAGTTTGGTGACTTTGAGTTAGTGACTTATCGTGACACCATTGATAACCAACTTCATTATGCAATGAAAAAAGAGAATGTATCAGATAACGCGCCTTTGGTTCGCGTTCATCTACAAGATACCTTTACAGATATCCTTCATTCTGATCGCTGTTCTGAGCGCAGTTGGACATTACCAACAGCAATGCAGCGTATTGCAAATGAAGGTGGCGTGTTGGTTATCTTAGGTAATGAAGAATCAGCAGATAGCATTGTTCATAAAATCAAAGTATTAGAACGACAAGATAGTGGTGAAGCGCCAACAATGGCGAAAAAGCAAGGCACTTCTCGCCGTGTCGGTGTTGGGTCTCAAATCCTAGCTGATTTAGGGATCTCTGACATGCGTTTACTATCGTCGTCTTCAAAGCGTTACCATTCATTATCAGGCTTTGGCCTTAATGTGGTTGAATACGTATCAAAATAAAGGCTCCCATGGGCTCTATTGAGTAAATAGAGCCCAAATAATTAGATATTTGTCACAAAGCTGTGATAGAATTCGCCGATTCTCACTATGATATATAGTTGAAAATAGTTACCCAGTTTAATTGGAATAATATAGATACAGGAAGGCTTATGAACGTAATTGAAGGCGGCGTTGCTGCTCCTAATGCGAAAATTGCAATTGTCATTTCTCGCTTTAATAGCTTTATTAATGAAAGTTTACTTTCTGGCGCTATTGATACTTTAACGCGTTTTGGTCAAGTATCTGAAGAAAACATCACTGTTGTTCGCTGCCCTGGCGCTGTAGAATTACCATTAGTTGCTCAACGAGTAGCTAAAACAGCAAAATATGATGCTATTGTTTCATTGGGTTCTGTTATTCGTGGTGGTACACCACATTTTGACTATGTATGTAGTGAATGCAATAAGGGTCTAGCACAAGTATCTCTGGAGTATAGTATTCCAGTGGCGTTTGGTGTTTTGACTGTTGATACTATCGATCAAGCAATCGAGCGCGCCGGTACCAAGGCTGGTAATAAAGGGGCAGAGGCTGCACTAAGCGCACTCGAAATGATTAATGTTCTGTCTCAAATCGAATCCTAATGGGGGTTAGTGTGAAACCAGCCGCACGTCGTAATGCACGTCAATTTGCGCTTCAAGCAATCTATTCATGGCAATTAAGCAAAGAAAATATTGCTGATATTGAAGAGCAGTTTTTAACTGCAGAGAAGTATGATGAAGAAGAGCATCATGCAAAAGAGCCTAAGCTACAAGCCCCAGAGACAGATGTAGCGTATTTCCGCGATCTTTTCTCAGGTGTTGCTCTTAACCACATTAAGTTAGACGGTAAAATGCGTCCATACTTATCTCGTCCACTTCAAGATCTTGACCAAATGGAACTTGCGTTATTACGTATGTCTATTTACGAGATGATGAACCGTGATGACGTACCATACAAAGTTGTTATCAATGAAGCGATTGAACTTGCAAAAGTATTCGCAGCAGAAGATAGCCACAAATTTGTAAACGGTGTATTAGATAAAGCGGCTCCGACGTTACGTAAAAAATAAGTTGGAAGTAGCATACTAATTAATTGTAAAGGTCAGCCTAGTTGCTGGCCTTTTTTATAACTAAAAACTGAATGCATAAACAATGAGTAGTGAATTTAATTTAATAGATCGATTCTTTGTTCAAAACAATGTTTCTAGAAGTGATGTTGACTTAGGTATTGGTGATGATTGCGCTTTGGTTTCAGTACCTGAAGGTTATCAAGTTGCGATTACAACAGATACCCTAGCGGCGGGAACGCATTTTTTAATCGATGCAGATCCTGTTAAGGTTGGATATAAAGCACTGGCTTCTAATTTAAGTGATTTGGCGGCAATGGGAGCAAAACCAACCTGGGTTTCTCTCGCATTAACGTTACCTAAGCCTGATGAGAAGTGGCTAGAAGGATTTTGCGAAGGTTTCTTTGGCCTGGCAAAACAACATAATGTTCAACTCATTGGCGGTGATACAACCAAAGGTCCGTTAAGTATTACGATTACAGTGCAAGGTCTTGTACCAAGAGGAGAGGGGTTAACTCGTAAAGGTGCAAAGGTAGGAGATGATATTTACGTTACAGGATTTATAGGAGACAGTGCTGCTGGTCTTGAGATATTGCTTGATACAAATAAGCAAATAAAAACACAACTAGAGCAAGAACTAGAGCATAGACATTATTATTCAAACCCCAAAGTCCAATTAGCACAAAAAATTCGTCATCTCTGTCACTCTGCATTAGATATTTCTGATGGGCTTATTTCAGATTTAGGTCATATACTTAAACAGTCAAATGTATCTGCTAAAATACAGGTTAATGCCTTACCAATTAGTGATGAACTTCTGGCATTTTATTCTCATGACATTGATAAGTGTTTGAAAACGGCATTAGTAAGTGGAGAGGAGTATGAACTTTGTTTCACTGCACCAAAAGAGAATAGAGAAGCGATTAAACAAATATCTTTTCTTTTAAATCATGATGTTAGTATAATTGGTGAAATCTCGGAAGGCCCATTTACCACTTTAGAGAATAATGTGAAATTACGTAAAGATTCCATCTCATTAGATTGGGTTCTTTATGGCTACGATCATTTTAGGAATTAATCATGACAAATCCTTTAGCATTAATTAGTTTAAAAAATCCGTGGCATCTTCTGGCTACAGGGTTTGGTAGTGGTTTAGCGCCAGTGATCCCAGGAACCATGGGAACGCTAGCTGCAATCCCATTTTATCTATTGCTAGCACAACTTCCTTTTTCTCTATTTGTGGTCGCAGTTATTGTTTCTGCAGTAATAGGAATTAAAATTTGTGACATTACTTCATCAGACATGAAGGTGCACGATCACGGTTCAATTGTATGGGATGAATTCGTTGGTCTTTGGATAACGATGAGTATTGTTCCCTACTTAAATATATCGGTAACTGACTGGAAATGGTTACTAACAGGGTTTATTTTATTTCGATTTTTCGACATGGTAAAACCTTGGCCAATTGGATGGCTAGATAGCAAAGTTCATGGCGGCTTTGGCATCATGCTAGATGATATTGTCGCTGGATTTATGGCTCTAATTAGCCTTTGGTTAATAGGTAAATATTCTGGTTGGTTATAAATGGTTACATTCAAGGCAAAATACTGTTCATTATTATTCGTATTGGCAACTTTTTTAAGTTATTCCAAATCAGTATTTTCAGATCCTGTGTTGGTCGGTTACTGGGGCTATAATGAGTATTTAACAAAATATCCTAAAGAAAAAGCACTCACATTGTCATTGGCTGATACCGTAAAGGAAGCGCCCATTCCACTTTCTGTGCAACAAGATAAACCTGTTAAAATTTCATTTATTTATCCTGGAGAGCAAGCCTCTGACTATTGGAAGCGTAACTTAATCGCTTTTGAGGCTCGCTTACAGGCATTAAATATAGATTATGAATTAACGCCAGTATCAACCCGATTGAATGTAGACTTTAAAGAGCAGAGCTGTTCTTTATATAATGCGATTGAGCAAAAATCGGATTATCTTATTTTTACCCTTAGTACGGCTCGCCATCGTAAATTCATTGAACATGTATTACAGAACCCTGAAACCAAAATTATTCTGCAAAATATTACAACACCCGTAAAAGCATGGCATGACACTCAACCACTATTATATGCGGGTTTTGATCATGTTATAGGAACTCGTTTATTAGCCAAATATTTTCAAACTAAGTTTCCTAACGGCGCTAAATATGGAATGTTATATTATTCTTATGGTTATTTAAGTACAGCTAGAGGGGATGTATTCGTTCAATCGATGGATAATAATAAGTACACGTTAACGTCTTCTTTTTATACTGATGCGACAGAAGAAAGTGCTTATAAGGCAACGAAAAATATAGTGAATGACAACCCTGATATTGATTTTATTTATGCTTCTTCTACCGATATTGCTCTTGGTGCACTAGATGCCTTAGATGAGAATATGAATGTTCAACCTGTGCTTAATGGTTGGGGTGGTGGCTCGCTCGAATTAATAGCTATCGAGCAGGGTAAACTCGATGCCACAGTCATGAGAATGAACGATGATATTGGCGTTGCCATGGCTGAAGCAATTAAATTAGATCTTGAAGGCAAGCAAGTTCCTACTGTGTACTCTGGTGATTTTGAAATGGTAACATCAGAGACAAGCACAGAAGAATTAGAGAAGCTAAAGCAGAGAGCTTTCCGTTATTCAGGCGTGGACTTCGAGCATGAGTAAAGGAAATGTTTTGAAAAAAGCATCGTTAGCTGATCTTATCTTTCGAGCTATTTTCGTTATATTTTCTATTTTAACGGTAGGTATAACAATTCATACCTACCAGCTTAGCATTAATACAATTAATGAAGAGGTTAAGCGAAACTTACAACAAACCTCTAGTTTAGTAACTAATTTTTTAAATCATCGTTTAGCCATATTGCAAATAAGGCAAGATACGGATGCGGGCAGTTTGGGGTTACAAGATGGTGAAAATACAGACCGTATTCGAAGCCTTGAGCATTATTTCTCAGATATAGAGGCAAGATCACCATATAACTCACCAGACTTTCGTTTTATTGAGGTAGATAATACTCTTTATTGGAATGATGGAAATAATCTTTTTCTTGGTTTAGGAGAGCAAGACCTCCAAGGTATACTAGATAAAAATATTCATATTAATACTTGGTATTATATGATGATCGATAAGGCGTTACCTAATGCTCATATTTTAATTAGAAAAACACCGATTGTAGTCTCTTCTACTGGTAAGGTAAGAGGATATTTATACAATGCGGCAATATTAAATAATAATATTTCTTTTGTTCATAATTTAAAAACGGTAAGCAATAGCCAAGAAGTGTTGATTGTTAATAATAAAAACATTATCGCTTCAAGTATAAAAAAAGAAACAGAAGAATATAATAGAATTAAAAAAGTAATTAACGAATCTGATTTACTATCACCAAATAAAATTATAAATGCTACAGATATAGAGGTTAAATCATTAAATGGGAAACTATCTATATTAACTTTGAAAAATAAAAAGAATATAGAAATGCTGGAGCAGCGATTCATTTATAGTGTTGTCCTTTCATTTTTTGTTCTTATCGCTATCGCTGTATTAATTAGAGGTCTGTTTGAGCATAAAATAGTATTAGCACTTAATTCATTGCTAAAATATGCAGATGATGTTTCGAAAAAAAATTCGGATACCCAATATCATGGCAGTGGAATTCTTGAGTTTGATAATATCGGGCATAAATTAGAAGAAACCTTTATTGAATTAATTGAAGCAAAAGAAGAAAGTTATAAAGCTCAAGCCGCTGCTGAAAAATCCACACAAGTAAAATCAGATTTCTTAGCTCGAATGAGTCATGAAATACGCACACCTTTAAATGGTATCCTTGGGATTTCTAGTTTATTAAAACAAAGTGATTTAACCGTTGAACAAAGAAAGCAAATAGCAATACTTCACCAGGGAGGTGAACACCTTCTTGCTGTGTTAAATGATGTGCTTGACTTTTCTCAAATAGAACAAGATAAACTCAATATATCGTGCGAACCATTCAAATTGAGTGACGTATTAGAAACAATTAACGCAATATATACACCTCTTTGTTGTGAGAAGGGAATCGATTTTATTATCCATAATAAAATCGATGAAAATGCATTAATCAATTCAGATCAGGTGAGGCTAACTCAAATATTATTCAACTTATTAAGTAATGCTGTTAAGTTTACTGAGTTTGGTAATGTTAAATTGACGCTTTCTTTAAAAACAAAGAATGACCAAATTATCCTTTATATTGATGTGGCAGATACCGGAATAGGTATGGACCGAAAGGAACAAGCGTTAATATTTGAGCCCTTCATTCAAGCGGAATCAACAGAAATAAGACGAGTTGGTGGTAGTGGGTTAGGGTTAGCCATTGTAAAGCAGTTGTTAAATTTATTGAATGGAAAAATTAGTGTCCAAAGCAAATCTGGTGGAGGCTCTGTTTTTTATGTACAAGTCCCTGTTGCTGTTATTGAAACAGTAGATACAAGCATTGAGGGCCAAAGTAATACTTACGAATCTTTGTTGCCAACAGGTTTAAATGTACTTTTGATTGAAGATAATAAGTCTAATGCTTATATCGCTAAGGCTTATTGTCAAAAATATGGTTTAAGTGTGGATTGGCAAATTTCTGCTCAGAATGGTATTAATCAACTCTTGGAGAGGTCGTTTGATCTTATTCTTATGGATAATCAGATGCCAGGGATGAGTGGTATTGAGGCAACAAAATATATTCGTGATGTATTAAAATTGAATACACCTATTTATGCGTATACGGCTGATGTATTAAAAGAGTCTAATGAGGAGTTCTTAATGGCTGGAGCTAATTATATAATTACGAAGCCAATAAAAGAAAAGTCTATTTTAGATGCTTTGGTTTTTTATAAGCTTCAGTGTAGAAATTAGCTGCGTTTAATTCGAACTACTTTCATTATTTCTATTTCAAAACCCGCTAGTATTTCTACGCTTGGGTAATAAGTAAGGTTTACTTTTGAACCCTTGAGTGATTGATAGGGTTTTGTTCGGTTAAATTTGAATGGAACATTACAGTTTTCAATCATAATGGTATGCTGCACCCATTCTCCAATATCACGCTGAGTATGGGATGTAACTTTTACATCAACACTGTGCGTAAGTTGTTGGTGTTTATTAAGCATTTTATCTACGTCTGATTTCATTATGTTGACCATACAATTAATCGTAGGGTGATAATGAAAGATAAATGAACGACAGTCAATAACACAAGGAAATCTTATGTCTAAGAAATATATTGCCTTGCTCAGTTTTTGCCGAAAGTAGGCAAATTAGACTAAATTGCTGTTTAGCTAGATGTAAAAAATGCCACAAAGTTGTGGCATTTTTTATGTATTACTGAAAATTAGATAAGGATTACTTAGAGATCCAGATAGTCTCTGATCTGTTTTTCAATACCTTGCGCATCTAATCCAAGTTCGGTGTGCATTTCTTCTTGCGTACCTTGAGCAATGAACTCATCTGGTAAGCCTAATTGTAGAACTGGTTTAATTAAGCGGTTCTTCATCAAGAACTCAATCACACCCGAACCTGCACCACCTGAAATTGCATTTTCTTCAATAGTAACTAATACATCATGACTCGTTACTAATTCACATAGTAAGGCTTCATCGAGTGGTTTTGCAAAGCGCATGTCTGCAACAGTAGCATCCAACTTCTCAGCTGCCACAAGGCTATTTTCTAAGAAAGTACCAAAGTTTAAAATAGCAACACGCTCTCCTTTTTCCGTGATTTTAGTTTCACGAAGTAGACGGCCTTTACCAATTTCTAGCGCTTGCATTGTTTTATCAACATCAACACCAGTTGCGCTGCCTCTTGGATAACGAACTGCACTTGGTCCAGTATGCTTATGGCCAGTGTATAGCATTTGACGACATTCATTTTCATCGCTTGGCGTCATGATAACCATATTTGGAATACAGCGCATAAAGCTGATATCAAAAGCGCCTTGGTGAGTCTGACCGTCTGCGCCCACGAGACCTGCACGGTCAATCGCAAACATCACGGGTAAATCCATAATCGCAACGTCATGAATTAACTGGTCATAACCACGTTGTAAAAACGTTGAGTAGATAGCAACAATCGGATTGTAACCGGCAATAGCCATACCACTGGCAAGTGTCACTGCATGTTGTTCTGCAATAGCGGCATCAAAATATTGGCTTGGGTATTCTTTAGAGAAGCGAACCATGCCAGATCCTTCGCGCATAGCAGGCGTGATGGCCATTAACTTATCGTCTTCTTTAGCCATATCGCAAAGGAAATCACCAAAGATGTTTGAGAATGTTGGTTTGCCGCCAGACGATTTAGGTAATGAGCTGTCTTTTGGGTCAAATTTTGGAACACCATGGTAGCTGATAGGATCTTTTTCAGCAGGCTCGTAGCCTTTTCCTTTCTTGGTCATGATGTGTAAGAACTGCGGTCCTTTTAAATTACGCATATTCTTTAAGGTATGAACAAGCTCGTTGACATCATGTCCATCAACAGGACCAATGTAATTAAAACCTAGTTCTTCAAACATGGTGCCAGGTACAACCATGCCTTTTAAGTGTTCTTCCGTGCGCTTTAATAACTCTTTAATCGTTGGGGTACCAGAAAGTACTTTTTTGCCACCTTCACGAATTGATGTATATAGGCTTCCTGAAAGTACTCGTGCTAATTGGTTGTTTAATGCACCTACGTTTTCAGAAATTGACATCTCATTGTCATTTAAGACAACTAACATATCTGGGTGAATATCACCTGCGTGGTTTAAGGCTTCAAATGCCATGCCTGCGGTAATTGCACCATCACCAATAACACTAACGACCTTACGGTTCTCTTGTTCTTTTTCAGCACAAATAGCTAAACCTAAGGCGGCACTAATTGAAGTAGATGAATGTCCTACAGACAATACGTCGTATTCACTCTCACCGCGCCATGGAAATGGGTGTAATCCGTCTTTTTGGCGAATAGTAGATAACTGTTCACGGCGACCGGTTAAGATTTTATGAGGATAAGCTTGATGTCCAACATCCCAAATAAGCTGATCAAAAGGCGTGTTATACACGTAATGCAAAGCAACGGTTAACTCAACAACACCAAGACCAGACGCTAAGTGTCCGCTTGTTTTACTGACTGAATTTAATAGGTAAGTACGTAGCTCATCACATAAAGCAGGCAGGCTTTCTCTAGGTAAAGAGCGTAATTCATCTGGTGTATTTGCCAAAGCCAGAATCGGGTATTTTGAAATATCTAGTGACATAATATTAGCGCTTATCTGTTTTAGTTTTTACGCTCAATGACGTATTGGGCGAACGCTTGCATTGCATCCGTGTTATAAGGGATATCATTCAATGCTTCAATTGCGGTTTGGTACAATTGCTCTGCTTTCTGTTGAGCGCCATCAAGGCCAAGTAAGGCAGGGTAAGTACTTTTCTCTAATTCTAGATCAGAACCTTGAGGTTTTCCGAGAGTTTCAGTATCGCTAGTAATATCTAGGATATCATCTTGAACTTGAAAAGCTAAACCGATAGCGTCGGCATAGGTTTCAAGTTGAGGGAGAATTGCTTTGCCCTTATCCCCAGCACATAATGCACCAAGTTGAACGGCACTTTTTATTAATGCTCCCGTTTTATGAGCGTGAATCTGCTCTAAAGAAGACAAGTTAACTTTCTTCCCTTCAGCCTGTAAATCAAGAGATTGCCCCATGCACATACCAGAAGCTCCAGAGGCTTTTGCTAACACGCGGATCATATCAATTCGAGAAGATTCAGCATCTGCGGTCAATGAACCATTAGCTAGAATTTCAAACGCTAAGGTTTGTAAGGCATCACCGGCAAGAATAGCGGTAGCTTCATCAAACTTTATATGACAAGTAGCATGACCTCGGCGTAAATCGTCATTATCCATTGCTGGTAAATCATCATGAATTAAAGAGTATGAGTGTATGCATTCAACTGCTGCCGCTGCTGCATCAGTGTGTTTAGTCGGTACACCTAACATTTTTGCCGTGATATAGACAAGATAAGGACGAGCGCGTTTACCTCCAAGAAGTAATGCGTATTTCATCGCTTCAGTTAGAGGTTGCTGTTGAATTTCAATTTTATCAAGCCATTGATGCAATTGTTCAATGTTACGTTGTTGATAAATAGGTAATTGTTGTTTTAGTGAATCAATCATCATTAGTATCAAAAGGGGTTAGTTCAGCATTATCATCAGCTTGAAGAAGAATATCGACACGTTGCTCAGCTTGAGTCAGCTTTTCTTGTCCCGCACGAGCTAGGGCAATACCACGCTCAAACTTCTTCAGAGCATCTTCAAGAGGCAGATCTCCGCCCTCTAATTGGTTAACGACAGAATCCAGTTCTTCAATTGCCGCTTCAAACGATAAATTTTCAGGTTTTTTTACAGCCATAATGATTCACTCTTAAAATGATCCAAGAAAGGTAACTCAGAGTACGTAAAGGGTCAATTGAAGTGGTAAGAAAGTGATACATTAAAGTAGAATTTACGCGTTAGGGGTTAAATTTCAAACAATCCATTGGTGGTGTTGTCTTTTTTAATAAAAAAATTAAACCATTGATACGTTCGGTCGATAAGAGATAAGCGGCAAAAAAATGGGTGATTTTTATGGCTTGTTTTTTGCTTAGCACATTATAAATAAACACAAGCAGCAAGATAGGGGAGCGCTCTGTGGATTTAGCAACGTTAATAGGTTTAGTTGGTAGCTTTGCATTTATTATCATGGCAATGGTACTGGCCGGTGGCTTAGCCATCTTTATGGATACAACATCGGTACTGATTGTAATGGGTGGTTCTGTCTTCGTTGTATTGATGAAGTTTACCGTAGGCCAATTTTTTGGCGCAGGTAAAATTGCCGCAAAAGCATTTATGTTTAAAACGGACGAGCCAGTTGATTTAATTGTGACGATCGTTGAAATGGCCGATGCTGCTCGTAAAGGCGGTTTTTTAGCATTAGAAGAAAAAGAGATCAGTAATTCATTCATGCAAAAAGGCATCGACTTATTGGTTGATGGACACGATGCTGAAGTAGTTAAAGCAACATTACAAAAAGACATCGCGTTGACTAACGAACGTCATGAGCGTGGGGTTGGTGTATTTAACGCGTTTGGCGATGTCGCGCCGGCAATGGGTATGATTGGTACGCTTATCGGTTTGGTAGGTATGTTATCAAACATGGACGATCCTAAATCGATTGGTCCAGCAATGGCCGTTGCACTTTTAACAACATTATATGGTTCTGTTATCTCAAATATGATCGCATTCCCTATTGCGCATAAATTAGAATTACGTAAAGAACAAGAGAAATTAAATCGACGTTTGATCCTTGATGGTATTTTAGCTATTCAAGATGGTCAGAACCCTCGTGTTATTGATAGTTACCTACGTAATTACTTAAACGAGAAGAAGCGTGTTGTTGATATTGGCGAAGAATAAAACTAGGAGCTAGCAATGGAAGATGAAGATAAGTGTAAATGTCCTCCTGGTGCCCCTTTATGGATGGCAACATTTGCTGACTTAGCAACGCTATTAATGTGTTTCTTCGTACTGTTACTTTCTTTTTCTGAAATGGATGTATTGAAATTTAAGCAAATAGCAGGTTCGATGAAGTTTGCATTTGGTGTTCAAAACGTACTTGAAGTAAAAGATATACCTAAAGGAACCAGTGTTATTGCGCAAGAGTTTCGACCTGGTCGCCCTGAGCCAACACCGATTGAAGTGATCATGCAACAAACGATAGATATCCCTCAGAAGACATTGGATTTTCATGATGGCGAGTCTGATCGTGCTGGTGGTACAAAACGTGATGCAGGTAAGCAAACAGGAGGAGAGTCATCTTCTACCTCAACGCAGACTAATTCTCAAAGTGAGTCAGAGTCAGAAAGCCAAAGCCAAACACAACAAGAGTTAGAAGAAACCATCAAAAAAGCACTAGAACGTGAAATTGATGATGGTGCGTTAGAAGTTGAGAATTTGGGTCAGCAATTAGTGATTCGAATTCGTGAAAAGGGCGCATTCCCTGCGGGTTCTGCATTCTTACAGCCTCAATTTCGTCCTCTTATCCGTCAAATTGGTGAGTTGGTTAAGGATGTTCCAGGGATTATTAGAGTATCTGGACACACTGATAATCAACCATTAGATTCGGAGTTATACCGTTCTAATTGGGATTTATCTGCTCAACGCGCAGTTTCTGTTGCTCATGAAATGGAACGAGTGAAGGGCTTTGAAAGTGACCGTTTGCGTGTTCGAGGAATGGCGTCGACAGAGCCTCTTGTACCTAATAAAACGGTGGCTCAGCGAGCTCGTAACCGTCGAGTTGAAATCAGCATCATGCAAGGTAAAGCGCATGAGAGTGATGAAGTACCTAGTACTCAGCAGTAAAACATAAAGCAACAAGTAAATGGAAAGGTGAGTTGAATTAGCAACTCACCTTTTTTTTCGGTATAATCTTGCGCCTTAGATTAGGTCTTAAATCCATTTAGTCTAACCTTTTGATTGTTATTCCACATCAGTGAAGCCTATATATGAAGTTTATCGTTAAGCCACACCCAGAAGTTTTTGTAAAAAGTGATTCAGTACGTAAGCGTTTTATTCGTATTCTTGAAACGAATTTACGCAGCATCATTAAACGCGAAACAAAAGGCGTTGAAGTGATTAACCGTCGTGATTACATTGAAGTTTCAGGTCTTGATGGTACATACCGTAATGAAGTACTTACGGCTGTTACTCATACTCCAGGCATTCACCATGTACTAGAAGTTAAACAGAGTGCTTTTGCGGATATGCACGATATCTATGAACAATGTTTAGAGATGAATCGTGAGATCATTGAAGGTAAAACGTTCTGTGTGCGTGCTAAACGCCGTGGTACACATGAATTTACTTCTATTGAATTAGAGCGTTATGTTGGTGGCGGTTTAAATCAAGCGGTTGAATCAGCAAAAGTACGATTAAAGAATCCTGAAGTAACGGTTAAGTTTGAAGTTGAGAATGAAAAACTGAACTTAGTGATTGCTCGCCATAAAGGTTTAGGCGGCTTCCCTCTTGGTACACAAGAGGATGTATTAAGTTTAATTTCTGGTGGTTTTGACTCGGGTGTTTCAAGTTACTTACACATCAAACGTGGCTCAAAAGTCCACTACTTATTCTTTAACTTAGGTGGCCCAGCTCACGAGATTGGTGTAAAACAAGTTTCTCATTTCTTGTGGAAAAAATACGGTTCATCAGCAAAAGTTAAATTTATCTCTGTCGATTTTGATCCAGTGGTTGCTGAGATCTTAGAGAAAGTTGATGATGGCCAAATGGGTGTTATCTTAAAACGTATGTTTATGCGTGCGGGCGGTATGGTCGCTGAGAAATTTGGCATCGAAGGTTTAGTTACTGGTGAAGCATTAGGTCAAGTATCTAGCCAAACACTAACGAACTTACGTCATATTGATAACGTAACCGATTCATTGATTCTACGTCCTTTAATTAACTGGGATAAAGAAGACATTATTGATTTAGCTCGTGAAATCGGTACTGAAGATTTTGCGAAAACAATGCCAGAATACTGTGGTGTGATTTCTAAGAAACCAACAGTAAAAGCGGTGAAAGAGAAATTAGAAAAAGAAGAAGCGAAGTTTGATTTCTCTGTTCTTGAGCAAGCCGTTTATAATGCGCGAGTAATGGATATTCGTGATATCGAAAAAGAAAGCCAAGAGCAAGCAACAGAAGTTGAGATGGTATCTGAGCTAGGCTCTGATGTTGTTGTCCTTGATATTCGTAGCGCAGAAGAAGAAGATGAGAAACCTCTAGTACTAGATGGTATTGAAATTGCTCATATTCCTTTCTTTAAATTAGCGACTAAGTTTGGTGATTTAGACCAATCTAAAGAGTACTTATTATACTGTGAGCGCGGTGTGATGAGTCGTCTTCAAGCTTTATTGTTAATTGAAAATGGCTACAAAAACGTAAAAGTTTACCGTCCATAGTGTGTAATTATTACTGATATTGAAAAGGGAGTTGAGTAATCAGCTCCCTTTTTTTATTGGTGCTAGATTTGATGATAATTTAAGTTTGGTAGAGTCACTAGATCTGCAGCTAATTTTACAGTTAGCTCTTTTCCACCTAATAATGTTACGATCTCCATAGCAAACTCAAGAGCAGAGCCAGGACCTTGGCTTGTAATTAAATGATTTAATACATCAGTAAAAACACGTTTGATTCGACGGTTCTCTTCAGGGATGGCTTCCATAAAGGCAGGGTAACAAGTCATGCGTGCATCTGGATATAAATTATGATGTTGAAGCACGACAGCAGGAGCAGCACAAATAGCCGCAACCCATTTACCATCGTATTTTTGTTGTTTTAGCATTTCGATCAAAAGAGTGCTGTCTCTGAAATTTTCTGCACCTTTTAGGCCACCAGGAAGGACAATACAGTCAAACTCTTCATCAGCGACTTCCACTAATTTCACATCAGCAGTCAGAGTGACACGTTGAGCGGCTTTCATGGTTAATGATCCATCAAAAGCGGTGCTGGCAATCGTTACATCAAATTTAGCACGTTCTAGAATATCGATAACCGTAATTGCTTCTAGCTCTTCGGTTCCAGGGGCAAGGCATACGAGAATTTTTGCTGTCATAGGAAGTTCTCTTCTAATTGTTTTATTTGATTATATAACGTTTGGTTGGTTGATGCTGATATTCCATGTTGTTTTGCTTTTTGTAATAAGAACCCGGTAATAAAATCAATTTCAGTTTTTCGTTGATAAAAGCAATCTCTGTTCATCGATGAGTAGTTTTCAGCAGTTGTAGAAATGACCTGATTAACGATTAAAAGCAGTTCTGACTGAGATAGGATGACTTCTTCTTGTTGTAATACTTGTTGTACTTCACTGCAAATGCGAATGACATCTTTATGAATATCAGAGTGTGCTAAGTGCCCATTTTGACATTGATGAATTGCCGTTAAAGGGTTTATCGCGCAATTGATAGCAAGTTTTTTCCAGAGTGCTATTTCAATGTTAGGGTTCCATTCAATACTTGGTAAGCTATGGTCTAGTACTTCTTGAAGAAATTGACACTGAGCCCCTAACGCGTTGTACGGACCGATAACAGTATGGCCCATTCCAGTGTGTTTTACTTTGTGTGAGCTTTCTTTTAATGCGCCATGTGTTGTGGTGGCTTGTAAAATAGGGTGATGGCTAATTTTGTCTTTTATCGCATCAATTGCTCCCATACCATTATGCATAAAGAGTAATATGGTTTCTTGTGATAATAATGAAAGTAAAGGGAGTAGTGCGTTTTCTACCTGCCATGCTTTAACGGTAATAAAAAGCAGATCACAATGAATGAGTGATTCTTTGTCGTTACAAGAAAAAGCATGTGATGAATTGTCTTTTGCATTTAAAGAAAGAGAACATTCAGAAGGCGTTGAGCTTCTTGTCCATAATGAGACATTATGCCCTGCTTTTTGTAGGTAACACGCCCATAAAGAACCAACGGCTCCAGGGCCAAGAATGGTGATATTCACAGGTAAATCCAGATAGAAGAAATAATGAGAGAAGTGTAATAGGTTTATTAGAAAAAACAAAGGCGCTCATGGTGAGCGCCTTAGTAAAATTAATAATCTAAATTAGATTAGAAGTTGTATTTCACAGTGTAAATTACAGCTTGATCAAGTTTTGTTTGACCTAGTTTATTATCAGCATAACGGTATTGAATACCAGTTGTAACAGCATCAGTTGCGTTCCACCAAAGAGCTACAGCACCGTTCATTGATAGGTCATCTGATTCACCAGAAGCTGCAAGGTAATCATTTTTACGACCAAACTCAGTTTCATGCCAGTTTGATAGTGTAAATTTTTGTTCGCCTAGGTTAAAGTTATAACCCAAAGCCCAACCAAACATACCACCATTCATACCACTAAATGATTTAGCTGGTAATGGGTCACCATTCTTATCAAATTGGAATGAGTTAGTTGTGATTGTGTGATGGAAACCAACCCAAGGATTGAAATACCAATTATCACCACTAAAGTTATACGACACACCTGTGACAGTATTTTGTGCAGTGAAGCCTGCTGAGTTTGTATTGTAAAGTTGTGCGTATAAACGAAGCTCTTCGATACCAGTTTTCCATGCTACGCTACCTTTGATTGAAGTACGTGCTTCATCAAAACCATTTTCTAGGTTTTCAATATCAGCAAAACCGTATAGTTCACCCCAAGTATAACCTGAGCCACCTTCAAGCTCTAAGTAAGTAAAATCTTCTTTACCTGAACGGTCTGTTGTATCGCTTGACCAATCTAAGTAGTTCACGCTCATATTTGCGAAACCATATAGGTATTCAGCTTGAGCAGGGATAGCAACAGTGGTAGCAAGAACAGATAGAGCTAAAAGGGATTTACGCATAATGGCATCTCTATAGTTAGTATTACTAGAATAATAGGTCAGTAGGTTGAGTACTGTTTTTAAGATGCGCACATGATATCGATAAAGTTCACTTTTTTAAATGCAACCAATGTAACTCTAATGTTGTATGTAGATCTTGATCGTGTTTATAAATTCGACTTTGACATTAAGGTGATCTATATCACCCAGTTGACATTATTCTGACAGATAATTGTGAACACAAACAAAAAAGCCTCCGAGATATAGAGGCTTTGATAGTGGATATGTTATCTAAATTGAGCGTTTAAGAACCTTGAGCTTTATCAAGTAGGGCTTTGAAATGCCCTTTAAGCATAAGCAGCATAACTAAGCTTGGGATCACCATTACTGCTGTCAATATAAAGAATAATGGCCAACTATTTAAGTAGTCAGCTAATTCTCCACTGAATGACGCTAAGGTAGTTCGACCTAGATTACCTAATGAAGCAAGTAGAGCGTATTGGGTTGCAGAGAACGCTTCACCAGTTAATATCGTTAAGAAAGAGACAAAGGCAACCGTAGAGAATGCCGTTGTAAAGTTATCAACGATAATTGTAGCCAAGAATAGATGTTCATTAGGGCCCACATTAGCAATGAGAGCAAACATTAGGTTACTTGCAGCCATAGCAATACCGCCGATCATTAATCCTTTAATTACGCCGAATCGAACGTTGATCAAACTGCCTAATAGGGTAAAGAAGACGGTAGCCCCCCAACCAATTAATTTTGAGTAATAACCAATTTGTTCATTACTGAATCCAATTTCTTTATAGAAGGTAATCGACATTCTGCCTAAGAAGGCCTCTCCAATTTTAAAAAGAAAAACAAACAGTAATAGAGTACAAGCTGTTTTTACGCCATTACGATTAAAGAAATCATAGAACGGTTCAATAACGGTTACCGTAAACCAAGCTGCGACTTTAGAACCTACGAGTTTATTATGGCGTTCTTCTGCTGCATGTTGCAGTTCATCACGTTTAGTTTTTGGCTCGCCAACGAGTAAAGTAAATACCATCAATAACCCGACGATCCCAGCCATTCCATAATAAACACCATTCCAACCTATGCTATCCGCATTAACAAACGCTAAATAACCTGGAAGTGAATAACCTGTCCACCAACCAATGACGGCCATTGCAGAGGCTTGTGGCATCTTGGTCGATTCTGATTTAGGGAAGGTATCGATACGGAAAGCGTCAATAGCAACATCTTGAGTAGCAGAAGCGGTTGCAATCGCCAAAGCAAACATTGAGGCCAGCATTAAATTATTTGATGGATCTAGGCCTGCAATTTGTAAGGTACAAAATAGTACGATAGCTTGGCAAAGAAAAATCCAACTACGGCGTTGCCCTAGTTTATTACCAATAAAAGGAAGTTTTACACGGTCAACTAAAGGTGCCCACATAAAGTTTATTGCATAAACAGCAAAGACTGAACCAAAATAGCCAATAGCGGCGCGAGTAAGCCCTGCGTCTTTTAACCAACCCGACATGTTTGAGCCAATTAATACCCAAGGAAAACCGCTAGAGCAGCCAAGCATGAAGACCCAAAGTAGGCGTTTATCCATGTAGCTTTTAATCGCTGATTTCCATTGCATGGATTGAGACATGAAACGCTCCTTGTTTTTATATTTATATGAGAAAAAACAAAGCAGCTCGTAAGCTGCTTTGATAATGAAACAGAATCAATAATAACTAAATTACTTAATTAATGTTGCTTTAGTTATGATAATTGGCTCAACTGGGATATCACGCATTCCATTTGGCAATGCTTTTGTTGGTTTTGTCGCCATTTCTTGAATTACTTCAAAACCTTGCGTAACTTTACCAAAAACAGCATAACCTGGTGGACGTTGGTTTGCGTTTAAAAACCCGTTGTTATTTAGATTAATATAGAATTGGCGAGTTGCAGAGTCTGGGTTATTGGTACGAGCCATTGCAATAGTTGCAGTATCGTTACTTAACCCGTTATTGCCTTCATTCTTAATTGGACCGTAACTTGCTTTTTTTAGCATGTCTTTATCAAAACCACCGCCTTGAGCCATAAACCCTGGGATCACGCGGTGAAATTGAGTACCGACATAGCTGCCGTCCTCAACATAACGAAGAAAGTTAGCCACAGAAATAGGGGCTTTTTCTGAATTCAGCTCTACAGTGAAACTGCCTAACGTAGTATCAAACTTCACTGATTCAGCAAGTGCAGCTTGACTCGTCATAAGAGCAGCGACAATGACAGCTGCTTTTGAAATCATTTTAACCATTAAAAGTTACCTTTGATGTAAGTTTGTAGTTCTTCGTCAACGGCAATTTTGTCTAATACTGCATTCAGAAGATCATTTAATACTTGCTCGATATCTTGGTTATCTGCACTCATAGAGCCTGATTTTTCAGAAACGCCGTTGTAGGTTTTTACAAACTTTCCTCTTGGTGTTTCTGCTGTGATTTGAAGCTTTACTTGTGTCTTTATTTCATTGCTCATTAATGAGTGTTGAACACTAACTAATGCTTCAATGATGTCTAGACGTAACGTGTTATCGCTATCAACAGTAACGATAAATCCCTGATTTTTTAATTGAGTAGAGAGAGCATCTTCAAGCGTAACTCGTAGGTTTTGTTTTGCATGAATTGGCTGAACATTTTGGCGTCCATTATCAATCACTGCAACGTATTGCGCAGTACGTAAATCACTACTATCCAGAGTTAATTTTATATTTTCAACGATCTGGTGTGCATTGCTTGATGCAACTGGTTTTATATCCAATTGAGGATCTGAAGGAGCAGAACATGCAGCTAAAAATAGAGCAGAAAGGGCAATAATGGCCTTTTTCATTGGAATATCCTTTTTTTATTTTGATTTTTCAGCTTTAACGGCTTCTAAAATAACGAATTTTGAATTACTAGCAATAGTGGTGACGTTGTCTTCACCGAATAATCGACATAATTTATCATCATAATCAAGATGACGGTTTCCAATAACTAATAATTTTCCTTCTTTGCATAAGATGTGCTTAGCATCACAGAACATTTGCCATGCAATATGATCAGTAATCGCTTGGCCTTGATGGAATGGAGGGTTACATAAAACTAGGTAGCTACTGTGTTTTTTAAATCCATCCAAACAGTTATTAGCAATAAATTGAAATTGACGCTCTTTACCTAAGTTTACTTCTAAGTTGCGACGAGCAGATTCAACGGCCATAAAGCTCTCATCAACACAGGTAATACGAGCTTCTGGGTTTAGTTGAGCGGCTTTAACACTAAGAACGCCATTACCACAACCCAAATCAATAATATGACGTAACTCAGGATCAACCGGAATATGCTCAAGCATAAAACGAGCACCTTGATCTAAACGCTCTCCAGAATACACATTTGGGTAGTTTAATAGATCAATATCTTCATTATCTACACTCCAGCATACCGCTTCTGCAATGGTTGCAGGGTTAGTTGCATTTGCATTTGAAAATACTAGACGGTGCTTCTTCCAAGCTAAAGAGGTTTTTGTTTCACCCAAGAAATCTTCAAATAACTCAAGAGTCGAATTGTGGATTTCCTTTGCTTTATTTACAGCGATAATAGGGCAGTCAGCACTCATAGATTGACGAAGTTGCTGAAGTTGCCAAGTTAACATGCGATTATTTTTTGGTATTTGCATGAGAACAAGATCAAAGCCTTGAGGCATTTCTTCAGTTGAAGTGATTAACTGAACACGGTTACATTGATTACGTTGAAGGTTTTTTAATGTACCACGCTGAGAGACAAAAGAGTCAGTCATCATGGTTACGTTGTGTTTTTCAGAGAACCAACAAGATAAAGCACCAAAGTTATCGTTTAAGATGAGAATATTTTTTCCCTCTTCTAACTTTAATTCTTCCTCAACATGCTTAATTAGGTATTCATCACCAGCATCCCATGCTTGCAGTAGTTCTTGAGCACGTTTAGGGTAACGTTGTAAATTTAGGCTTCGGTCAAGTAGACACAGTTCTGTTTTCATAATGATTCAATCTTCAAATAGGGAAGGCTTCTAGCTATTGTCGCAAATGGTGTATAAAGTGGAAACAGAAGAATTCAAATAAAGAAAGGAATTATATGATTCAGCATCAAATTGAACAAAAATTACGCTCAGAACTATCTCCTTCTTATCTAAAAGTCTTAAATGAGAGCTTTATGCACAATGTACCAGAGGGATCTGAAAGCCATTTTAAAGTCATTGCAGTAAGTGATGAATTCGATGGTAAGCGATTATTAGCACGCCATCGTATGATTAATACCATTTTGGCTGATGAGCTTGCAAACCATATTCATGCATTAGCAATTCACACTTATACAGAAGCTGAGTGGGAAGTACTAGATAATGAGCGAGTGCCAACATCTCCTGATTGCATGGGTGGTGGTAAAGGTTAAATTTGAAAATGAAATGTTTATTTTTTAACATAAAATAAATACATCATGATGCGACATGTTAAAAAGTGGCTATTTATCGAAATGGATACTACTTAGGTGGTATTTTTTGATTTTGAACAAGAATTGTGCACTTGGTCTAAAATACGCAACATGTTTCAATGACTTTTAACAATGAATAGCAAAAAATAGTAGGAATCTGGAGATTGAACATGGCATTTTCACCATAAAAAATGATAGAATCTTCGGCCTTAAAACAGCTTTTTCGTATTTATGTAAAAAGCATATTACTAAAATGTTACGTACTGCGATTTTCGAATTAACAGTATTAAACCTATTAGTAATGTCGTGTCTTATATAGAATCTTTTTTCCCATAAAATTAGTGCAAGTGCGTATGATTACAATAAAAAAGGGTTTGGACCTTCCTATTGCAGGAGCTCCAACTCAGGTGATTAATGATGGTAAATCCATCACTAAAGTCGCCTTGCTTGGCGAAGAGTACGTTGGTATGCGTCCTACGATGCATGTCCGCGTGGAAGATGTAGTAAAAAAAGGTCAGGTTCTTTTTGCTGATAAAAAGAATCCAGGCGTTATTTTTACTGCTCCAGTAAGTGGTAAGGTTATTGAAATTAACCGTGGTGCGAAGCGTGTACTTCAATCTGTAGTAATTGCAGTTGAAGGCGAAGAGCAGGTTACTTTTAATAGCTATGCAGCGAATGAACTAGTGTCTCTTGATCGTGAAACGATTAAAACACAACTGGTTGATTCTGGTGCATGGACTGCATTACGTACTCGTCCGTTCAGCAAGGTTCCAGCGATCGATTCTGAAACAAAGGCTATCTTTGTTACTGCTATGGATACTAATCCTTTAGCAGCTGATGCAGAAGTGATCATTAACCAACAAGAAGAGGCTTTTGTTGCAGGCTTAGACTTATTATCTGTATTAACAGGTGAGAAAGTATATGTATGTAAAAAAGGCGGTAGCTTACCTCGCTCTTCTCAAAAGAATGTTGAAGAACATGTATTCGATGGCCCGCACCCAGCAGGACTAGCAGGTACACATATGCACTTCTTGTATCCTGTAGATACAAAGAATGTAGCATGGAGCATTGGCTACCAAGATGTGATCGCATTTGGTCAACTTTTCTTAACGGGTGAAATTTACTCAGATAGAATCGTATCTTTAGCTGGTCCTGCAGTAAATAATCCTCGTTTAGTTCGTACTATTACTGGTGCTAGCTTACTTGAATTGACTGACAGTGAAGTGATGCCTGGTGAAGTACGTGTTATCTCTGGCTCAGTACTTAACGGTACTCAAGCTTCAGGTCCTCACGCTTATCTTGGTCGTTACCATCAACAAGTTTCTGTTCTTCGTGAAGGACGTGAAAAAGAGTTGTTTGGTTGGGCTGTTCCTGGCAAAAACAAGTTCTCAGTAACTCGTTCTTTCCTAAGCCATGTATTCTCAGGTCAAGTATTTAACATGACGACAACTACTAACGGTAGTGATCGTGCAATGGTACCAATCGGTAGTTACGAGCGTGTAATGCCATTAGATATGGAACCAACGATGTTGTTACGTGATCTTTGTGCTGGCGATGTTGACAGTGCAGCACGTTTAGGTGCATTAGAATTAGATGAAGATGATCTAGGTCTATGTACATATGTGTGCCCTGGTAAATATGAGTATGGTCCAATGCTTCGTGAGATCTTGGATACCATCGAGAAGGAAGGGTAATTGATGAGCCTTTTAAATTTATTTGAAAAAGTTGAACATCATTTTGAACCAGGCGGTAAATATGAGAAGTGGTTTGCTTTATATGAAGCAACAGCAACACTTTTCTACACACCTGGTTTAGTAACTAAAGGTGGTTCTCATGTTCGTGATAGCGTTGATTTAAAACGTATCATGATCATGGTGTGGTTTGCGGTATTCCCAGCTACATTCTGGGGCATGTATAACGCAGGTCACCAAGCAATCGTTGCTCTTGAGCACATGTATTCTGGTGCTGAACTAGCTGCAGTTATCTCTGGAAACTGGCACTACTGGCTAACCGAAATGTTAGGCGGTACCGTAAGTTCCGATGCTGGCTGGGGCAGTAGCATGCTTCTGGGTGCTACTTACTTCTTACCTATCTACGCAACGGTATTTATCGTTGGTGGTTTCTGGGAAGTATTGTTCTGTATGGTGCGTAAGCATGAAGTAAATGAAGGCTTCTTCGTTACTTCTATTCTGTTCGCATTGATCGTTCCACCAACACTTCCTTTATGGCAAGCAGCGTTAGGTATTACCTTCGGTGTTGTTGTTGCTAAAGAGATTTTTGGCGGTACTGGTCGTAACTTCCTTAACCCAGCACTTGCGGGTCGTGCATTCTTATTCTTTGCATACCCAGCTCAAATTTCAGGTGATGCGGTTTGGACTGCAGCTGATGGCTTCTCTGGTGCAACAGCACTTAGCCAATGGGCGCAAGGTGGTCAAGGCGGTTTAGTTAATACAATTACTGGCAACACTATCTCTTGGATGGATGCGTTTATTGGTAATATTCCAGGTTCAATTGGTGAGGTTTCGACTCTTGCTCTGATCCTTGGTGGCCTAATGATCGTTTATATGCGTATTGCATCTTGGCGCATTATTGCGGGTGTTATGATCGGTATGGTTGCAGTGTCAACGCTGTTTAACCTGATCGGTTCTGATACAAACGCAATGTTTAGCATGCCTTGGCATTGGCACCTAGTTTTAGGTGGTTTTGCGTTTGGTATGATCTTTATGGCTACAGACCCTGTATCGGCATCGTTTACTAGTAAAGGTAAGTGGTGGTACGGTATTTTAATTGGTGCTATGGCTGTAATGATCCGTGTAGTTAACCCAGCATACCCAGAAGGTATGATGTTAGCTATTCTGTTTGCAAACCTATTTGCTCCACTGTTTGATAACCTTGTAGTTGAAGGTAACGTGAAACGGAGACTAAAACGCTATGGCAAGTAATAACGATAGCATTAAAAAAACACTCGGTGTTGTTATTGGTTTGAGCTTAGTGTGTTCAATCATCGTATCAACTGCTGCTGTTGTTCTTAAACCTAAGCAGCAAGCTAATGCCGTGCTAGATAAGCAAAGCAAAATCATTCAAGTTGCTGGTGTTACTGGTGAAGGCTCAGTTCCTGAGTTGTTCGCTGCAAACATTGAGCCTCGTCTTGTTGATTTCAAAACGGGTGATTTTGTTGAAGGTGATGCAGCAACTTACGATCAACGTAAAGCGGCTAAAGATCCAAAACAATCAATTAAGTTAACTGCTGAACAAGATAAAGCAAACATTATTCGTCGTGCTAATGTAGGTGTTGTTTACCTAGTTAAAGATGGCGATAACGTGTCTAAAGTTATTATCCCTGTTCACGGTACTGGCTTATGGTCAATGATGTATGCATTTGTTGCTGTTGAAACTGATGGTAACACTGTTGCTGGTATTACTTACTACGATCAAGCGGAAACTCCGGGACTTGGTGGTGAAGTAGAAAACCCAACGTGGCGTGCACAATTTGTAGGTAAGAAACTGTATGATGCAAATCATAACCCTGCAATTAAGATTGTTAAAGGCGGTGCTCCAGCAGGTTCTGAACACGGTGTTGATGGTCTTTCTGGTGCAACTCTAACTGCTAATGGTGTTCAACATACATTTGACTTCTGGTTAGGTAATGATGGCTTCGGTCCTTTCCTTACTAAAGTTCGTAATGGAGAACTGAACTAATGGCTAATGCTAAAGAAATTAAAAAGAGCATTTTAGCGCCGGTGTTGGATAACAACCCGATCGCGCTTCAAGTTCTTGGTGTATGTTCGGCTCTAGCTGTAACTACTAAACTTGAAACGGCTTTTGTTATGACTTTAGCGGTAATATTTGTTACTGCTTTATCTAACTTATTCGTTTCGCTAATTCGTAACCACATGCCAAACAGCGTTCGTATCATCGTTCAGATGGCGATCATTGCTTCTTTGGTAATCGTTGTTGACCAAGTATTGAAAGCATATCTATACGATATATCTAAACAGCTTTCAGTATTTGTAAGCTTGATCATTACAAACTGTATTGTAATGGGTCGTGCTGAAGCGTTCGCAATGAAGTCTGCACCACTTCCATCATTTATTGATGGTATTGGTAACGGTCTTGGTTACGGTTTTGTATTGATGACTGTTGCATTTTTCCGTGAGCTTTTAGGTTCAGGTAAACTGTTTGGTGTTGAGGTTCTTCCACTTGTTTCTAACGGTGGTTGGTATCAACCAAACGGCATGATGCTTCTAGCACCATCTGCATTCTTCTTAATTGGTTTTATGATTTGGGCTATCCGTATCATTAGACCTGAACAAGTAGAAGCGAAGGAGTAAGGTCGAAATGGAACATTATATTAGTTTACTTGTTAAATCGATCTTCATCGAAAACATGGCGCTTTCATTTTTCCTAGGCATGTGTACTTTCTTAGCTGTGTCTAAGAAAGTAAAAACATCGTTTGGTCTTGGTGTTGCAGTAGTTGTTGTACTTACAATTGCGGTACCTGTGAACAACCTTGTTTATACTTACTTGCTAAAAGAAAATGCGATTGTAGCGGGTGTTGATTTAACATTCCTTAGCTTTATTACCTTTATCGGTGTTATCGCAGCACTTGTACAAATCTTAGAAATGATCTTAGATCGCTTCTTCCCACCTTTGTACAATGCGCTAGGTATCTTCCTTCCGTTAATCACAGTTAACTGTGCAATTTTCGGTGGTGTATCTTTCATGGTACAGCGTGACTATAACTTTGCTGAATCTGTAGTATACGGTTTTGGTTCTGGTATCGGTTGGATGCTGGCTATCGTAGCACTTGCTGGTATTCGTGAAAAAATGAAATATTCAGATGTACCTCCAGGTCTTCGTGGCCTAGGTATTACTTTCATTACAGTAGGTTTAATGGCGTTAGGCTTTATGTCTTTCTCTGGTGTTCAACTGTAGGGTAAGCACCCAATAATAAGGAATAACAAATGCAAAGCATTATTCTTGGTGTAGCGATGTTTACCATTATTGTATTGGCTTTAGTGTTAGTGATTTTATTCGCTAAATCTAAGCTAGTACCATCAGGTGACATTACTATCTCTGTAAACGGCGATGCTGATAAAGCAATCATTACACAGCCTGGTGGTAAATTACTAAGTGCTCTTGGTAGCGCGGGTATTTTCGTATCATCTGCATGTGGCGGTGGTGGCTCTTGTGGTCAGTGTCGTGTGAAAGTGAAATCTGGCGGTGGTGATATTTTACCTACTGAGCTTGATCACATTTCAAAAGGTGAGGCTCGTGAAGGTGAGCGTCTAGCATGTCAAGTTGCAATGAAAACTGACATGGAAATTGAACTTCCAGAAGAAATCTTTGGTGTTAAAAAGTGGGAATGTACCGTTATCTCTAATGATAACGAAGCAACTTTCATCAAAGAATTGGCTCTTGCTATCCCTGATGGTGAAGAAGTTCCATTCCGTGCTGGTGGTTACATTCAAATTGAAGCTGAACCACACCACATTAAATACTCAGATTTCGATATTCCTGAAGAATATCGTGGCGATTGGGATAAGTTTAACTTATTCCGTTATGAGTCAATCGTAAATGAGCATTCGATCCGTGCTTACTCTATGGCGTCATACCCAGAAGAGAAAGGCATTATCAAGCTTAACGTTCGTATTGCAACTCCGCCGCCAAATAACCCTGATGTAGCTCCTGGTGTGATGTCTTCATACATCTGGTCTCTTAAAGAAGGCGACAAATGTACTATTTCTGGTCCATTTGGTGAGTTCTTTGCTAAAGACACAGATAATGAAATGGTATTTATCGGTGGTGGTGCAGGTATGGCGCCAATGCGCTCTCATATCTTTGACCAACTTTTACGTCTTAAATCTAAGCGTAAGATGTCTTACTGGTATGGTGCACGTTCTAAGCGTGAAATGTTCTATGTTGAAGATTTCGATGGCCTAGCGGCTGATAACGAAAACTTCGTATGGCATTGTGCACTTTCTGATCCAATGCCAGAAGATAACTGGGATGGTTACACAGGCTTTATTCACAATGTACTTTATGAAAACTACTTGAAAGATCATGAAGCACCTGAAGATTGTGAATACTACATGTGTGGTCCACCAATGATGAACGCTGCTGTTATCGGTATGCTGAAAGATCTTGGTGTTGAAGATGAAAACATCTTGCTAGATGACTTTGGTGGTTAATCCATTAAAGTAAAAAATATTGGCTGACTCATCACTGAGTCAGCCTTTTTTCGTATTAATGTCTCTATATAACCTGACAAAGTACAGGGATATAGGTTTTGTAAATCTATATTCCTGTGCCTTGTTGCATTATCTATATTTAATTAAGGAGTTGGCAGTGACTGTCAGTTTTACTCATTTAGTAAATAAAGTAAAAACAGCTATTTTGGTATCCTTTGCTCTAGTACTACTTTCTGGATGCGGTGATCAACGTGAACAGGTATACCTGAATGGACCAACCATGGGTACAAGCTATAATATCAAGTTTATAGACCAAGAGGGCTTACCTACCGCTGAGGCAATTCAAACAGAAGTAGATAAAAAGTTAGAATTAGTTAATGATCAAATGTCGACTTATCGTAAAGACTCAGAGCTAAGTCGTTTTAATCAAAGTACTGCTTCTACGCCATTTACGGTATCAAAAGATACGGCAACAGTGATTAAAGAGGCGATGCGTCTTAATCAATTAACGATGGGAGCATTGGACGTTACTGTTGGACCTCTTGTTAATTTATGGGGGTTTGGACCAGAAGCTCGCCCAGAAGTTGTTCCTACAGATGAAGAATTAAGTGCTCGTCGTGCGATTGTTGGGATTCAACATCTTAATGTGACAGAAACAACGGTAACTAAAGACATCCCTGAATTATATGTAGACTTATCAACGATTGCGAAAGGTTGGGGAGTTGACGTTGTTGCTAATTACTTAGAAGAGTTAGGCATCACAAATTACATGGTTGAAGTCGGCGGTGAAATGCGTGTTAAAGGCAATAACAAAGAAAATGTTGCTTGGCGTATTGCAATAGAGAAGCCATCCGTTGATGAACGAGCAATTCAAGAAATTATAGAGCCTGGTCACCACGCAGTCGCGACTTCAGGTGATTATCGTATATACTTTGAAAAAGAGGGCGTTCGTTACTCCCATATTATCAATCCAATTACGGGTAAACCAATAGCGAATAAAGTTGTCTCAGTAACAGTGCTTGATAAATCGTCGATGACAGCTGATGGATTGGCAACTGGCCTAATGGTGTTAGGTGAAGAAAAAGGCATGGAAGTCGCAAAACAACATAATATCCCTGTTTTCATGATAGTGAAGACACAAGATGGCTTTAAAGAAATCGCATCTGAAGCCTTTAAGCCTTTTTTGAAATAAGTGAGTAGATAATGAATACTTTTCTAATTACCTTTTTTGTATTTTTAGCGGTTATTGGTGCAATGGCTATTGGCTATATTGTACAACGTAAAGTCGTTAAAGGTAGCTGTGGCGGTCTTGGTGCTGTTGGTATCGATAAGGTATGTAACTGTCCTGAACCGTGTGATGCACGTAAAAAACGTGAAGCCAAAGAAGCCATCCGAGCTGAAAAATTAGCGGCGTGGGAAAAAGATCGTATCGCATAATTTTTTCTTGATGACGAGTAATCTTTAAATGAAAACAGCACCTTTGAGTGCTGTTTTTTTATTTGGAGATCACTCATCATAATAATACCAATCTACATAAGTATTTGATCATTCTTGCTTGTTAAAATCGATTATATCAGAGTTATACTTTTTTTTTGCAAAAATTAGGTGTAATTAGATCCACTAGTTACTGTAATTTATGCCTTGCTCTAATCGATTTTTCCTACGCAATTATCTGAACAACTACTTATCCAGAATGGTATAAGTCGTGATGTAGGTATTAATTATTTGAATCTGAAATGATTCAGCGCTATCATTTAACTGTTTATTTATACAGTTGTGTTGTGTGAGCATAAATATGAAAAACTCGCAGTTAAATACTGAGAAAAAAGGTCGGAAAATAATTCATATAGATATGGATTGCTTTTACGCAGCGGTAGAAATGCGAGATAACCCATTATTACGAAATGTGCCACTGGCTGTCGGTGGGCACGAAAGGCAACGTGGTGTTCTAAGTACTTGTAATTATGAAGCAAGAAAATTTGGGATACGCTCAGCAATGCCAACGGGAAAAGCATTAAAACTGTGCCCTAATTTAGTCGTTGTACCCGGTCGAATGCAGGTATACAAAGAGGTCTCTCTTCATATTCACCGTATCTTTAAGCGCTATACAGATAAAATTGAACCCCTTTCATTAGATGAAGCCTATTTGGATGTAAGTGATTGCTCACTATTACACGGCTCAGCCACACTTATAGCTGAACAAATCAGAAAAGATATTTTTAATGAGTTGCAACTGACTGCTTCTGCAGGGATTGCACCACTTAAGTTTTTAGCTAAAATTGCTTCCGATCTTAATAAACCCAACGGGCAATATGTTATTACTCCAGATAAAGTAATGAGTGAAATAAAGGGATTACCGTTAGAGAAAATTCCCGGTGTTGGTAAGGTGAGTTTAGAGCGGCTACACCAATTTGGTTTATATACGTGCAATGATGTGCAACGATGCGAACAGCGAGAGTTATTGTTAAGGTTTGGAAAAATGGGGGCTTCACTTTGGAAGCGTTCGCATGGGATTGATGAGAGAGAAGTTATTACTGAACGGAATCGAAAATCAGTAGGAGTAGAGAGAACGTTTACTCATAATATTCACTCTTTTGAAGAGTGTTGGTCGGTGATTCAGACTAAATTATACCCAGAGCTAGAAAAACGTTTACTTAAAGCGAATGGTTCTTTAGGTATTGCTAAGCAAGGGATTAAAATTAAATTTGCTGATTTTCAACAAACAACAATTGAGCATGTTCATTCCAGTCTTACCTTAGCATTTTTTGAAGAGTTACTTATCGAAGTGTTAGAAAGGCAAAAGAATCGAGAAATTAGACTGATAGGAGTAAGTGTTATGCTTAAAGATAGAGAGGTTTTTCAGCAATTAAGTTTGATTTAAGAACGTGCTGTAATAATAATGATACTTATGTTTTCAAAATGAGACCCGGTCGTGCGCGATAGGTTTTTATTTCTAGCGCTATTGTTATAAGTGTTTTAGCTGTATGTAATATAAGCTATTTTTTGTAGAGCTGATAAAATAAGCAATATATAATCTCGTTTCAAAATTTATAAGATAATTATTATATAGAAACGGTTGTTTATGAAGTTTACAAAATGTGCATTGGCGTTAAGCTTGGTTTTTCCAGCAGTAGCGAATTCAGCTCCTTTACTTTCTTTAGATACGTTAACGAATCAAGAGAAAATTCAACAAACCAATGCATGGTTAGAGATTGATACAAAGGCTTTTCAACATAATATTGATACACTAAAACAGACCTTATCAGAAGGGACTAAAGTGTGTGCAATTATGAAAGCAGATGCTTATGGTAATGGCATTGAAGGCCTAATGGCATCAGTGATTGATCGCAACGTTGAATGCATCGGTATTACTAGTAATGAAGAAGCGCGTATTGTTCGAGCTAAAGGCTTCGAAGGCGAAATCATGCGTGTACGCGCTGCAACACCAAATGAAATTCAATCAGGTCTAGAATACCAAATTGAAGAGTTAATTGGTTCAAGTGAGCAAGCTAATACCATTGCTAAATTAGCAAAAAAAAATAATACTATTATTCCAGTACACTTAGCTCTAAATGCTGGTGGTATGGGGCGTAATGGTTTAGATCTGTCTCAGTTACAAGGTAAAAAAGAAGCGTTAAATATTGCCTTTAATGGTCATGTTAATATCGTCGGCATTATGACTCACTTCCCAAATGAGTCAGTTGAAGAGATCCGTACAAAGCTGAACTTATTCAAACAAGAAAGCCAATGGTTGATTGATGAAGCTCAGTTAAATCGTGAAAATATCACTCTACACGTAGCAAACTCTTACACTACAATTAACCTGCCAGAAGCACATTTAGATATGGTTCGTCCTGGTGGCCTACTTTATGGTGATATGCCAAGTAATCCAGAGTACCAGCGCATTGTTCGCTTTAAAACCTCTGTGGCATCTTTAAATTACTTACCAAAAGGCAGCACTATTGGCTACAGCAGTACTTATGTATTGGGACGTGATTCTATTCTAGCTAACCTACCATTAGGCTATTCTGATGGTTACGTACGCTCTATTGGTAATAATGGTTACGTATTAATTAATGGCCAGAAAGCAAATGTAGTGGGTGTGACGTCTATGAATACCACTATGGTAGATGTTACCGATATTGCTGATGTTCAACCAGGTGATGAAGTAGTTCTTTTTGGCTCTCAAAATGAAGAGACGATTGAAACTAAAGAAATGGAAGCATTTAGCAGCCGTAGTATGCCTGAGCTATATGTTATCTGGGGTGCAACCAACCCGAAAGTATATTTATAATATCTGCTCTATTGGTACAAACAAAAACGGTCAGCATATGCTGACCGTTTTTTTATTAACAAGTAATAGAATTATTTCTTAGGGATATTTTCTAAGATAGCTACCATTTGCTCCCAATAAAGAGCAACGGTGTCAATTTTCACTTTCTCATCTGGAGAGTGAGGGAACTTGATTGTTGGACCAAATGAAATCATATCCATTTCTGGGTAAGGCTTCTTAAATAGACCACATTCAAGACCTGCGTGAATAACCATAATATTTGGTTTATTTCCGTAAATACCTTCATAAACATCACGGAAAACATGCATGATTTCAGAGTCAGCATCAGGTTTCCAACCAGGGTAAGTCCCTGAGAAAGTAACTTGTGCGCTAGCCAGTTCTGCAACAGATGAAAGCATACCTTCAACCATGCTACGCCCTGAATCCATCAGAGAACGGATAAGGCATAGAATAGTAATAGAACTTTCGTCAGTGGTAATAACGCCAACATTTAAAGACGTTTCTACAACACCTTCAATATCATCACTCATACGGATGACGCCGTTTGGACATGCATTAAGAGTAGCAATAAAGCGTGCTTGAGTTACTGACGTTAATGTATTTTCAGTAGATACTGCTTCATTGAATGTAACAATATCTGTTTCAACACGGCCTAATTCTTCTTTTAATAACTCAGTATAAAAAGTGAATAATTCAGCTAGTTTCGCTTCGTTTTCAGCGGGTACGGCTACTGTTGCAAATGCTTCGCGAGGAATAGCATTACGTAAGCTACCACCACGGAATTCTACAAGACGTAAATCAAGTTCAGCAGCGTGTCCAGCAAGGAAGCGACCTAATAATTTGTTTGCATTACCACGGCCAGTGTGAATATCACAACCTGAATGACCGCCTTTTAAGCCTTTTAGTGTAATTTGACGAGTTACATAACCACTAGGTAATGCTTCACGCTCGATATTCAATTTGATTGAACCATCAGCGCCGCCAGCACAGCCCATGTAGATCTCGCCTTCTTGCTCTGAGTCAGTATTTAAAAGGATATCGCCTTCTAACCAACCAGCTTCTAGACCGAAAGCGCCAGTCATTCCCGCTTCTTCATCAATAGTAAGTAAGACTTCTAATGGACCATGTTTAAGCTCTTTTGAAGCAAGCACAGCCAAGCAAGAAGCCATACCCATACCATTATCAGCACCAAGAGTAGTTCCTTTAGCGGTTACCCACTCACCATCAATGTAAGGTTGAATCGGATCTTTTGTAAAGTCATGGTCGGTATCTTCATTCTTCTGTGGAACCATGTCGATATGCGCTTGAAGTACAACCCCTTTACGATCTTCCATGCCTGCGGTTGCTGGCTTTTTAATGAATACATTGCCAGTTGGATCACGACGTACATCTAAACCTTCACTTGTTGCCCATTCAATAATGTATTGAGCGAGCGCTTCTTCATGCTTAGAAGGGTGAGGGATAGAACAAATTTTATCGAAAAACTGCCAAAGTGGTTGAGGGGTTAGTTGACTGATCTCAGACACAAGGATCTCCTTTTGAAAGCATTATTTATTTAGAAATGCTCTATTCATTTGAGTTATTGGTTGTTAATTAAAACAAGTATACCTATGAATTTAGCTAATTACTCTGTTTGATATTGCAAATACATTATCAGAAGTCATGAAGAAAGTACGAGAAATAGAGTGTTTTTTTAATAGCAAAAATTAAAGTAATAAAATTACATAACGTTCGATACTAAAGAGAGGATTAATTTAATAAGTGTGAACTGTGTCATGTTTTTGTTGTAATTAAATTTCATGGTGGTATAGTTAACTCATCTGCTGTTACAGCAAGAAATAAATGCTCAAAGGATGAGTCCGATTTATCGCCTCCAAGGAACCGAGATCAATTTTAATGTTAAAAACTATCAATTGATAAGGTGATGTTATGTTTTGTTTAAGTTCTTCAAGTTTCTGGAATCAACGCTCTGTTTATACAAGTCAATTCGTATACCCAGCTTGCTTTGGTTACTAATAAAACTTCGGTTTTATACAGTAAAGTAATACCCCTATAATTGGAATTCAATTAACCCCATTAAGGGTGACTTAATTCTCCGCCAGCCAAATCATTTGGGTGGCGTTTTTTTTATCTAAATTTTCTGCTTAAATCCCTTCAAAACCCTCATCTCTATTTTAAGATACTGACTTTAAATAAAAAAAATTAATTATTAGATCAAGGCATTCACTTTATTTACTATTTACATAGTAAAAGGGTAACTATCGCTAGAAATTCCTATAATTCCTCTTTATAATCCTCAGCCAATCGATTACGCAAACGTTTAGATTGCAATAAAAACTTTAGGGATTACTCAAATGCTTGAGAAACTATTTAAACTGAAAGAAAACGGTACGAATGTTCGTACTGAGATTATTGCAGGGTTAACCACCTTCCTAACTATGGCTTATGTTATTTTTGTTAATCCAGCTATTTTAGCTGATGCCGGTATGGATAAAGGTGCAGTATTTGTTGCAACTTGTATTGCTGCTGCAATCGGTTGTTTTATTATGGGATTTGTTGCTAATTTCCCAATTGCGCAAGCTCCAGGAATGGGACTAAACGCTTTCTTTACTTATACCGTTGTTTTAGGTATGGGGCATACATGGCAGGTTGCATTAGCGGCTGTATTTATGTCTGGTGTTCTATTTATATTATTAAGCTTGTTTAAAATTAGAGAATTGATTATTAATTCAATCCCTCTTTCTTTACGAACGGGCATCTCTGCGGGTATTGGTTTATTCCTGGCTTTTATTGCATTAAAAAACTCAGGTATCGTTGTTGATAATCCAGCAACTTTAGTTTCAATGGGAGCTATTAACGGTTTTCCTGCTGCAATGGGGGCATTGGCTTTCTTTTTAACGATTGCATTGGTTCATCGTGGTTATAAAGCTGCTGTAATGATCGCTATTTTAGCGGTTACTGCTCTTTCATTACTTTTCGGTGATGTTCAATACGCAGGCATTATGTCAATGCCACCAAGTATCGCACCAACATTTTTACAATTAGACTTTTCTAGTGCGTTTGAATTGAGCATGTTGACTGTTGTTTTTGCTTTCTTGTTTGTTGATTTATTTGATACAGCAGGGACTTTAGTTGGCGTGTCTCAGAAAGCGGGCATCATGGATAAAGATGGAAATATCCCTCGTTTAAATAAAGCATTATTAGCTGACTCAACAGCGACTTCTGTTGGTGCTTTATTAGGTACATCAAATACAACATCTTATATTGAAAGTGTTTCTGGTGTTGCTGCTGGGGGGCGTACTGGCTTAACTGCTGTTGTTGTTGGTGTATTATTTCTTCTTGCATTATTTTTCTCACCTTTAGCAGGTATGGTTCCAGCTTATGCAACTGCTGGAGCATTGTTTTATGTAGCAATTTTAATGATGTCAGGTCTTGTGAGTATTGATTGGCGAGATCTTACTGAAGCAGCCCCTGTTGTTGTGGTATGCTTACTAATGCCTTTAACCTTCTCTATTGCTGATGGCATTTCTTTAGGCTTTATCTCTTATGCGGCAATTAAATTGCTAAGTGGTAAAGGTCGTGATGTTCACATCAGTGTTTGGGTTCTTGCTGCACTATTCACGCTGAAATTTATTTTTACGGCATAGTCTGTTGTCTATGCTTTTTAGAGGTTTTGTCTATTATGGCTAACAAATTTGTAATCACTTGGGACAACATGCAGATGTATACTCGCCAGCTTGCTGAGCAGTTACTTCCTGCGGAACAATGGAAAGGTATTTTGGCTGTGAGCCGTGGTGGTTTAGTTCCTGCTGCTATCTTAGCTCGTGAGTTAAATATCCGTTATGTTGATACAGTATGTATCTCAAGCTATGACCATGATCATCAGCGTGACATGACAGTGGTTAAAGCAATGGAAGGTGACGGTGAAGGCTTTATCATCATTGATGATCTTGTTGACAGCGGTGATACAGCGGTTAAATTACGTGAAATGTATCCTAAAGGTAAACTAGTAACTGTATGTGCTAAGCCTGCAGGAATTCACTTAGTGGATACTTACATTGTAGATATCCCACAAGATACGTGGATTGAACAACCATGGGATATGGCGGTAACATACGTTGATCCTATTGCGAAAAAATAATCGCAAGTTAATTGATTAATGGTCCTTAAATAGGGCCATTTTTTTGCCTTGAATTTGATTTTATTACACTCTACGTATTTCTTATTTCTCTTTCAGTATATAGTAATGGCTATGAACCTTTGTATTAGTGGTAGTTGATATATGACTCAGCCTGAAAGTGAAAACCTCTCCGTTAAATTATTTAAAAATAATAAACAAGCCTTAGAAACCTCAGGCCTTGTTCCTTATCTTCCAAGCAGTGCAGAGCAGATATCTTCTAATATTCATGATCGTCGTTGGTATAGAGAGCTGCGTCGACCTCAATGGATTTGGCAAGGTGTAGAGCCGATTGAGTTAGAATTACTGCTTGCTCGAATTGCGAATAGTGATAAACATAGAACTCGTGATGAATGGTTAGATACAGTCAGTGGCTATCACTCTGGTAATTGGGCTTATGAGTGGATTCATGCAGGAATGGATCACCAAAAAAGAGCAGCCGATCTGAAAGGAGATGAAGCCGCTGAGGAACTCTTTAAAGCCAGTCTTTATTTTAGCATTGCCGGATATCCGCATATAAAAGGGGATAATCTTGCAACTCAGGCTCAGGTTCTTGCCAATCAAGCGTATGAGATGGCAGCAAAAGAATCGTCTCATCGAGTAGAGAAAATATTGGTTCCTTATCAGGGACGAAAAATCACCTGTTATTTGCACTTACCAAGCACAGAAAAGCCTTTACCTGTCGTTATCGTTAGCGGTGGTATGGACTCATTACAAACGGATATGTGGCGTTTGTACCGTGATTTCCTAGCTCCAAACAATATCGCAATGTTAACGCTGGACATGCCATCGATTGGCCATAGTTCTCATTGGCCTTTGACTGAGGATTCGAGTTGCTTGCATCAGGCTGTGCTTAACCATTTACCAAACATTCCATGGGTGGATCGCTTTCATGCTGCGGTGATGGGCTTTCGATTTGGTGGGAATGTAGCCTTACGCCTTTCTTTTCTAGAACCAAGCAGATTGAAGGCTTGTGTCGCATTGGGTGCTCCAATTCATCATATTTTATCTGATTCAGCATCTTTGAAAAAAATGCCTAAGATGTATTTGGATGTATTAGCCTCTCGCTTAGTTAAACAAGTTGTTGATATCAATAGCCTCACAAGTCAAATGCAGGCTTGGTCATTAAAGAATCAAGGTTTTTTATCTGGAGGAAGAAAAACACCAGTATCGATCCTTTCGATTGGATTACAAGGTGATCCTGTTTCACCAAAGTCGGATAACAAGTTGGCATCTTTATTTAGCCAGTATGGCAAAGGGATTGAATTAAAAAGTAAGACCTTGCATAGTGGCTACGAAGAGGCACTAAATCAGATGATTGAGTGGATAAAAGAAGAGATGAAGCAATAATCTGACTTTTTATCCATCTTATTAAAGTGAAATGTTATTAAATGCTATTTTAGGCTTGTACTGTTCTGATTTGCTTGCTAAAAGTAGTTACAGTTATTCCAATTATATTACGATGATTATCGTCGTAATAATCACATCATTTATTAAGTAAAATAGGTAGTAGGGAATTGAATACACAATCTCAAACCATAGTCGTTAAACTTGGTACAAGTGTACTCACAGGTGGCACATTAAAATTAGACAGAGCACACATGGTTGAGTTAGTTCGCCAATGTGTTCAGCTAAAAAAAGCGGGCCATCAGGTTATTGTTGTTACATCTGGGGCTATTGCCGCTGGCCGTGAGCATCTTAACTACCCCGAGCTACCCAAAACCATGGCCAATAAGCAGCTACTGGCTGCTGTTGGTCAAAGTTGCTTAATTCAAGCATGGCAGAGTTTATTTGGTATTTATGGTGTTGATGTCGGTCAAATGCTACTTACCCGCGCAGATTTAGATGACCGTGAGCGTTATTTAAATGCACGAGATATGCTAACTGCGCTACTTAAAAATAACATTGTGCCTATTGTTAACGAAAACGACGCAGTAGCAACCAATGAAATTAAAGTGGGTGATAACGATAACCTTTCTGCGTTAGTGGGTATTTTAGCTGGTGCAGATAAATTACTATTATTAACAGATCAATCAGGTTTGTTTACTGCTGACCCACGTAAAGATCCAAAAGCAGAACTGATTAAAGAAGTTCATACTATCGATGAAACACTGCGTAAGATTGCTGGTGGCAGTGGTACCACGTTAGGTACTGGTGGTATGGCAACTAAGCTACAAGCGGCTGATGTGGCACGTCGAGCAGGCATTGAAGTAATTATCGCAGCGGGTAGTGCAGAAAATGTAATTACCGATGTTGTGAACTCTAAGCCTCAAGGTACGAAATTCTTACCGGTAGAGTGTGCTTTAGAAAGCCGTAAACGTTGGATCTTGGCTGGGCCTCCATCAAAAGGCAGTATTGTTATTGATGATGGCGCGGTAAATGCGGTTCAGCAAAAAGGCAGTAGTTTATTAAGTAAAGGTATTACTGAGGTTTCTGGTCACTTTATTCGTGGTGGCGTAGCCAAAATTGTTAATACAAAAGGCGAATTAATTGCTCGTGGTATTTCACGTTATTCGAGTGATGATTTGACTAAGATTTTAGGAAAACACAGTCAGGATATTTACGCAGTATTAGGCTACGAATATGGCCCTGTAGCTATCCATCGTGATGATTTAGTACTGATTTAGTAAAAGGATATATTGTGAATTTAACAACTATGGGTCAAGCAGCAAAAGCCGCTGCATTTGACTTGGCTGTTGCTCCAACAGCACAAAAGAACAAGGCGCTTGCCATTATTGCAGATGAACTAGAAGCAAATAAAGACGCTATATTAGTTGCTAACGCAAAAGACATTAAAGCTGCTGTTGAAGCGGGTATTTCAGATGCAATGCAAGATCGTCTATTACTCACTGAAGAGCGTTTAGTTGGTATTGCTAATGATGTACGTAATGTTATTAGTTTAAACGATCCTGTTGGCAGTGAAATTGACAGTAAAGTCCTTGAAAATGGGATGTCATTATCTCGTCGTCGTGTGCCAATTGGGGTTATCGGTGTTATCTATGAAGCACGCCCAAATGTAACGATTGATATCGCTTCTTTGTGTTTAAAAACAGGTAATGCCAGTATTTTACGTGGTGGTAAAGAGACTTTCTTCTCCAATATGGAGTTAGTTAAGGTTATCCAAGTTGCTTTAGAAAAAGCAGGGTTACCAGCTGCATCTGTTCAATACATTGAAAAACCAGACCGAGAGTTAGTATCACAGCTTCTAACGATGGATGATTATGTTGATATGATTATTCCACGTGGTGGGGCTGGTTTACACAAAATGTGTAAAGAAAACAGCTCTATTCCTGTGATTATCGGTGGATTTGGTATTAGCCATGCGTTTGTTGATGAAAGCGCGGATTTAGAAAGAGCCTTAGTAGTTGTTGATAATTCAAAAGCTCAACGTCCATCTGCGTGTAATGCGTTAGATACGCTATTGGTTCATGAGGCGGTAGCACCACAGTTTTTAGCACTACTTGCCGATAACATGGCAGGCCGTGTTGAGTTAGTTGCAGAGCCTAAAGCGTACGCATTATTAAAAGATTTTGAAGGCGTATCATTACGTGAAGCGCAAGAAGGTGATTTTGATACAGAATGGCTTAGCTACACATTAGGCGTTAAAGTGGTTGCAGATGTTAATGAAGCAGCAGCACATATGCAAAAGCATAACGCGAGCCATTCAGATACCATCTTAACTAACAACATTGAATCCGCTGAGAAGTTTATTAATACGGCTGGATCTGCTGCGGTATACGTAAATGCATCAACACGCTTTACTGATGGTGCTCAGTTTGGTTTAGGTGCAGAAGTAGCGGTATCAACTCAGAAGCTTCACGCACGTGGCCCTATGGGCTTAGAAGAGCTAACAAGCTATAAATGGGTTGGTAAAGCAGATTACTTAATCCGCTCTTAGCTATAGCTCTAAAGTATCTATAAACAAAAAAGGTTGACGTCAAAACGTCAACCTTTTTTTATAACTGAACTCTGAACTCTGAACTCTGAACTCTGAACTCTACTTAACTTCTTCGCCTTTAGCTTGAAGATCAGCATGGTAAGAAGAGCGAACAAAAGGTCCACAAGCAGCGTGAGTAAATCCAAGCTCTAGTGCGATTTCTTTTAACTCATCAAACTCAGCTGGTGGAACGTAGCGCTCAACAGGTAAGTGGTGGCGACTTGGTGCTAAGTATTGACCTAATGTCAGCATTGTTACACCATGAGCTCGTAAATCTTTTAAGACTTCAATGATCTCTTCTTTGGTTTCGCCTAATCCCATCATCACACCAGATTTTGTCGGAACTTCAGGGTGTTGTTCTTTGAATTTCTTCAATAGATCAAGAGACCATTGGTAGTTCGCGCCTGGGCGAACTTTACGATAAAGGCGAGGAGCCGTTTCTAAGTTATGGTTGAAAACATCTGGTGGGTTATCGATCATTGCTTCTAATGCACGATCCATACGACCACGGAAATCAGGTACTAAGGTTTCAATTCGGATTTCAGGATTTAGCTCACGGATTTCACGGTTACAATCTGCAAAGTGTTGTGCACCACCATCACGCAAATCATCACGGTCAACTGAAGTAATAACCACATACTTCAACTTCATATCTTGTATTGTTTTTGCTAATTTTTTTGGTTCTTCAGCTTCAGGGGCCACAGGGCGACCATGGGCAACATCACAGAAAGGACAACGGCGAGTACAAATAGCACCTAAGATCATAAAGGTCGCAGTACCGTGGTTAAAACATTCTGCTAAGTTAGGGCAAGACGCTTCTTCACAAACAGAATGAAGATTGTTTTTACGCATTGCAGATTTAATCTCATCAATACGTTTACTGCTTGATGGCAGTTTGATCTTCATCCAATCTGGTTTACGTAATACTTCTGTTTTTTCTGTTGGCATATTTTTAACTGGAATTAGAGCCATTTTATCGGCATCGCGGTATTTCACGCCTTTTTCCATTTGAATTGGCTTACTCATGATCGCTGCTTTCCGTTAAGTACTCGATATCTGTGTAATCAAGTAATGTTGTTAATTCTTTAATCAGTAGAGGATGAACATCTTCAACGTGTTCTGCTTTATTCTCTACCTTATCATCTTCTTTTAATAAGTCGTGCAGTTGTGCCATTTCCATTCCAGCATAACCACAAGGGTTAATACGAAGGAAAGGAGACAGGTCCATATTTACATTTAGTGCTAATCCATGGAATGAACACCCTTTTCGAATGCGTAATCCAAGTGAGCATATCTTTTTATTATCAACATACACGCCCGGAGCATCAGGTCGTGCTGCAGACACTACACCAAATTGTTGTAGCGTATTTATTACCGTATTTTCAATATGCGTTACTAATTCACGAACGCCTGTGTTTTTACGGCGTAAGTTGATCAGAACATAAGCAACTAGTTGACCTGGTCCATGGTAGGTGACTTGTCCACCACGATCACTTTTTACTATTGGAATGTCTCCAGCAGCAAGTACGTGCTCTTCTTTACCAGCTTGTCCTTGAGTAAATACAGGGTTATGTTCTACCAACCACACTTCGTCGCATGTATTTTCATCACGCTCATCAGTAAAAGTATGCATTGCTTTCCATACCGGTTCATAATCTTGTCGGCCAAGGTTTTTAACAACGAGACGCTTGTTCAATAGGATCACACTTGATTTGAAAATTTGCGCTAATGATAGCAAGGATAGAAAGGAAGGAATAGATAAGAAATGTAGGGGTATATCAAAAATAGTAGAAGGCGGGCACTATTTATCTCTAAAAAATGCCCTGTATCTGATTATAAAACCATACGAACGATTTCAATCTCAGCTAACTCTTTGTATAGCGTTTCTACTTGCTCAATAGATGTAGCAGTAATGCTTACAGATACAGAGTGGTAGTTACCTTTGCCACTTGGTTTTACTGCTGGAGTATAATCGCCAGGTGCATGACGTTGAATTACCTCAAGAACAAGTTCAGGCAGTTGTTCATGAGCAAGGCCAACGGCTTTATAAGTAAATTTACATGGGAATTCTAGAAGATCTTTTAGCTTTGATTGCTCTTGCATAACCGTCTCCAATCGAGAGTGGATAAATAGTAAGAAGGGAATTTTACTGTGACCTAAGTCAGATAACAAGAGAAATAAAAAAAGGTGACCGAAGCCACCTTTTATTCGTTGATTACTCTGTTATCAGCTTAACCAACCTTTGAACATTAATACGATATAATCGATAAGACGGCTGAAGATACCACCTTCTTCAACATCATTTAATGCAAGCAGTGGGTATTCAGCAATGTCTTCACCATCGACTTGGTAGAAAAGCTTACCAACAACATCACCTTTGTAAATAGGAGCTTCAAGCGTTTTTTCTAATACAAAGCTTGCTGTCATTTTCTTCGCTTGACCACGAGGAAGCGTTACATAAGTATCTTCAGCAACACCTAGAGCGACTTCGTCAGTGCTACCCATCCACACTTTTTCAGTTACGAATGTTTCGTTTGCTTTGTGTGGAGACACTGTTTCGAAGAATCGGAAGCCGTAATTTAGCAGTTTTTTACTTTCTGCTTTACGTGCATTGCTTGATTTAGTGCCCATAACTACAGCAACTAAACGCATTTTCCCTTCAGTAGCAGAGCTTACTAAGTTATAGCCAGCACCGTCAGTATGACCGGTTTTGATACCATCAACATTCATGCTCTTATCCCATAACAGACCATTACGGTTGTATTGGGTAATGCCATTGTAAGTGAATGACTTTTCAGAATATACACGATATTCTTCTGGTACATCACGGATTAATGCTTGTCCGATTAATGCCATATCATAAGGCGTAGAGTATAGATCATCGCTATCTAGACCGTGCACATTACCAAAATGGGTATTTTCAAGTTTTAATGTACGTCCCCAAGCGTTCATTAGATCCACAAAAGCATCTTCAGAACCAGCTACATGTTCAGCCATAGCCACACAAGCATCATTACCTGATTGAACGATGATACCCATGTTTAGGTCTCGAACTTTAACTGTGCTGCCAACTTCAATGAACATTTTTGAAGAACCAGGGAAGTTTTTAGCCCACGCATTTTTACTGATAACAACATCGTCATCCATCGAAATATTGCCACTTTCGATTTCTTGGCCGATAACATAACTTGTCATCATTTTAGTTAAACTTGCTGGGTTCATTCGCTCATTCATGTTCTTTTCAGCAAGAACTTTGCCTGAGTGATAATCCATCAGTACATAACCCTTCGCAGCAATTTGCGGAGCGTTCGGGATGACGGCTGGTGCAGCAACTGCAACACTAGAGCCAAGAATAAAGCTGGATAAAATAATTCGTTTTAACTGTTTCGCTGATTTTTTCATAATAATAACTTTTGCACTGTGAGGTAGTGAAACTGCATACATAATAGCAGATTTGAATATCATGACCAGATGTGTAATTAAATAACTGATTTTATATGAAAAGATAGCGAATAAAATGCATGGGATATGAAACCATATTAAAAGCTATCTTGTTGTTATATAAAGACAATGGTGCATTTGATTAGTTCAACTAATATTTGCATTGTAAATGAGGGTAGATATCTGGTTACAATATTTACGTAACACTGACATTTAAGCTCATTATTTTTTTGCTTCTTGAAGAATAAACGCAGATGAATAGTGACTGTTTTTTGCTTTTAACAGGGTACTATCGGCAAGATCACGATCAAGAAATGGCCCTAAACGAACCCGAAATACGGAATCCGATTTTACTATGTTGGTTGGAGCATCAAATTGCTTTTGTAATTGTAAAGCTGCTTTTTTTGCGCTGTCTTCATTTTTTACAGCAACCATTTGAATATGATATTGGTTTGGATCGATGGCATGCCAATCTTGAGGGTTGGTTGGTTTTTCAACAGAAATATATTCAATTTTCACATTTGCTGTTCCTGTTTTAACCACATCAAGTTTTGTGGCTGCGGCAAAACTTAAATCAATAATACGCCCGTCATGAAATGGCCCTCTATCATTTACTCTGACAATCGCTGTCTTGCCGTTATCTTTGTTCGTAACTTTGACATAACTTGGGATAGGCAGTGTTTTATGGGCTGCACTCATTGAGTACATATCATATACCTCTCCATTAGAGGTTTTGTGGCCGTGGAATTTCTTACCATACCAAGAACTAATGCCCTCTTGCGTAAAACCTTTTGGCTCTTTTACGATAGGGTAATCTTTACCTAAGAGCGTATAGTCTTTATTGCCTGAAAGGCTTTTAGGCTCATAGCGAGGGTGAGCATCTTCAATGTGCTTAACTGATATTGGCGAGTTAGGTGCGATATCACTGTCTATTTGATAACGACCGGCATTAGGCTCTTCTTGATTTACTGGTGGCTCAGAAGCACAACCTACTAATATAAGAGAGATAGTAAGTAACAGAATACGCATTAATTAACCTTAGAGTGAACATTTCTATGAGTATGGATTGACATTAATATGCCGAAACCGGCCATTAAGGTAACCATGGAAGTACCACCATAACTTACTAAAGGAAGTGGAACGCCAACGACAGGTAAAATACCACTTACCATACCAATATTTACAAAAATATAGACGAAGAAACTTAAGACAACACTGCCCCCCATCATTCGACCAAAGGCTGTTTGAGCCTTACTTGCTAAAAAAAGCCCGCGACCAATGATGAATAAATAAATGGATAAAAGGGCGATAACACCAATCAAGCCCCATTCTTCAGCAATTACAGCAAAAATAAAGTCGGTGTGACGTTCAGGAATAAATTCCAATTGAGACTGTGTTCCGTGAAGCCACCCTTTACCTACTAAACCACCAGAACCGATTGCAATTTTAGATTGGATAATATGATACCCTGCACCGAGTGGGTCGGACTCTGGGTTGAATAAGGTTTGCACTCGAACTTTCTGATAAGGTCGCATTAAAAAGAACCACAGAATAGGAATGAATGCGCCTACGGCTATAGCGGCTGCTGAAATTATTTTCCAGCTAATTCCCGCTAAGAAAATAACAAAAATACCTGATGCAGCAATCAAAATTGATGTACCTAAATCAGGTTGCTTAGCAATCATGATTGTTGGGATAAACACCATTAACAATGCGCAAAATAGAGTTTTAATTGTGGGTGGAAGAGGTTGATTACCAATATAGCGAGCCACCATTAAAGGGACGGCTAGCTTAATAAGTTCTGAAGGCTGAAAGCGAACAAACCCGAAATTAAGCCATCGCTGTGCCCCTTTAGAAGCTTCACCAAAAAAAAGCACGCCAAGCAATAAAATAATACCAAGGGTGAATAAATAGGGAGCTGCAGCTTCATAAGCTCTTGGCGATATTTGAGCTAAAAGCAGCATGACTCCAAGTGACAAGAGCATTCGCATTGCTTGCTTATCCATCATTAATAGACTTTGACCACTGGCGCTATACATTATCATTAATGCTGCTGCCATAAGGGTTAATATCCCCATTAATAGGGGTAAATCTAAATGGAAACGGTGGAAAAAATCACGATTCTTTCCTGAAGCAATATCAACTCTCATTACTTTTTCGTCACCTCTTCTGATTTTGGCAGTAATACATAATCAAATACATTCCTTGCAATTGGTCCACCCTGACTGGAGCCTCCCCCGCCATTTTCAAGAACAAGAGACACAATGACTTTTGGATCTTTTGCTGGAGCAAAGCCGGTGAATAGGGCGTGATCTCTTAAGTGTTCAGCAATTTCGTCGGCGTTATACTCTTGGTCTTCTTTTAATCCAAAGACTTGAGATGTACCTGATTTACCCGCGCTCACATAAGGCGTTCCAGCAAAAGCACGCCTTGCTGTTCCCATTCGACCATTATTAACTAGAATCATGCCATCAATGGCTAATTGCCAATAGCTATCTTTTACCCCAGAGATTGGTGGATACGGCTCAGGTTCAAAAGGCATTTCATGTTGGCCATCAATAATTGCTTTTAGCAAATGAGGTGCTTGTACTTTACCGTGATTAGTCAGTACTGCGGTAGCTTTAGCAATTTGCATTGGCGTTGCTGTCCAATATCCTTGCCCGATGCCTACCGGAATTGTATCGCCCTGATACCAAGGGGTTCTAAAGCGTGCCACTTTCCAATCGCGAGTGGGCATGTTGGCTTTACTTTCTTCATGAATATCGATGCCAGTGTAATCACCAAAGCCAAACTTCATCATCCACGTTGAAAGTTTATCGATCCCCATATCAAAAGAGATTTGATAGAAAAAAGTATCTACAGATTCTTCAATTGATTGCTTTAAGTTAACCGTTCCATGCCCCCAGCGTTTCCAGTCTCTAAATGGTTTGGTTTTAGAATTAGGAATACGCCAATAGCCTGGGTCATTACGAGTCGTTTCGGTGGTGACTATTTTTTCTTGTAATGCTGAAACGGCAATAAATGGCTTTACTGTAGAAGCGGGTGGATAAATACCTAAAGTGCTTCGGTTGACTAGTGGGCGATCTGGGTTATTCAATAATGAATTATAATTTTTACTAGAAATACCATGCACAAATAAGTTTGGGTCATAGCTAGGGCTTGAGACCATCGCTAATACAGCACTGGTTTTCGGCTCTAGTACAATGGCTGAGCCGCGTCGGCCATCAAGTTGTTTTTCAACAAATTGCTGTAGCTCTACGTCTAGATTTAAGACGATATCTTTTCCTGGAATTGGTGGTACATATTTTAGTGTACGAACAATACGACCACGGCTGTTGACTTCAACTTCTTGATAACCTGCGGTTCCATGAAGGATATCTTCGTAATAACGTTCAATACCAAGTTTACCTATATCACGCGTAGCTTGATAATTAGCGTCTTTTTCTTCACGAGCTAAACGGGCTAGATCTCGATCATTAATTTTAGCAACATAGCCAAGGACGTGGGTAAAGGTTTTGCCATAAGGATAGAAGCGTTTTAAATACGCCTTAACTTCAACACCAGAGAATTTGTGTTGATTAACCGCAAAAACAGACACTTGCTCCTGAGTTAACTGGGATAAAATTGGTACAGATCTGAAACGACGAGTACGACGACGTTCTTTTTGAAAGTCATCAATATTATCCTGAGTAATCGGTAAAATACCTTGGAGCTCAGTAAGCAATAAAGGTAAATCTTTTACTTTATCAGGGGTGATTTCTAAATTAAAAACAGGGCGATTTTCCGCAAGAGGTAAATGATTACGGTCGTAAATTAACCCTCGATTCGGAGCGATAGGAACGATTTTAATACGATTATCATTTGAGCGTGTTTTATAATCTTGAAATTCATTAATTTGGATATTGTATAAATTGGTCAATAATATACCAATAAGTACAATGATCCCCGCAAAAGAGACAATGGCACGGGAGGCAAAAAGTCTCGTTTCGGCGTGGTAATCACGAATTTGTGTGCGTTTGCGCTTAATCAACTCTTATTCTCTGTGGTAAGGATGATTGGCTGTAATGCTCCATGCTCGGTATAAGCTTTCTGCCATTACAACTCGAACAAGAGGGTGTGGTAGCGTCAGCGGGGATAGAGACCAACTTTGCTCTGCTGCTGCTTTACAGGCAGGGGAAAGCCCCTCTGGACCACCAATAAGAATGGATACGTCACGAGCGTCTAATTTCCAAACTTCAAGTTGCTCTGCTAATTGCTCGGTATCCCAACGCTTACCAGGAATATCAAGAGTAACAATGCGGTTACCTTTAGGAACAGCTGCAAGCATAGCTTCGCCTTCTTTTTGAAGAATACGAGCGATATCTGCATTTTTACCACGTTTTCCAGCGGTAATTTCAACAAGCTCAAGTGGCATGTCTTTAGGGAAGCGACGGCTGTATTCTTTATAGCCTTCTTCTACCCATTTCGGCATTTTTGTACCAACAGCAATTAATTGAAGCTTCATTAAACTAGCTCCACAACTTTTCTAGTTGATATAGCTCACGGTGCTCTTGTTGCAGAATGTGGATCATGACATTTCCCATATCAACAACCACCCATTCACCTTCCGCTTCACCGTCAATACCATAAGGCATTAAACCAATTTCTTTTGATTTATCTGATACGTTCAGAGCAATAGAACTAACGTGGCGTTTAGAGGTACCCGTACAGACAATCATAAAATCAGTAATGCTTGATTTATCGCGAACATCAAGAGTAATGATGTTTTCGGCTTTCATATCGTCAACATGGTTGAATAGAAAATCATGAAGTTCTTTATCTTGCAAAGTAATCACCTAGAAGAAATGGAGTATTTATGGAAGAGTATATCAGTGATACTCAATCAATGAGATAAGTTGGGTGTCACTGAAATGTGAATATTACACATATCTAACGTCAATTGGCTAAGTTGTGGCCAACAATTGGTATCAAAGTCAGTTTTTGTTGCTACTTCCATTAATGCCAGTGAACGAATTAGTAGTTGTATCTGTGGCATGGGTAGTCGTTGCAATGCGGATTGATACAGTGAACGGCGGTTTTGCCAGACTTTATATCGGTCGAAAACCGTAAACATAGCTTCGCCTTGAGTTATTGCCTGCTGAAAATTTTGTAGCAGGAAGATCTCTTTTTGTAACGTTCTTAGTAAAATTACCACTTCCATGCCTTCACTTTCTAATTGGCGCAAGATACGTTGCGCACGTTTAGCTTGGCCTGACAATAATGTATCTACCAATTGGAATGGAGTGAAATGGTTATTTCTATTTAACGCTTCCTCAATACGAATTAAGGTTAATAAGCCGTCTGGGTATAGCAGTGCCAGTTTATCTAAGCTTTGAGCAAGGGCTAATAAGTTACCTTCATGCCATTGAGCAAGCATTTGTACTGCTTCAGCATCGGGTTTTAATTTCAACGTTTTACAGCGTTGTTGAATAAAGCGTGGTAACTGTTGATTATCAGGTGTATTACACGGAACAAATAATCCAAGTTGAGTTAGTGCTTTAAACCATTGCGTATTTTCTTGTGCTTTGTTGACTCTTGGCCCTTGAAAAATCAGCAGAATATCATCGTGAAGTGCTGGAACCAATTCTTTTATTTTATTGGTATGTGCAGTCGTTAAGCCTGTATCAGGAATAGTGAGTTCCAATATTTGTCGAGATGAAAATAGGCTTAATGCTTGGGTACAATCAAAGATTAATTCCCAATCAAGTTGCTTATCTAGCGTAAATTGGTGCTTCTCTTCAAACCCTTGTTTTATTGCAGCTTGACGAATGGCATCGAGACTTTCTTGTTTTAAAAGCGGTTCATTGCCAAATAATAAGTAGCTCTGACGTAAACCTCTTTCAAGATTTTGAACAAGTTGTTCGGGAAATACTCTCATGACTATTGAATATTTCCTGTCGATGTATCCATCGTTTCAATAACTTCTTTGGTTGTCACTTTACTTTCAGTATCATCATCAAGCGTTGCTGTTTCAACACTTGTGCCTACTGGTGTGTCGTCTGCTTTTAAACGTGCCATTTGACGTAAAATTTGCTCAGCAGCCTGCGTTCGCATTTCATCTTCGATCATGTCACGTTCTACCGATTTCGCTAAGGCAGTTAATGGGTTATCAAGGTAGTTACGGTTTACTGATGTCGTATACGTTTTAATGTCATGTTCAGGGATAAGTACGCTATAAGTAACGGTATAGGTCAGCGCTTTTTCTGCTGCTCTGCTATTTTGATAAAGAGATAGAGTACGCTCACCAAGACTTTCACTGATTAAATTTAAGCTAGGCGTTACGGTTGTTGGTGCAACCTGACGGATCCCATTCATTCTTAATTGTTTTTGCACATTACGGGTTAAATCACTGTATTGGTCAAAACTGGTCAGAGAAACTTCATGCAGTTCTTCTGGTAATAAATAATTACCGCGCAAGTGGAATCCACAAGCTGAAACCATAAGTGAAAGAGTCAGAACAATAGTGGTTCGAAGAGAAAATAGAGATAAAAGACGTTTCACCGAGTAACTCCCTCAAGTGGTGTAAGAATGCTTATTTAACTGTTCTAATTAATTTGTCGTTTCAAAATAAAGCAGTTAAATAAGCATAAGCGGCTATCCGCTTATGCTTTAAATAGAAAAGTAATCTGATAAAAGGTTCAAATTACTTTTTTACGTTTAAATAGTACTAACTGGTTAATATTAGTTAGCTACGATATTTAACAGTTTACCAGGTACATAGATTACTTTACGAATCGTTAAGCCATCTAGGAACTTGATTGCGTTTTCATCTTTTAGACCAAGCTCTTTAACTTGCTCTTCAGTTGCATCTGCAGCAACGATCAGTTTTGCACGTAACTTACCGTTGATCATAACAACGATAGTTTTTTCATCTTCAACAAGTGCTTTTTCGTCAAACGTTGGCCATGCTGCTGTATCGATGTTCGATTCACCTAATGCGTCCCACATTGCAAAGCTTGCATGTGGTGTCATAGGGTAAAGCATAACAACAACCGCTTTTAGCGCTTCATCAAGAAGGGCACGATCTTGTGCTGATTCTTGAGGTGCTTTATTAAGCTTGTTCATCAATTCCATGATTGCAGCAATCGCAGTGTTGAATGTTTGACGGCGGCCAATATCATCACTTACTTTTGCAATCGTTTTGTGAACATCACGGCGTAGTGCTTTTTGGTCACCAGAAAGAGCGGCAACATCTAACGCGTCAGTTGCGCCTTTTGTTGTGTGCTCGTGAACTAATTTCCATACACGCTTAAGGAAACGACTTGCGCCTTCAACGCCTGATTCTTGCCATTCTAGAGTCATATCAGCAGGTGCTGCAAACATCATGAATAGGCGTACTGTATCAGCACCAAACTTATCAACCATCTCTTGAGGGTCAATACCGTTGTTTTTAGACTTAGACATTTTGATCATGCCTGAGTGCTCAACATTACGGCCTTGGTTGTCGATTGCTTTCTCGATACGACCTTTTGCGTCACGCTCAATCGTTACATCTGTTGGTGCGATCCACTCTTTTGTGCCTTTTTCATTAGTGTGGCTAAATGCATCTGCAAGTACCATACCTTGACATAAAAGCTGCTTGAATGGTTCGTCTGAGTTTACATAGCCCGCATCACGTAGAAGTTTGTGGAAGAAGCGAGAGTAAAGAAGGTGCATACATGCGTGTTCAATACCACCAACGTACTGGTCTACTGGTAACCAGTAGTTTGCTTTTTCTGGGTCTAGAATATCGTCAGCTTGTGGTGAACAGTAACGTGCGTAGTACCAAGATGATTCCATGAAGGTATCAAAGGTATCTGTTTCACGAAGTGCTGGCTCGCCATTGAATGTCGTTTTTGCCCATTCTTTGTCAGCTTTGATTGGGCTAGTTACGCCATCCATAACCACATCTTCAGGAAGAATAACTGGTAATTGATCTGCAGGCACTGGGTGAACTTCACCATCTTCAGTGGTTACCATTGGAATTGGAGCACCCCAGTAACGTTGGCGTGAAACACCCCAGTCACGTAGACGGAAGTTTACTGTTTTCTTGCCTTTACCTTCTGCTTCTAGTTTCGCCGCGATTGCATCAAATGCCTCTTGGAAAGCAAGACCGTCGAATTCACCAGAATCAAACAGAACGCCTTTTTCAGTGTAAGCCGCTTCAGAAACGTCTACATCAGAACCATCTTCAGGTTTGATTACTGGAATAATATCCAAATTGTATTTAGTTGCGAATTCGAAGTCACGTTGATCGTGAGCAGGAACGGCCATTACTGCACCTGTGCCGTAATCCATTAATACGAAGTTTGCTACATAGATTGGCACTTCACGACCGTTAAGAGGGTGGATAGCACGTAGGCCAGTATCCATACCTTTCTTTTCCATCGTTGCTAATTCAGCTTCGGCAACTTTAGTATTGCGACACTCTTCAGTGAAAGCGAATAGCTCAGGGTTAGTTGCCGCCGCTTTTTCAGCAAGAGGATGACCTGCTGCGATGCCAACGTAAGTAACACCCATTAGCGTATCTGGACGTGTGGTATATACTTCTAAAGGTGCTTCTTCGCCGTTAACAGCAAAAGATAACTCTACACCTTCAGAACGGCCGATCCAGTTACGTTGCATGGTTTTAACCATTTCAGGCCAACCATCAAGATTATCTAGGTCATCAAGAAGCTCTTGTGCGTATTCTGTAATTTTAATGAACCACTGTGGAATTTTCTTTTGTTCAACAGGGGTATCACAACGCCAACAACAACCGTCTTCAACTTGTTCGTTTGCAAGAACCGTTTGGTCATTTGGACACCAGTTCACAGAAGACGTTTTTTTGTAAACTAAACCTTTGTTGTACAGTTTAGTGAAGAACTCTTGTTCCCAACGGTAGTACTCAGGCGTACAGGTTGCAAATTCACGGTTCCAATCGTAACCAAAGCCTAATAGTTTAAGCTGGTTTTTCATGTATTCGATGTTTTCGTAAGTCCACGGTGCAGGCGCTGTTTTATTTTTTACCGCTGCATTTTCAGCAGGAAGACCAAACGCATCCCAACCGATAGGTTGCATTACGTTTTTGCCTTGTAGGCGCTGATAGCGAGAAACCACATCACCGATGGTGTAGTTACGAACGTGACCCATGTGTAGACGACCACTTGGGTATGGGAACATTGAGAGGCAATAGAATTTTTCTTTGCTTGCGTCTTCAGTCACAACAAACGTTTTGTTGTCGTCCCAATGTTTTTGGATCTTTTGTTCAAGATCCTGTGGATTATATTGTTCTTGCATCGATTTACCCAGTTATGTCAGTGGATCACAAAAAATGTGAGATCGGTTTGATCAGATAATACTTGATCGGCATAGAATAACTAATGGAGCGCTTATACTCAAGCGACCTGATAACCTTTAACTCATTCTTCGCTATATAAATCTAGCGAATTCTCGGAGGTGACTTATGTCTAAGCAAAAAACAGGTTATAACGCCGTCTTAGAGCGCGTAATGAATGTGTTAGAAAGAAGCCCTGAAGAATTTGAACACTGGGCTAAATCATCCGAAGAAGTGGTGGACGCTGCTTCTGATATGACCAAAGATGAATTGGCTTTAATTTCAAGTTATGTAAAACGAGACATGAAGGAGTTTGCTCAGAATTACGAAAAGAGCAAAACAACATTCCCTGATTCTCCTTTTTATCGATTAATCTCTGATTCTATTTGGCACGGTTTGCTTGAAATAACCGATAAAACACAAGTTGAATGGCATGAGATGTTTGATGACTTAGCACATCAAGGCGTTTATCAGGCAGGTGAAGTCGTAGGGCTTGGTATTTTGGTTTGCGAGAAATGTGGCCATCGCGAGCAATTTAATCACGCACAAATTATTCAGCCTTGTACGCATTGTGAGAATGAAGAGTTTACCCGAGTATCTCTTAAGCCATAGCTGAGCTTATTGGCTAAAGCAGAAAGGTCTGTATCTCAATTAATAGATACAGACCGATAGAACTCAATTAGATTCTTTTACGCCAAGCAAGAAGTAAAGATAAAAAGACTAATAGGTATAAAGGCCATGAACCCCAGTAACGATATGGCGTTGTACCCATGGTTGGTATTACTTCGCCTCGCAATACAGCGGTAGTGAACTGAGGAATTTGTTTCGTTATATTGCCTTTATGATCTGTGATTGCCGTTACGCCATTATTTGTTGAACGAATAACAGGTTTTCCTATCTCTAAAGCTCGCATTTGAGCCATTTCCATGTGTTGCAGTGGGCCAATAGAAGTACCAAACCATGCATCATTAGATAGGGTTAAAATATAATCAGTTTGTGGTGTAATGTTTTCTCTGACCTGTTCGCCATAAACGATTTCGTAGCATAATGCAGGGGCTAATTGTGTGCCGCTGGCTTCCATGTTGGGTTGAATGTAATCACCACGACTGAATGATGACATTGGCAGGTTAAAGATTGGTGCGATAGGGCGTAATAAGTTTTCAAAAGGAACAAATTCACCAAATGGAAGTAAATGGTGTTTGCTGTACCTTGGTTGCTGCGTGTAATCGTAGCCATTTGTTCCATTAACGCCTAATGAAATAATATTATTGTAGAAATTACCGGTAGGGCTTTGGCCGACAATGCCAGTGATTACCGTGCTGTTGTTCATTGATGCTGCGCTATCTAAATTACGTAGAAAACTAGGGATTTCAATTTCCAGTGCCGGTATCGCGGCTTCAGGCCACACGATAACATCGGCATCCCAATTTTTACGGGTTAAATCCATATATTTCATAATAGTAGGCCAGCGTTCGCTAGGCAGCCACTTAATTGCTTGGTTAACATTTCCTTGGATTAGCGCTACTTTTGTTGCTTTATCTGATTGAGGTGTAACCCAATCAAATGGTTTGATGGCAAAAGAGCTGGCAATGATGACTGCTGGGATTAAAAGCAAAGTCCATTTTTTTTCCAGAAGGCTGTATACCATTGCCCCCACAGAAATCAGTATCATTAGTGTTATGCCTTCTACACCAAATATTGGGCCCCAAGCAGACAGTGGGCTATCTATTTGACTGTAACCTAGCCATAACCATGGGAATCCGGTAAATACCCAACCACGTAGCCAATCGGTAACAAGCCAAAGCGCCGGAGCGGCCAATAAGTATTTCGTTAGTTTATGGTTGTTAAAAATTCGTTGTAAAAGAAACGAGAATAGCATGGGATATAACGCAAGGTAGCTGATTAACCCTATCATTAAAAATAGGCTGGCAGCGACTGGCATGCCACCAAAGTTGTCGATACTGACATGAACCCAACTCACACCGGCACCAAAGTAACCTAAGCCCCAAACAAAACCCAACCACGTTGCTTTTTTTGTTGTTTGTTTATGCAATAGCAATAAAAGAAGTAAAGGGGCAATAAAAGCAAAAGGCCATAAAGAGTAGGGAGCAAAAGCAAGGGTAGCGCTTGCGCCTGAAAGCAGAGCAATAAGAAGACGGATGGCGTAGTGAGAAAGTAAAGGCATTGGCTATAACTCAAATAGATGTAGGTAGCGAAAGAGAGTTAGTCTGTATAAGTTAGATAAAGTTCAGCCACTGAGGATGTCAGTGGCTGATTGCATTATTCTGCTTCAGGTTCTTTATGTTCCGATTCTTTATCAGGAATCGTTACTTGAAGTTGAATAATTCGACGGTTGTCAGCAGCAGTGACTTTGAATGTAAAACCTGAAATTTCAATCGTTTCACCACTTTCTGGTAAATGACCGAAACCAGTTAATACTAGTCCGCCAACAGTATCTATTTCTTCGTCGCTGAAGTTAGTTGAAAACGCGTCATTAAAGTCTTCAATTTCAGTTAAGGCTTTTACCGCAAAGGTATGTTTACTTAACTGACGAATGTCTTTTTCTTCTTCGTCATCAAATTCATCTTCAATGTCACCAACGATTTCTTCAAGAATATCTTCGATAGTAACAAGACCAGAAACCCCACCAAACTCATCAACTACAATGGCCATGTGGTAACGTTCTTCTCTAAACTCTTTTAAAAGCTTATCAACACGTTTGCTTTCTGGTACTACAACAGCAGGTCTAATAACTTGCTCTATTTCAAAGGCTTCACAGTCAGAGCCTAAGTATCTTAGTAAGTCCTTCGCAAGGAGTATACCTTCAACATGGTCTTTGTCTTCACTGATCACTGGGTAGCGTGAGTGAGACGCTTCAATGATGGTTGCTATCAGTGATTCAAGGTCTTGAGTTTTCTCGACCGTAACCATTTGAGAGCGAGGTAACATAATGTCTCTTACTCTCATTTCTGCTATTTCCATTACACCCTCAAGCATGTCTCGGGTGTCATGGTCGATAACTTCATTTTCTTCAGAGTCTCTAAATGCATCAACTAGGTCTTGGCGATCTTTAGGCTCTCCTTGGAAAAATTGTGAAAGGCGTCCTAAGAAGGACTTTCTACTCGGACCTTCTGTATTCTGTGAATTTTCGTCGTTCATGGCTTCTTTTAAAGTAAATGCTATCAATGTGGATAGCGCACATTAGTAACTACGGATTATCCCGTGGTTATTTCTCAGCAATGTATGGGTCTTCAAATCCCATACCTTGCATTAATTCGGTTTCGAGTGATTCCATCTCTTCAGCTTCATCATCTTCGATATGGTCATAACCTAGCAGATGCAGACTACCATGTACAACCATATGAGCCCAATGTGCTAATAATGGCTTATTTTGTTCAATGGCTTCGCTCTCAACAACTTGGCGACAAATAATTAAATCACCAAGTAGGTCAATTTCAATACCAGGAGGCGCGTCAAACGGAAATGAAAGTACATTAGTTGGCTTATCTTTACCACGATATTCGTGATTTAATTCATGACTTTCTTTTTCATCTACAATACGGATGGTTAATTCAGCTTGTGGTTGAAACTGTGGAATAACGGCATTTAACCACGTCATCAGTTCTTTTTCTGATGGTAAGCCGCTTTCGTTTTCACATGCAATTTGTAGATCGAGTTCAATACTCATTGTTCACCTGATTGTGTTACTTATTATTTTCTGCGTCAGCCATACGAGCGTCACGCTCTTGCTTTCTGCGTATTTCTTCTAGTTTACGCTCTTTTTGATCTTTTGCTTCCCATTTTTCATAAGCATTTACAATTCGAGCAACAACAGGGTGGCGAACAACATCATCTGCAATAAAGAAATTAAAGCTAATTTCATCGACTTCAGAAAGAACTTCAACGGCATGACGAAGACCAGATTTAGCCCCGCGAGGTAAATCGATCTGGGTTACGTCCCCTGTAATAACCGCTCGTGAATTAAAGCCAATACGGGTTAAGAACATTTTCATTTGTTCTACGGTGGTGTTTTGACTTTCATCAAGGATGATAAAGGCGTCATTCAGGGTTCTACCACGCATATAAGCTAATGGGGCAACTTCAATGACGTTGCGCTCGATCAGTTTCTCAACGCGCTCAAAGCCAAGCATTTCAAATAGAGCATCGTAAAGAGGGCGTAAATACGGGTCAACCTTTTGGCTAAGATCACCTGGTAAAAATCCTAATTTTTCACCCGCTTCAACCGCTGGTCGAGTTAACAGGATACGACGAACTTCTTGGCGCTCTAATGCATCAACGGCAGCAGCAACGGCAAGGTAGGTTTTTCCTGTACCTGCAGGGCCAATACCAAAGGTAATATCGTGAGTTACCATGTTGGTTACGTACTGAGCTTGGTTTTCAGTTCTTGGCTTAATTAGGCCTTTCTTGGTTTTTATGAAGATCTCTTTTCCGTAAGGAATGCTTGATACTTCTTCTTTCGCTTGTTCTAAAATCCCCGACTCTTTCACCGCTAAATGAATTTGTTCTGGTTCAATATCAGGGTATTGATTTTTTACAGGAGCAGTATCGACGTATAGATCTTTGAGGATGTCGATAGTGGCTGAAACAGTATGAGGTTTACCAACGACGGTAAATTCGTTGCCTCGATAATTGATTTCGACACCTAAGCGGCGTTCAAGGTGTTTGATATTGTCATCAAATGGGCCACAAAGGCTAGATAAACGGTGATTGTCTGCTGGCTCTAAGGTCAACTCTAATTTGGTTGTTTTAATGCTCAAGATTGCCTCTCAGAATGCTAATTACAAATGCTTATCTATTATTTATTGGGTAAAGTATAAATTATCTCAAGGTTAAATAAGAAAAAAGATGATCAAGAAACCTTAATCATCTTTTTAGTTTTTGATTTTATTGAGGATGTCACATTATGGCGTAAAAGTACCTACACCAAGATCATCTTCACGGCGTGTTTTTTCCATCATCTCTGCTGGAGATACCGCAACGCGTAAACCCATTTCTTTTTCTGTACGCACGAGGTTACCGCGTAGAGAGTTAGTGAATGATTCAGTAATGTGAATATCAACAAATTGACCAATTAAATCAGGGCTACCGATAAAGTTAACTACACGGTTGTTTTCAGTACGAGCACGTAATTCCATTGGGTTACGTTTTGACGGACCTTCTACAAGTGCACGTTGTACAGTGTCTAGCATTAGACGAGAGTAACGCGACGATTGGAAGTTAATTTGTTGTTGTAGTTCAGCTAAACGATCTTTCTTTGTTTGCTCAGGAATATCGCATGGATAATCAGCTGCAGGAGTCCCAGGACGAGCAGAGAAAACAAAGCTGTAGCTCATATCGAAATCAACGTCTTTAATTAGCTTCATTGTGTCTTGGAAGTCTTTATCTGTTTCGCCAGGGAAAGCGACGATAAAGTCAGAGCTAATTAAGATATCCGGACGAGCTTTGCGTAATTTACGAATAATTGATTTATATTCAATTGCAGTATGAGGACGCTTCATCATTGTTAGGATGCGATCAGAACCACTTTGAACTGGTAAGTGTAAGAAACTTACTAATTCCGGTGTATCTTCATATACCGCGACAATATCATCACCAAACTCTAATGGGTGACTTGTTGTAAAGCGAATACGGTCGATACCATCGATAGAAGCAACCATACGTAGCAATTCAGCAAACGTACAGATATCACCGTCATACGTTGGACCACGGTAAGCATTTACGTTTTGACCTAATAGGTTTACTTCACGTACGCCTTGTTCAGCCAGTTGTGCAATTTCAAATAATACGTCATCTAATGGACGGCTAACTTCTTCACCACGAGTATAAGGAACTACGCAGTAAGTACAGTATTTTGAGCAGCCTTCCATGATAGAAACAAACGCTGATGCACCTTCTGCTTTTGGCTCAGGAAGGTTATCGAATTTTTCAATCTCAGGGAATGAAATATCCATTACTGGTTTTTCATTTGATTGAGACTGTTTGATCATTTCTGGTAAACGGTGAAGCGTTTGAGGACCAAAAATGACATCAACATAAGGAGCGCGTTGACGAATATGGTCGCCTTCTTGAGTTGCTACACAGCCACCAACACCAATCACTAAGTCTGGTTTTTTATCTTTTAAATGTTTCCAACGGCCTAATTGGTGAAAAACTTTTTCTTGAGCTTTTTCACGAATTGAGCAGGTATTTAATAACAGAACATCCGCTTCTTTTGGATCTTCAGTTAATTCATAACCATTTGCGGCACCTAAAAGATCGGCCATTTTAGATGAATCGTATTCGTTCATCTGGCAGCCCCAGGTCTTGATTAGCAGTTTCTTAGTCATGTAACTTTTTCACTCGTATTTTATTACTAGAATTCGGTACAGTTTTGAGAGACAAGCTCGATCAAAACGGATAGGGCGCGTATTGTACTGCTTTCCGCGCTTAATGACTAGATGTAGACACCCTTGAATATTTTATGGGTATTAGGTCATATTGAGCTAGAAAGGTTAATTCGCACAACCTGATTGATTTTGATTACGTGAAAATCACGGTAGAATGAAGGAAATAATTGACTCATATAAGGTCTATGGATGATGAAAAAATATGATTACACCATTGTTGGTGGTGGAATGGTAGGAGCAGCGACTGCTATTGGTTTATCAAAATTAGGGTATCAAGTTGCTATTATTGAGCATAAAGCTCCGGATTCTTTTGATAATAGCCAATCAATGGATGTACGTGTTTCTGCTATTTCTCAATCATCCGTTGATTTACTTAATGAGCTAGGTGCATGGGAGCACATTAAGAAAACAAGAGTTTGCCCTTATAAGCGTTTAGAAACTTGGGAGCATCCTGAATGTCGAACTCGTTTTCATTCTGATACCCTTAATATGGAACAGCTGGGGTTCATCGTTGAAAATCGTTTGATTCAATTAGGTCTATGGCAAGAGTTTTCTTCTTATGACAATTTAACGGTTGTTACACCGGCTAAAATTATCGAGCTTGAATTTTTTAGTGAGCACAATGAACTAACACTGGATAATGGCAATAAAATTAAAACTAAATGGGTTATTGGTGCAGATGGTGCTAATTCTTATGTCCGCCAGAAAGCAAAGATCGGTATTACCGCTTGGGATTATCGTCAGCACTGCATGTTGATAAATATTGAAACAGAAAAACCACAACAGGATATTACTTGGCAGTGGTTTACGCCTTCAGGCCCTCGTTCATTCCTACCTTTACATGGAAATAAAGGTTCTTTAGTTTGGTATGACTCGCCTCAGCGCATTAAACAACTCTCTTCTATGACATCTATTCAGTTAGAAAAAGAAATTAAAGCGCATTTTCCACAAGAGTTGGGGGAGTTTACTGTAGAGCAACATGGTTCTTTTCCTTTAACGCGTCGACATGCTCAAAAATACGTTGAACATCGCTGTGTTTTATTAGGAGATGCAGCCCATACTATTAATCCTTTAGCCGGTCAGGGTGTAAATTTGGGTTTTAAAGACGTAAAAGTCTTATTGGAAGAAATAGAATCTAAAGGCACAGAGACAGATAAAGCGTTACGTATTTACGAATCAAGACGAAAAATAGACAATTTAGCGATGCAATCCAGTATGGATCTATTTTATACCTTATTCAGTAATTCTTTACCTCCAGTTAAATTTTTACGAAATGCAGGTTTAAAGTTAGCAGATTCATCTGGGGCGTTAAAAACACAAGCATTGAAATATGCGTTAGGTTTATAGAAATAATATCAGAGGCTAGAGCTTAGGGATGAGTAAAGCGAATCTGTACAAGATAGGGTGATCATTTGATCGCCCTTTTTTATTACGTGATATAAAAAGAACATGGATATGTGAGAAGAGATTTAAAGAGGAATAGTACAGACGAAAAAAAAAGCCCATCAAATTAATGATGAGCTTTCTTAAAAGTGGTTGGGATACCTGGATT
>NZ_JARACS010000011.1:0-122410 GCF_028765525.1 Aliivibrio sp. S2TY2 | reverse complement strand
TACGTTTGTATAAAAGTAAAATGATGCAGAATAGACACAGCGAAGTGGTAGTTCAGTTGGTTAGACTTTCTATTGGAGAGCTTAGCGGCCTGTCACACCGGGGGACGTGTCGCTCTCAAGGTTAATAGAAAGTCCCGTTAACGTAGCCACTATACTAAGAAGCCCTAATCGAAAGATTAGGGCTTTTTTACGTCTGAATAAAAGCAAAATAATGCAGAATAGACACAGCGAAGTGGCAGTTCAGTTGGTTAGGCTTTCTATTGGAGAGCTTAGCGGCCAGTCACACCGGGGGACGTGTCGCTCTCAAGGTTAATAGAAAGTCCCGTTAACGTAGCCATTATACTGAGAAGCCCTAATCTTTCGATTAGGGCTTTTTCACGTCTATTGAGAAATGATCTCTTTCTCTAGTAGCATCGTTCTTAATTGTTCTACGCGTTTTCTATTTACACCAAAGTCAGAGTGTCCAGTACGAGACTCAGAGCGAACAATAAGGTTACTGCCTTCTATTCTAAGCTCTAAGTCATCAACAAAGCGAAAGACAGTACTTGTCGATTCTATTCTGACGTAGTTTTCGCTAATAACTGCAATCTTTGCACCTTTAAGTTGCTCGGCTATTTGAGCGATAGACTCTATTTTTGTATCGGAGTTATTTAGAGTGAAAGGGGCAGCGCTGAAATCAGCTCTAGCTTCTAGTGTAGAGATACAATTAGGTTTATCTGCACACATCATTTTTGATTTATCAGGCATATTGTCGACTCCTTTACTGCAGGCGGTAAGTGTTAGCAATATTGAAAATATGGTGAGTATTTTTATCATAGGTAAGTTCATTATTTTGAATAGGCGTTGTCAGTATAGAATAAAAAAGGCCAACATCGAAATGTTGGCCAAAGGTTTGGAAGGAAACCTGAATTAATCTATTTTAAAAACTAGGATGCAGATAGCATTAGTGAATCCGCTTTTGCTTCTAGGTTCGAGTTACCCATTAGGTAAGCATCGATTTCTCTAGAGCATTCACGGCCTTCATTAATACAACGTACAATCAGGGATTGACCAGTACGCATATCACCCGCGGCAAAAACACCTTTTTGATTGGTTGCATAACCATCTGTTGCTACGTTACCACGGTCATCCAGTTTAATATCTAGTTGAGCTAATACACCTGTTGGTTCAGGGTGTAAGAAGCCCATCGCTAAGAATGCTTGATCACAAGGGATCACTCGCTCACTACCAGCGACTTCATCAAATCCTGGACGTTCACCTGGTTTCGCATCTTGCCAAACAATATCAGCAATACGTAGGCCTTTCACATTACCTGCATCATCAGAGATAAATTCTTTGGTTAGGATATTCCAATGACGCTCACAGCCTTCTTCGTGAGAAGTAGTTGTTTTCATGATCATTGGATATTGAGGCCAAGGCATATTTGCAGGGCGTTTTTCTGGTGGGATCGGCATGATCTCAACCTGAGTAATACTTGCTGCGCCATGACGATTCGATGTACCTACACAGTCAGAACCTGTATCGCCACCACCAATAACAACAACATGCTTACCTTTAGCGTGGATCTCTTTAGTTTTAAGATCCATATTATTAGCACGGCGATTGTTTTGACCTAGGAACTCCATCGCAAAGTGAACGCCATTGAGTTCACGACCTGGAATTGGTAGATCTCGTGGAACAGTAGAACCACCAGTGAGTAGAACGACATCGAAGTCTTGGCGTAATTGCAGGGCATTAATATCGACACCAATATGCGCATTTACTTCAAACTTGATACCGGCATCAGCCATTAAGTTGATTTTACGATCAATGATATCCATACCTAACTTGAAATCAGGGATACCAAAGCGCAGTAGACCACCAACTTTTTCATCGCGTTCATAGACAGTGACAGAGTGACCAGCACTGTTTAATTGTTCAGCCGCGGCTAAACCAGCAGGACCTGAACCGATAATAGCAACCGTTTTTCCTGTGCGAGAACGAGGTTTTTTAGGTTGCGCGTACCCTTCACGGTACGCGGTTTCTACAATCGTTTTTTCGATATTACAGATAGTGATTGGGTCTTGATTGATACCAAGAACACAAGCACTTTCACAAGGAGCAGGGCACACTCGACCGGTGAATTCAGGGAAGTTATTGGTTGAACTTAAGATCTTCCATGCTTCTTCCCAGCTATCACGGTATACCGCATCATTAAACTCAGGAATGATGTTACCGATAGGGCAACCGTTGTGACAAAAGGGAACACCACAATCCATACAACGAGAGGCTTGTGTGCCAATCTTATCGCCAAATTCTTCGTTTAAAACAAATTCTTTATTGTCTTGAATTCGAACCGTTGGGTCGAGTTTCTTTGGTAGCTCACGACCATGTTCTAAAAATCCAGTAGGCTTACCCATTATACTGCCTCCACTTCTTCCGTTTGTGCCTGTTGTGCTTCAGCTTTACGCTTTTGAAGAACCGCTTTGTAGTCACGCGGCATCACTTTAGCCAGAGAGGCTAAGTTTGCTTCAAAGTTATCTAAGAAAGACTGAGCAACTTCACTTCCTGTGAATTCAACATGCTTAGTTAGCATTTCTAATAGAAGATCTTTATCTTCTTGTTCGATAGGGTCTAGGTCGACGAGTTCAGGGTTTAGTTTGCTTTCGAAATCACCAGACTTATCCCAAACATAGGCAACACCACCGCTCATACCTGCCGCAAAGTTACGACCCGTTGAGCCAAGGATAACGGCAACACCACCAGTCATGTATTCACAACCGTGATCACCAACCCCTTCTACAACGACTTTTGCACCTGAGTTACGTACACAGAAGCGCTCACCAGCCATACCACGAATATACGACTCACCAGAAGTTGCGCCGTAGAAACAGACATTACCGACAATAATGTTATCTTCAGCGACAATCGTTGATTTTTCGTTTGGATAAAGCACTAGCGTACCGCCAGATAAACCTTTACCCCAATAGTCATTCGCATCGCCTTCGACTTCAAATTTCACGCCTTTTGCAAGGAATGCACCTAAACTTTGACCAGCAGAGCCATTGAACTTCACGTTCATTGGTTGTGGTAAGCCTTGGTCTTTATACACTTTTGATATCTCATTCGACAGCATAGTACCTACACTTCGGTCGGTATTTAGGATATCGAACTCAGCAGTAACTGTTTCACCTTTCTCTAGAGCAGGAATAGCAGCTTGGATAAGCTTGCGATCAAGAACATCTTCAAGATTATGCTGTTGTTGAATTTGGTTATAAATTCCATCTTCAGCACGAGGTTGTTCAACATGGAGTACTGGAGTTAAATCTAAGTTTTTGTATTTCCAATGGCCGATATCATCACGAACTTTTAGTTTATGAGATTGACCTACCATTTCATCGATAGAGCGGAAACCAAGTTCAGCCATCACTTCTCGTAGACCTTCAGCCATGTATTGGAAGAACGTAACTACGTCTTCTACGCGGCCGTCAAAGCGCTCACGCAAGGTTTTATTTTGTGTTGCGATACCAACAGGGCAAGTATTCTTATGACACTTACGCATCATGATACAACCTTCAACAACCAGAGCTGCGGTTGCTACGCCCCATTCTTCAGCACCAAGAAGCGTTGCTACTGCAAGATCTCGAGGTGTTTTCATTTGGCCATCAGACTGAACAACGATACGGTTACGTAACCCATTTTTCAGTAGTGTTTGGTGTGTTTCTGCTAGACCAAGTTCCCATGGAAGGCCTGTATGACGGATAGATGACATTGGCGATGCCCCCGTACCACCATCAAAACCAGCGATAAGAACGACATCGGCTTTTGCTTTCGCTACACCAGAGGCGATAGTACCAACACCCGCCTCAGATACTAACTTAACGTTAACGCGACCTTTACGGTTGGCGTTTTTCAGATCGTAAATAAGTTGTGCTAAATCTTCGATTGAATAAATATCATGGTGTGGCGGTGGTGAAATCAGACCAACTCCAGGAGTTGAGTGACGTGTTGCACCGATCCAATCATCGACTTTATCACCAGGTAGTTGACCACCTTCGCCAGGTTTTGCACCTTGAGCCATCTTAATTTGTAGCTCATCAGCGTTAGTTAGGTAGTAAGACGTTACACCAAAACGACCAGAAGCTACTTGTTTGATTGCTGAACGTTCCCAGTCACCGTTGTCTTTTTTCTCAAAACGAATCGGGTCTTCACCACCTTCGCCTGAGTTAGATTTAGCGCCGATACGGTTCATTGCAACAGCAAGTGTTGAGTGAGCTTCGTGTGAGATAGAACCAAACGACATTGCACCAGTGGCAAAGCGTTTTAGAATATTCTCAATTGGCTCTACTTCTTCTAAAGGAATAGATCCTGCTGGATTTTTGATGAAATCTAATTGGCTACGTAATGTTGCTGCATCATCACCTTGATCATCAACCGCCTTCGCGTATTTCTTAAATTGCCCGTAATCTTTATTACGAGTTGACTCTTGAAGCAGTGAAATTGTCTCAGGGTTAAACAGGTGTTTTTCACCACGTTGTTTCCACTGATATACGCCACCCACATCAAGTACTTGAACAGGGATCTCACGAGTTGGGTAACCAACACGGTGACGGATTAACACTTCTTTTGCGATATCATCAATCGTTAGACCTTGGATACGAGAAACGGTCCCTGTGAAGTATTTATCAACCACTGATTTACTGATACCAAGCGCTTCAAAGATTTGGGCACCATGGTATGACTGCAGTGTTGAAATACCCATCTTAGAGAAGATCTTAAGCAGGCCGCCGTTAACCCCTTTACGGTAGTTATCAAACAATACTTTTGGATGTACTGTTGGGTCTAGCTTCTTAACTCGTTGAAGTTCAACAATGGTTTCAATAACAAGATATGGGTTAACTGCGTTTGCGCCGTAACCAACCAATGTTGCAAAGTGATGCGTTTCACGAGCATCACCCGTTTCAATTACGATGTCACATTTAGCACGTAACCCTTTACGAATTAGGTGGTGATGAACCGCACCAACTGCAAGCATTGCAGGAATAGCTGCGTGGTTTGAGTTTACTGCGCGGTCTGTTAGTAGAATGATAGAGTAGCCATCAACGACGGCATCTTCTGCATACTGACAGATACGTTTAAGTGCACGCTCAAGTTTGCCAGCATCTTCATTGGCTTGGAATACGATATCTAGAGTTTTAGCTTGTAGATGCTCGTTATCAATAGCACGCAGTTTTTCTAGCTCAGAGTTAGAAAGAACCGGTGATTCAAGTTCAACTTTCTGGCAGTGCTCAGGCGTTTCAGCAAGTAAGTTTTGGTCTTTACCTAAATAAGTGTTTAGCGACATAACCATACGCTCACGGATCGGGTCGATCGGTGGGTTAGTTACTTGAGCAAACAACTGCTTAAAGTAGTTAGATAAATGCTGTGATTGATGAGATAGAATCGCCAGTGGCCAATCGGCACCCATTGCAGTTAATGGCTCATAAGCCGTTTTTGCTAATGGTAGGATAATCTCATTCACTTCTTCAGAGGTAACACCAAACGCTTGTTGACGGTTAAGTAGGCGCTCAGGAGAAGGTTGGCTGTATTGGTTTGTTGCTTCAGGCAGCTTATTTAAGCTTAATAGGTTCTCTTCAACCCATTTTTCATAAGGTTGTGAGTTCGCAATGCCGTCTTTTACTTCTTCATCAGAAATAATTCGGCCTTGCTCTAAGTCAGCAACAAAGATACGTCCCGGTTGCAGACGACCACGGAACTCAACATTTTCTGGGGCAATTTCAACAACACCAGATTCTGATGCCATGACAAGGAAATCATCTTTAGTTACGGTATAACGAGAAGGACGAAGGCCGTTACGGTCAAGAGTAGCACCTACTTGGACACCATCGGTGAAACAAACAGACGCAGGGCCATCCCAAGGTTCCATTACGTTTGCGTGGTATTGATAGAACGCACGACGTGTAGGGTCCATGTTTTTATTTTCTTGCCACGCTTCAGGGATCATCATCATTAATGCGTGAGGCAAGCTGCGGCCAGAAAGAACCAGCAGTTCTAACGCCATATCAAAGTTCGATGAATCCGAGCTGCCTTCCTGACAAATTGGAAGTAGCATATCCATCTCTTGCTGGCTAAATAAATCAGACTCGATGATAGCTTCACGCGCTTTCATCCAGTTCAAGTTACCACGAACGGTATTAATCTCACCATTGTGCGCGATGTAACGGAATGGTTGAGCTAAACGCCAGCGAGGGAAGGTATTTGTAGAGAAACGAGAGTGAACCAGCGCTAATGCCGTCACCATTGTTGGATTTTGTAAATCAAGGAAGTACTGTGGTACTTGTTCAGTTGTTAATTGACCTTTATAAACAAGTGTTTTGTACGATAGAGAGTTAATGTAGAAATCATCACCAATATTAGAAATACTCTCCAAACATACTCGAACAGTGTAGTTACGTAGAACATACAATTTACGCTCAAGCTCTTCTGGTGTCATTGATGGGCCACCAGAAATAAATACATGCTCAAATTGAGGCTCTGTACTTAGGGGATCGTCGCCTAGCATTGAATTATCAACAGGGAGAACACGATAACCAATGATTTCTAAATCAAGACGCTGAGCATTACGCTCTAAAATATCTCTACATTGTTGACGTTTATGCTCATCCTTAGGGAATAAGACAACACCAACACCGTATTTCTCAAAAGATGGCAGTTTAATACCAAGTTTTACGGCTTCTTCTAATAAAAACTCATGAGGCTTTTGTAAAAGAATACCCGCGCCATCACCACTGCATGGATCACAGCCTTGACCACCGCGATGCTCCATACGAGCAAGCATATCAAGTGCTTGAGTGACGACATCATGAGATTTGCGGTTTTTGAGGTGAGCGACAAAACCGATACCACACGCATCATGCTCCAACTCGGGAGTATACATGCCTTGTGTATTCTGCTCTCTATCTACCATAGATACATCCTTCCAGTATTATGCAGACACAACTTCTCTACGTAAGTTTCTGTCTAGTCCTTTGCTAAATTTTAAATCGCACTTGCTGTGAGTTAGTCTCAAGAGGTAGCAAGTTTGAATCCATTCTGGTGTTTGCGGGCATCACTTAATATGACGTGCAAACAAACCCAATCCATTGTGGTATCTATCAAATACACCTTTATCCATTGTATTTGTTGTTTGAGAGTAGATACCACTATCGAAAAACCACAACATTCGTGTTGGTGGCAAATTAAACTATATTAACGATGTAACTATCCTACATTTTTGTCATATTAAATACCAACGAAAGTTGCACGTAATTTTCACTTTTTTTACTCAAAGTGAATAAGTATTTATAATAATTCGGCTTTTTTTGCGATAAATTGCCTCTTTATGCGCATTTTATTGATATAAATTACAATTAAGATGGGTGAATTTCGATATTATTTACGGTCTTTTTTTACAAACGAGTTAGCAACTTTCACAAATAGGAGTGAGACTTCTTTTTATTTGTGAACTAAGTGTTTGATTTATTAATTGGTTATCGCAATGCAACTTCATGAACTAGCAAATACCTTTGGGCAAGATCTACAACGCCGTTATGGCGAAAAAGTACATAAACTTACTCTTCATGGTGGTTTTAGTTGCCCAAATAGAGATGGAACAATTGGGAAAGGGGGGTGCACCTTTTGTAATGTCGCTTCATTTTCTGATGAACAAGAGCAGTTCAAATCGATTCATGATCAACTGACAGATAGAGCTGGGGAAGTGCAGAGAGCGAAAAAGTATCTTGCTTATTTCCAGGCGTATACGAATACCTTTGCTGAAGTGCAGGTATTAAGAAATATGTATGAAGAAGCACTTAAGTCGGCCAATATTGTTGGATTATGCGTTGGAACTCGTCCTGATTGTGTGCCAGATGCCGTATTGGATTTACTAAAAGGGTATGTTGATGATGGTTATGAAGTTTGGTTAGAGCTTGGGTTACAAACGGCCAATGATAAAACGTTAAAGCGTATTAATCGAGGACATGATTTTGCCTGTTATGATGAGATTACTCGTAAGGCGAGATCGCTTGGAATTAAAGTGTGTACCCATTTAATTATTGGACTGCCGGGAGATACTCAAGATGACTACCGAGCGACATTAGCAAAGGTACTTGAAACGGGGACCGATGGATTAAAGCTGCATCCTTTGCATATCGTAGAGGGAAGCACCATGGCAAAAGCATGGCGAGCAGGAAAAATTGAAGCACCAGAAATGGATGATTATGTTGATATAGCTTGTGAGTTAATCCGATTAACGCCACCAGAGATTGTGTATCATCGAGTGTCAGCAACAGCAAGACGACCTACTTTACTTTCGCCATTATGGTGTGAGCCTCGCTGGTTAGGGTTAACTAACGTAGGTATGGCCCTTAATAAAAAAGGGGCGCAAGGTTCTCTGATAAACCAACCCTTCAAATATACAACGCCAATATTGAAAAAATAACTCAAATAGAACTAACCCTGATATTATTTAGTTGAATACTATCAGGGTGTGTTTATGAAGCAGTTAAAAATTCTCGCGCAATTTTATGTCGATCTCATGGTGAGACTTGGCATTGTTCGTTTTAGTCTCTTACTTGCCATTGCATTAGTCGCATTGGCCGTTATTGTCCAAGTTGGCGTTACACTTGTATTAAGTGGTGAAGTCAATGACCTAGACATTGTCCGTTCCGTTTTCTTTGGTTTGCTTATAACGCCTTGGGCTGTCTTTTTCTTATCTGTCGTCGTTGAACATTTAGAAGACTCACGTCAGAGACTTTCTAAATTAGTTAGTAAAATGGAAGAGATGCGTACTCGTGATTTAGAGTTAAATAAAAAATTAAAGGGCAATGTTAAGAAACTTAACCAAGAAATTGAAGAGCGTGAAAAAGCAGAAGATGCTCGACAAGAAGCGATGGAAGATCTAGAAAATGAAGTTTTTCAGCGTGAAAAAGCACAATTAGAGTTAGCAGAACAAACCGCATTACTTCGCTCTTATTTAGATACTTCTCCAGATATTATTTATTACCGTAATGAATTAGGTTTATTTTCTGGCTGTAATAAAGCCATGGAAGAGCTGACGGGTAAAACAGAAAAAGAATTAATTGGTTTATCTCCTAAAGACGTTTATAACGCAGAGGTTGCAGCAAAAGTTATTGATACCGATAGACAGGTACTGCAAGATAATAAACCATTAACTTATGAACAATGGCTAGATTACCCTGATGGGCGAAAAGCATGCTATGAGCTCAGTAAAATTCCTTTCTATAGTAAATCGGGACGCCATCTTGGTTTAGTCGGCTTTGGGCGAGATATAACAGAGCGCAAAGAGTATGAAGAGGCACTACAAAAAGCCAGTCGAGATAAAACCACCTTTATCTCTACCATTAGCCACGAATTACGCACGCCACTAAATGGTATTGTGGGCTTAAGTCGAATGTTATTAGATACCCGTCTTGATGATGAACAGCATAACTATATGCGAACCATTAATGTCAGTGCGATCACGCTTGGTAATATTTTTAACGATATTATCGATATGGATAAATTTGATCGTCGTAAATTAGAATTACTTCCAAAACCTCTTGATTTTATAAGCTTTGTTACTGAGATGGAAAATATTTCAGGTTTGATGGCTGAGCAAAAAGGTCTTCTTTTTGATCTTGAGCGATTAACAGACTTACCAGCAAATATTAGTGTTGATAGTACACGTTTGCGACAGGTACTTTGGAACCTAGTTGGTAATGCCACTAAATTTACCAAAGAAGGTAGCGTTATAATGTCGGTTGGTGCTGAAATTTATTCAGACAGTGCTGAGATCACTTTTGAAGTTGAAGATACAGGGATCGGGATCCCTGAATCAGAATTAGATAATGTTTTCGCCATGTATTATCAAGTTAAGCAAGGTAAAGATAATCTGCATGCTGTCGGAACAGGCATTGGCTTAGCGGTATCTAAAGAGCTTATTAATCTGATGGATGGAGACATTACCGTCAGTAGTGAAATAGGTTTTGGTAGTACATTTACCGTAACGATCAATGTGCCATTAGTCGATTCTGTAGAAGAAGAGGAGGCGATGCCGGAGGTAAAAAGCGCGAAGTCATTACGTATCTTTATGCTGGAAGATATTGAATTAAATATCACGGTTGCTCGCTCGCTGCTTGAAAGTCTCGGACATACTGTAGATGTTGCCATGTGCGGCGAAGATGCTCTTAACCGATTTGATCCAGCCAAATACGATTTAGCGTTACTTGATATTCAATTACCAGATATGACAGGGTTTGATGTTGCTCAAGCATTAAGAGAAAGGTTTGATGAGTTACCGCCACTCGTTGCTTTAACTGCTAATTTATTAAAAGAAAAAGATGAATACTTTGAAAAAGGCATGGATGAAGCAATAAGCAAACCTCTGAGCGTTAAAGCTTTAACAGAGGTGCTTGAGTTATTTTCAATGTCGGATAAGAAAATAATTCAAAAGCAATTACAGCAACCGATTAAAACGGCTGAGCAGTTGGAAAATGAGCAATTGATTGAGCGTTTATTGGATGTGGAGATGTTAGAGTCATACATTGATATTGTTGGTACTAAACCTGTTTATACCAGTATTGAGATGTTTGAAAAGAGTATGAAAGAATACATTCAAATCTTAGATACTAATATGACAGCAAGAGATCAAGACGGTATTGTATTTGAAACACATAAGATGAAAGGTGCTGCAGGCTCTATTGGGTTAAAGCATATTCAACAAATCGCTCAAAAGGCTCAATCGCCAGAATTACCAGCATGGTGGGAAAACATTGATGACTGGGTTGAAGAGATAAAAAATGAATATGAAAATGATATTCAAATATTAAAAAGCTGGTTAGAGCAGCAAAATAAATAAGGAATAGCATGAAAAAGGTACTATTAGCTTCAGTAATGGTGGTTGCGTTATCAGGGTGTCAAATGACAACAGAGCAACAAGCAGATTGGAAGCAAGATAATAAAATTGAAATGATGAATGCTCAAATTCAACTTGATTCAGCTGTATGGATTGATCAAATGCCAACCATAGGCGAAAAAACAGATGAAAGTAAGGTTAATTTTGCACTGACATTAACATCAGAACAAGTAATTGCGCCTGAGTTAATGATTGATAAAGTTATTCTTCGTCAAGGTGATAATTCGTGGTCATTATCAGATGATGAGTTCGAAGTGAGAGTTCATGATAACCATACATGGGAAGTTACAGGTCAATCTTTCTATGATATAGATGCGACACAAGTTATTGATATTGCGATTGAAGCAAATAATGAGTGGATTGTTGAAACTGATATTCAGGTTGATACGGTTTATTAGTTGTTTTGTATAAACTAAAAATGCCCAGCTATCACTAGCTGGGCATTTTTTATTGGATAAAATAAAAGAGGTTTATAGCTCTTCTAAATCACCACAAAAACGGTAACCTTCACCGTGAATCGTAGCAATGATTTCTGGAGTATCAGTTACTGATTCAAAGTGCTTACGGATACGACGAATTGTCACATCAACCGTACGATCGTGCGGCTTAAGCTCACGACCTGTCATTTTTTTCAGAAGATCAGCACGAGTCTGGATCTTACCTGGGTTTTCACAGAAGTGAAGAAGAGCACGGAACTCTGAGCGAGGAAGCTTGTAGCTTTCGCCGCTTGGACTAACAAGAGAACGGCTATTAATTTCAACTGTCCAGCCATTGAACGCATAACGCTCAACTGTTTTCTTATCTTCAACAGTTGTGCTTTGGTTCATTGAACGAGTTAATAGGTTACGAGCACGAATAGTAAGTTCGCGAGGGTTAAATGGCTTAGTGATGTAATCATCAGCGCCAATTTCTAAACCTAAAATCTTATCAACTTCGTTATCACGGCCTGTTAGGAACATAAGAGCCATATCACCACGCTCGCGAAGTTCACGAGCAAGAAGAAGGCCATTTTTGCCTGGAAGGTTGATATCCATAATCACAAGATTAAGTTGTTGCTCAGAAAGCACAGTGTGCATCTCTTCGCCATCGCTCGCTTCAAAAACATTGTAGCCTTCAGCTTCAAAAATGCTTTTAAGTGTATTACGAGTTACGTGTTCATCTTCAACGATTAGGATCTGAGGGGTTTGCATGGGCGGTACCTAACTAACTGGTTAAAGTCAAAAGTAGAATTAATAGTACTAATTCTATAATAAAAAATTTACAAATAGGAAATATATTCTTCAATAGTAAACTAAAATGTTAATTGAAGAATAGAAACCTAAACGGTACGCCATCCTTGGTGGTTGTTATTGAATATATAATCAATAACATGATAAAGCTCTAAATTCGTGAGCTACTCGCTGAAACTCCAATAGAAGGGAGATTTTAATCCCTTAACACCACTCTAACAATAAGCGATTTTTATTTCCATACATTTTATTGATTTAAGTCAATATCAACTAAGGTCAATACAGTGTAGTAATAAATATAGACACATATCTATATTAAAATTGTAAATATCTATGCGATTTATCGCTAAATATTTTAACAAATGTTGTTATTGTAGAGTCAACTTTACAAACAAGGAGAAAATAAAATGGATTTATTACCTGATATTTGTGATCAATTTGAAGAGAAAGTACAGCTGATTGATGTCGAGTTTAAAAACTATGGTGGAAAAGCATGCTTTTATGGTGAAATTGTAACAGTTCGTTGCTATCAAGATAACTCTTTAGTAAGAGAGGTTTTGCAAACTAGCGGAAAAGGCAAGGTGTTAGTGATTGATGGTAACGGCTCTTGCCAAAAAGCGTTATTGGGTGATCAGGTCGCTACACTTGCGGTAGAAAACCAATGGGAAGGCGTTATCGTTTATGGTGCAGTACGTGATGTCGGTGCGATACAGAATATGCCATTAGGTTTGAAAGCGCTAAATGCCTCCCCATTTAAGACAGAAAAAAGAGGAGCAGGAGAAAAACAAGTGTCCGTTACTATTAATACTCAGATCATTTCTCCTGGTGATTATATTTATGCTGATCTTAATGGGGTTTTGATGAGTAAAGAGTTGTTAATTTAATTGCAGAAGTTAAATCTATAAAATTTTATTTTATATTTAATACTCAATAACTTGAGGCGATATATTCTTCTTTTGTTAAATGAATGAGTAAACTTTTGGTTGACTTGTAAGCAGAAAGTAAGGTAGTTATGGTATATCGCAATCATTTATTTCAGAGTTTTTATAATATGTTTACTATCAGCTCAATGATTATTACCACAACAATTACCGGCACCATGGTTGCTGGGGTGGGTTGATACGCGTAAGTATTTTAAAAAGCCCGCCCTGATTTTCAGAGCGGGTTTTTTTTTGCAATTTCGTTACTAATTCTTAACTGTATTCTTTCATTATTGACCGAAAAGGTTATTATGCTAAGAGCAGTAAGGATACTGCAGTAACACTCGTTTTTAGGGAGGATAGAAATGCGAGTATTAAAGTTTGGTGGTTCGTCATTAGCCGATGCAGATCGTTTTTTACGTGCCGCAGATATTATTGCCAATAATGCACAACAGCAAGACGTTTCAGTTGTGTTATCAGCTCCAGGAAAAGTGACTAATAAATTAGTTTCTGTAGTAGATAATGTTCTTAGCAATGGAGAAGCAGAATTACAGATTACAGAGCTAGAATCTACGTTTATTCAGTTATTTGATGGTATTTCTAACGCTCTTCCGCAAGTTGATCTTAAAACGCTTGAAAACAAGCTAAAAGACTCTCTTTCTCAACTTCGTCAATACGTCCATGGGATCACCTTATTAGGTATGTGTCCAGATAACGTATACGCAAAAATTATCAGTAAAGGCGAGCGCATTTCTATTGTAACAATGAAAGCGGTGCTTGAGGCCAAAGGCCAACCGGCAAGTCTGATTGACCCTGTTAAATATCTATATGCTCGCGGTGATTTTCTTGAAGGTGCTGTTGATGTTGATATCTCAACGCTCAACTTTAAAAATGAACCTTTGCCTTCTGGGCATGTAAACATTATGCCGGGTTTTACTGCGGGTAATGCAAAAGGTGAATTAGTTACTCTGGGTCGTAATGGTTCAGATTATTCTGCAGCTGTACTTGCAGCCTGTCTTCGTGCTGAATGTTGTGAGATCTGGACCGATGTTGACGGTGTCTATAATTGTGACCCTCGATTAGTTGATGATGCACGTTTATTAAAATCATTAAGCTATCAAGAAGCAATGGAACTCTCTTATTTTGGTGCCTCTGTTCTGCATCCAAAAACAATCGCACCTATTGCGCAATTCCATATTCCTTGTTTGATTAAAAACAGTTTTAACCCTCAAGGCCCTGGTACTTTAATTGGACAGGATACTGGCGAAGATAATCTTGCGATTAAAGGAATTACAACACTAAACAACTTAACAATGGTTAATGTTAGCGGTCCGGGAATGAAGGGCATGGTTGGCATGGCAAGTCGTGTATTTGGTGCGATGTCTACTTCTGGTATCTCCATTGTTCTTATTACACAATCCTCTTCAGAGTACAGCATCAGTTTCTGTATTGAAGCTGAAGACAAATGTAAGGCTGAGCAAGTATTAAGAGAAGCGTTTGAACTTGAATTAAAAGATGGCTTACTAGAGCCGGTAGAATTCACTGATAACGTAGCAATTGTTACCTTAGTTGGTGATGGTATGCGTACATCTAAAGGTGTCGCATCTCAATTTTTTACTTCTTTAACTGAAGTAAACGTTAATATTATTGCCATTGCACAAGGTTCTTCAGAGCGAGCAATTTCAGCTGTTATTCCAGAAGATAAAATCTCTGAATCAATTAAAGCCTGTCATGAAAACTTATTTAATAGTAAGCATTTTTTAGATGTGTTTGTTGTTGGTGTTGGTGGCGTTGGTGGCGAACTTGTCGATCAGATTAAGCGTCAGCAACCAAAACTTGCAGAGAAAGGCATTGAAATCCGTGTTTGCGGTTTAGCAAATAGCCGTGGTTTATTGCTGGATAGTAAAGGTATTCCGCTAGATACTTGGCGTGATCGTATGAGTCATACGTCAGAAGAATTTAGTTTAGCTCGACTGATTGCTTTGGTGCAACGTAACCATATTATTAACCCTGTGATTGTCGATTGTACTTCTGACCATGGAATTGCAGCTCAGTATGTTGATTTCTTATCCGCTGGTTTCCATGTTATTACGCCAAATAAAAAAGCCAATACCGACTCAATGGCGTATTACCATCAATTACGTAATGCAGCGCGCGGTACTCGTCGTAAATTTATGTATGAAACAACAGTAGGTGCTGGTCTACCTGTTATTGAGAACTTGCAAAATCTCATTGCAGCAGGTGATGAGCTTGAAAAGTTCAATGGTATTTTATCCGGCTCTTTATCTTATATCTTCGGTAAGCTAGATGAAGGAATGTCGTTAAGCGAAGCAACAAATGTTGCAAAACAAAACGGCTTTACTGAACCTGACCCTCGTGATGATCTTTCAGGTATGGATGTCGCTCGTAAGTTGCTTATTCTTGCTCGTGAATCCGGCCTTGAAATAGAGCTAGATGATGTAGAAGTTGAGCAAGCTCTGCCACCAGGTTTTGATGATTCTGGCACAGTTGATGAGTTTATGGCTCGCCTTCCTGAAGCGGATGCTTATTTTGCTCAAGAGTCAGCAAAAGCGGCAGCAGAAGGTAAAGTATTGCGCTATGTTGGTGAAATTCTAGAAGGTAAATGTAAGGTACGTATTGCTGCTGTTGATGGTGATGATCCTATGTTTAAAATCAAGGATGGTGAGAATGCGTTGGCTTTTTATAGCCGCTATTACCAACCAATTCCATTAGTATTACGTGGTTATGGTGCTGGTACTGAAGTTACCGCAGCTGGTGTATTCTCGGACTTAATGCGTACCCTTGGTTGGAAATTAGGAGTATAAAAATGAGTGTTGTTGTTTATGCTCCAGCATCAATTGGTAATGTAAGTGTAGGCTTTGATGTATTAGGTGCCGCCGTTTCTCCTATTGATGGCACATTACTGGGTGATCGTGTTTTAGTTGAATTAGGAACCGAAGCTTTCACTTTAGCAACCGCAGGTAGCTTTGTAGATAAGTTACCGGAGAACCCAAAAGAAAATATTGTTTATGATTGCTGGCGTGTATTTGCAAGAGAGCTTGTAAAAAAAGGCAATGAACTTAAACCGATTCATATGGTACTTGAGAAGAACATGCCAATTGGCTCTGGGCTTGGTTCTAGCGCCTGTTCGATTGTAGCCGCATTAGATGCGTTGAATTTATTTCATGATAAACCATTAACAGACATGGAAGTGTTGGCATTAATGGGTGAGATGGAAGGGCAGATATCAGGTGGTATTCATTATGATAATGTTGCCCCTTGTTACCTTGGTGGTCTGCAATTAATGGTTGAAGAGTTAGGTATTATCAGCCAAGAAGTCCCGTGTTTTGATGAATGGTATTGGGTGATGGCATACCCAGGAATTAAAGTATCAACAGCAGAAGCGCGTGAGATTTTACCTTCTCAATACCGCCGTCAAGATGTGATAGCACATGGTCGTAATTTAGCCGGTTTTATTCATGCATGTTATTCAAAGCAGCCTGAATTAGCTGCGAAAATGATTAAAGATGTGGTGGCTGAACCCTATCGTGAACGCTTATTACCTAACTTTGCGAAAGCGCGTGAATATGCAGCCTCAGCAGGAGCGCTGACAACTGGGATCTCAGGTTCTGGTCCAACGCTGTTTAGCATCTGTAAAGATAAAGACGTCGCTGAGCGAGTATCTCGTTGGCTACAAGAAAACTACGTACAAAATGATGAAGGATTTGTCCATGTTTGTCGTTTGGATAAGCAAGGCTCACAAGTAACAGGAAGTAAACTATGAAGCTGTATAACATAAAAGAAAATGATGAACAGGTCTCTTTTGGTCAAGCTGTTCGTCAAGGTTTAGGTCGTAATCAAGGACTATTTTTTCCATCAGAATTGCCTAAGTTTGATGATGTTGATGCGCTTCTAGCTGAAGATTTTATTCCTCGTAGCACTAAGATTTTATCTGCGTTTATTGGTGAGGAATTATCACAAGATACAGTGAAAAGTATGGTCGAAAATGCGTTTCAATTCCCTGCGCCAATTCATGCAGTAAAAGAGGGTGTTTATGCGCTTGAATTATTTCATGGCCCGACATTAGCGTTTAAAGATTTTGGTGGTCGTTTTATGGCGCAATCTTTAGCTGCGGTGACCGAAGGTAATGAACAAATTACGATTCTAACAGCGACATCAGGTGATACAGGTGCGGCCGTTGCTCACGCATTCTATGGTATGGATAACATTAAAGTCGTTATCCTTTATCCAAAAGGAAAGATCAGCCCGCTGCAAGAAAAGTTATTTTGTACACTAGGCAAGAATATTCATACCGTTGCCGTTGATGGTGACTTTGATGACTGTCAGGCATTAGTTAAACAATCGTTTGATGACGCTGAGCTACGTAAAGAAGTTGGACTGAATTCAGCAAACTCAATTAATATCAGCCGACTAATGGCGCAAATTTGTTACTACTTTGAAGCGGTATCTCAACTGCCAAAAGAAAAACGTAGTGATGTCGTTATCTCAGTACCAAGCGGTAATTTTGGTAATTTAACCGCAGGCCTGTTAGCTAAATCATTAGGCTTACCAGTTAAGCGCTTTATTGCTGCAACTAATGTTAATGACACCGTACCGCGCTACCTTGAAACAGGTAAGTGGGAGCCAAAAACGACGATCCCAACGATTTCCAATGCAATGGATGTGAGCCAACCAAACAACTGGCCTCGAATTGAAGAGCTATGTCAGCGTTTAGGTTGGGGCTTAGAAACGCTTGGTAAAGGTGCAGTGACGGATGAGCAAAGCGCTGAAACATTAAAAGCAATGAATGCTGAAGGGTATTTATGTGAGCCACATGGTGCCATTGCTTATCGCATTCTTGAAGAGCAACTTAATGACGGTGAAACCGGGCTTTTCTTATGTACAGCACATCCTGCGAAATTTAAAGAAGTCGTCGATGATATCTTAGGTGGTGATCTTGAACTGCCTGCACCATTAGCTAAACATAATGCAATGGAGCTGTTATCTGAAGATCTTGCTAACGATTTTGATGCATTAAAAGCAGTACTTCGTAAAGTACAGTAACCAAAAGTATTAATAATAAAACTCAAATAGCACATCATAATTAATTGATGTGCTTTTTACGCATAAAAAAACGGCACTCATGAGCAATGAGTGCCGTTTTTATTGAATTCAATTCACTCTAAAATTATAGAGTTTCAGTGAATGTACGTGCGATAACGTCTTTTTGTTGTTCAGTAGTTAGAGAGTTAAAACGCACAGCATAACCAGAAACACGGATAGTCAGTTGTGGGTAGTTCTCTGGGTGTTTAACAGCATCTTCTAATGTATCACGTTGTAGAACGTTCACATTTAGGTGCTGACCACCTTCGATTTTTGGTGCTTTTTCAATTGCAACGTCACGGCTTTCGTATTCGCCTAGCTCGTTTGCTGCAATTACTTGATCTGCTTCAAAACCTGCTGTTGCAACAACACAACGTGCTTCGTTTTTCTCGCTATCTAGTAGCCAGATAGAGTTAAGAAGATCGTCATTTGCAGCTTTAGTAATTTGGATACCTGTGATCATTTTACTTTCTCCTAGTCCACTTTGTGGTTATTTTGTAAATATCTTATGGGTCACATTATATACATGATACCCTTACTTTGTATATTGATATAGGTCAAAAAACTACAAAAAGTGATAATTAATTCATCTTATAAACCTTGCTCTAAATCAATAAAGCACCATATAGCTAGTCTGTAGCACGAAAAATGCAGCCTACCACTTTATTGTTATACCTTTGTTTTGTTGTAATATTACTACAAAATGTTTTTTTATGTTGGTGCCAAAATAAAGGTTCAATTTTAGTAAAATGATAGAAATACTGACAAATAAAGTGTTTACCGTAATAATAGTGACGACGTTAATTTTGAAAGGAAAGTACAGAGATGAAATATATTGGAGCTCACGTATCTGCGGCCGGCGGGGTTGATCAAGCACCGAAGAGAGCCTATCAAATAGGAGCAAATGCATTCGCACTATTCACTAAGAATCAACGTCAATGGGCAGCCAAGCCACTAACAAGAAAAGTTATCTCTGATTTTAAAGCAAACTGTAAGCGCTTTGGTTTTTCAAGTGATCAAATTTTACCACATGACTCTTATCTTATTAATTTAGGTGCTCCAGAAGAAGATAAGTTAGAAAAATCTCGAGCGGCATTTATTGATGAGATGGAGCGCTGTAATCAGCTTGGTTTAACGTTATTAAATTTCCACCCAGGAAGCCATTTAAAGAAAATTTCAGAAGATGAGTGTTTAGCTTTGATTTCTGAGTCAATTAATTTAGCTCATCAAGCGGTTCCTGATGTGATTGCTGTTATTGAAAATACGGCAGGTCAAGGTACAAACCTAGGATGGAAATTTGAACATTTAGCTCAAATAATCGATCTGGTTGAAGATAAAACACGAGTAGGAATTTGTCTTGATACTTGTCACACCTTTGCGGCAGGTTATGACTTAGGATCGAAAGAAGCTTGTGATCATACCTTTGCTGAATTTGAGCGAATTGTTGGTTTCCAATATTTACGTGGTATGCATATTAACGATGCAAAAATTGAGTTAGGAAGCCGTGTAGATCGTCACCATTCTTTAGGGCAAGGAACTATCGGGTGGGATTGTTTTGAATACATCATGCAAGATGAACGATTCAATAATATCCCCCTTATATTAGAAACAATTGATCCTGAAATTTGGAAAGATGAAATATCTCAATTAAGAAAACTGAGCGAGAAGGCATAATGACAGTGACCTGGAATTCGGTTTTATCGGCTGAAAAAGAAAAAACCTACTACCAATCTATGATGGCAAAGATTGATAGAGAGAGAGCGCTTGGCAAAAATGTTTTCCCACAAGAAAAAGATATTTTTACTGCCTTTGACTTAACTGCTTTTAATGAGGTTAAAGTCGTGATTCTGGGCCAAGATCCATATCATGGTGAAGGGCAAGCACATGGTCTTTCTTTCTCTGTATTGCCTGGGATAAAAACGCCGCCTTCATTGCGTAATATGTATAAAGAATTAGCCGAAGATATTAGTGATTTTACTATTCCTGAACATGGCTACTTGGAGAGTTGGGCTAAGCAAGGCGTATTATTGTTAAATACAGTATTAACCGTTGAAGAAAGCAAGGCGCACTCTCACGCTAAGTTTGGCTGGGAAACATTCACAGATAGCATCATAGAGCAGCTGAACTTACATAGAGAAGGTGTAATCTTCTTATTATGGGGAGCTCATGCTCAAAAGAAAGGTGGGAATATAGATAAGGAACGCCACTCTATTTTAAAAGCACCTCATCCCTCTCCGTTGTCAGCTCATCGTGGTTTTTTTGGTTGTAAACATTTCTCAAAAGTGAATGAATTACTTAAATCAAAAAAGTTAGCAGAGATCAATTGGCATTCAGTTTCATAAGTTTGCTGTATGAATTTTGAACTAAATCCTGTGCTCTTATCTCAGTGATATACACTTAAGTTATCTTAAATAAATTAAGAGACTGTAGGGAGGAAAGGATGCTGATAGAAAGCATATATAAAGAGCATGGGTATATTAATCGTATCATTCAGTTATTAGAGAGTAAGCTGTCTCGGCTAGAAGATGAAAAGAGCGTTAATTATAATGTGATCCGAGAAAGTGTTAGTTATCTGTCGTCTGTCGCAGAGAAGATGCATCACCCTAAGGAGGACATGATATATCAATATTATATTGATCATTATGGTGAGCATGAAGGGTTAGATAACTTACTGCAAGAGCATCACACATTATCAGACAGCACTGAAGCCTTCTCGATAACGATTGAGATGATTTTAAATGATGCGATTGTTCCCAAGGATATTTTTAAAGAGCACTTAAAAGCATTTACCTCTCGAGTACGACAACACCTTGAACTCGAAGAAAAAGAGATCTTACCTTTTCTTAAAGCACACCTGACCACCAACGATTGGGAGGAATTAGAAAGGAGTTGGATTGAAGAAGAAGATCCCGTATTTGGTAACATAATTGATAAACGTTATTTAGTGCTTGCTGAAAAGGTAAGATAGGTTTGTTGTCAATTAAAAAGGAGAGTTCCGTACTCTCCTTTTTGTTTAGTGATTTAATGTGATGTCTTATTTGAAGAAAGCCTCATCAATGCTTCCTTTGAATGAAGGATCGAGTTCTCTTAATTCATGTAATAGCTGACGACGATCTTGAAATGCTTCAATTTCTCGCCATAAACGTTTTTTTGGCTTCTTTTTAGTTGTTGATGTTTTTGTAGCTAATAAATCATTTAATGTGTACCCATCCATAAGCACCTCGTTTTATAAAATAATGAATCATTACAAAGAGTAAGTTATCTACCATCGTGTGTTATTAAATATCACAGAGTGTCGATTATGACCTTGAACTGTTTCTCATTTGTTTCTTTTTAATGAAATTTTTGTGAGATAACGGTCACTAAAATGACTTTAATTTTAATTAATAACGCCTAACAACCTTTTATTAATCTATTCCATACGGAATAAAAGTATATTTTTTTGTTTAACTTTTGTTAATGTAGGTTCTTTTTTTTATTGGTTTTTTAGTCTATTACCTTGCTAAGGGTTGAGATGCTTATTATTTACTTAAGTAAAAATAGAGAGGATGAGCAACGTTGATATCTTACTGTTTTCTATGGCTGTGGAAGCGTATTTTCATAACGTAAACAATGTGAATTATTATTTGTTGATGTTTTTGCATTGATTTAAATGTCAATAGTATGATTTTTTATGTTGTGAAAATGAACGGCAAGTCCAAGGTTGTAGAAAAAGTGTCATAACTACAACATTTGTTTTTTATTGATTTTTTAGTAAATACTGAGCATCATTCAGCCCGCTAATCTTATTGGATGAGTAAATATTTAGATTTACTGCTAATAACTGAATAGAGTTGCACTGTGCAGAGTTAACTCTTCATCATATCCAAATAAATAATCGACAATAACAAGGAAGATTAGTAGGGGCACTTATAGTGATAAGTGTGTGCAATCATAAATTATTGACGTAATTGAGAGGGAAGTGTGACAAGTCTTATTAACTTACTGAATGACCTATTATGGGGTTCAGTATTGGTCTATTTATTAGTCGCTATTGGTATTTATTTTACTGTTCGTTTAGGGTTCATTCAATTCCGCCATTTTGGTCATATGTTTTCGGTTTTGAAAAACAGTAGAAAATCAGATCCATCTGGGATTTCATCATTTCAAGCCTTGTGTACTAGTTTAGCCGCCCGTGTCGGTACTGGTAATATGGCAGGTGTCGCTGTGGCGTTAACTGCTGGTGGCCCTGGTGCCATTTTCTGGATGTGGTTAATTGCTATGTTAGGTATGGCAACCTCTTTTGCAGAAAGTACATTAGCTCAATTATATAAAACTAAAGATGACGATGGTAACTACCGTGGTGGTCCTGCTTATTATATGGAGAAGGGATTAGGAATGCGCTGGATGGGCGTTTTATTCTCTATCTTTTTAATTATTGCGTTTGGTTTAGTTTTTAATGCGGTACAAGCCAACTCCATTGTAGGTGCAATGCAAACGGCGTTTGGTTGGGAACCTCTCTATGTTGGTATTGCGATTGTTATTATCTCTGCGGTTGTTATTTTTGGTGGCTTTAGAACGATAGCAAGAACCGCTGAAATTGTTGTTCCAGTTATGGCTTTGGCGTATTTGGCAATAGCATTGTTTATTATGCTAACCAATATCGAAAAATTACCAGGCGTTATTGCTTTAATTTTCAAAAGTGCGTTTGGCCTTCAAGAGGCCGCTGCTGGTGGTTTAGGCTACGCGATTGCCCAAGCAATGATTAATGGCATTAAACGTGGTTTGTTCTCGAATGAGGCGGGGATGGGATCTGCACCTAATGCTGCAGCTTCGGCGACACCATATCCACCGCACCCAGCATCTCAAGGTTATGTTCAAATGCTTGGCGTATTTATGGATACGATTGTTATTTGTTCTGCAACCGTCGCAATAATCTTAATGTCTGGCGAATATGTGCCGCATGGTGAAGTGACAGGGATAGAGCTCACTCAATTAGCTCTAACGAGTCAAGTGGGTGATTGGGGCGGAATTTTTGTTGCTATTGCGATTTTCTTCTTTGCATTTACGTCAATTATCGCAAACTATTCGTATGCGGAAACAAACTTGATTTTTCTAGAACATAATCACAAAGCAGGTATTGGCATATTCCGTGTCATTGTATTGGGAATGGTTATGTTTGGTGCTTTATCTTCACTACCAACGGTATGGGCACTTGCTGATGTATCAATGGGACTAATGGCTATTGTTAACTTAATCGCTATTTCATTACTATCTGGCACGGTAATAAAGCTAGCTAAAGATTATAATAAGCAGTTGGCAGCGGGTAAAGTACCTACCTTTGATAGTAAAGATTATCCAGAGCTACACTCGCAGCTAGAAGAAGGTATTTGGGATAATACAAAAGAACAAAAATAATCATTTGTTTTATCCATCAAAGAAATAGACAAAGCCACGTAAGCTAGCGTGGCTTTTTTATATCTGAATAGTTACTATCTTAGTATATAAAAATACATAGGATATCTTGCTCATGCTTATTGTTGTTTCACCTGCGAAAACACTGGATTACGAAACGCCATTACCCGTTAAAACCTTTACTCAACCTGACTTTATTGCTGATTCAGCTGAGCTTGTAGAGGTATGTAAACAATTAACGCCATTAGATATCTCCGGCTTAATGAAGGTGAGTGACAAAATTGCAAGTTTAAATGCGGTGCGTTTTGAAGAGTGGTCAACGACGTTTACTCAAGATAATGCTCGTCAGGCCCTATTTGCATTTAAAGGTGATGTCTATACTGGGTTAGATGCAAACAGCCTAACGGAGAGTGATATCGAGTTTGCTCAAGCGCATTTACGTATGTTATCTGGGTTGTATGGGCTATTGAAACCATTGGATCTTATGCAACCTTATCGCTTGGAGATGGGAACAAAGCTAGCGAATGGTCGTGGCAGTAATTTGTATCAGTTTTGGGGGAATAAAATTACAGAGCAATTAAACCAAGTGTTGAAAGCACAAGGTGATGATGTTTTAGTGAACTTAGCCTCAAATGAATATTTTAAAGCGGTAAAACCAAAAGCATTAGCTGCAAAGGTGATAACCCCGGTCTTTAAAGATTGCAAAAATGGACAATATAAAATTATCAGCTTTTATGCCAAAAAAGCGCGAGGCTTAATGGCTCGTTTTATTATTGAAAACAGGGTAAAAAGCAAAGAAGAGCTTAAAGAGTTTAGTGTTGCGGGTTATTACTTTGTAGACGCAGAATCAACAGAAAGTGAATTTGTTTTCAAAAGAGAAGAGCAACAAAAATAATTACGTCACGACAGTTGAATGTATTATTTTTGTAAGTAAAATGTAGTCAGGATAATTTAATCTGCTAGTGTTGGGTAGGTTATTGTAATTCAGGTTGTTTTTCTTTCTTACTGAAGAGAATCGAAAGAGAAAAGTGTATTTTAGAAAGGGATTTTACATCAAGCTAACGCTGATAGTGTTAGAATTGGTATAAATCGTCAATATATGGCAATCATCTCAATTTATACTGAGAATAACTATAAAGGACAAATTACATGGCAGATCAAGGTGCAGTCACTGATTTAGCTACCACAGGTGTGGCTAATTTAGAGCATTGGTTAACAGACAATTCAGAGCTATTTATCACGTATGGGGTAAATATTATTTCGGCATTGGCGATCCTTTTTATCGGTAATATTATCGTTAAGAAAATCGCAGGTGGTGTAAGTAAGGCTCTTCAGAAAAAGAAAATGGATAAGGCCGTTGTCGACTTTGTTCATACGCTAGTTCGTTACCTTTTATTCATCATCGTTTTAATTGCAGCACTAGGTAAAGTTGGTGTTCAAACCGCTTCTGTTGTTGCTGTTATTGGTGCAGCCGGTTTAGCGGTAGGCCTTGCGCTTCAAGGTTCATTATCAAACTTTGCAGCAGGTGTATTAATCGTAGCATTCCGTCCATTTAAGTCTGGCGATTATGTTGAGATTGGTGGCGTTGCAGGTTCTGTTGATTCAATTCAAATTTTCCAAACAATTCTAACTACACCAGATAATAAAATGGTTGTAGTGCCAAATGGTGGCGTTATCGGCAGCCCAATCACTAACTATTCACGTCATGCTACTCGTCGTGTAGACCATGTGATTGGTGTGTCTTACAGTGCTGACCTGAAGAAAACAAAAGAAGTGATTACTAAAGTTCTTGAATCTGATGAGCGTGTACTTAAAACACCGGCACCAACCGTGGGTGTTGTTGCTCTTGCTGATTCATCAGTAAACTTTGTTGTTCGTCCTTGGTGTAAAACAGAACAATATTGGGATGTTTACTTTGATACACTTCAAGCGATTAAAGAGGGTCTTGATAATGAAGGTATTGAGATCCCATTCCCACAAATGGATGTGCATTTAAATAAAGTAGACTAAGGTTTACTTAAATCAATACATGAAATGCTGCCTTCGGGTAGCATTTTTTTTGAATGGAACTTTGGTTGGCTAAGGGAATTATTTATTGTTCCTATAGTCATAACCCTATGATGTTACTTTGAGATATTAACCATGAAAAAAATAATCAGTGCTTTATGTTTATCGGCTTGTTTAACGCCAATGGCTTTTGCTTCATCACCCGATTTTCCTCATCTTGAAGTATTAGGTACAGGAGAGGTGCTTGTTGTGCCAGATATGGCGCAGTTTTCAGTTGATGTAGTAGAAAGTAAAGCAACCGCAGAAAAAGCAAAGCAAGCAGCAGATAAAGCCGTGACGAGTTTTCTTGCTCGTTTAGAAGTACAAGGTGTGAAACGTGAAAATATTAACAGTGGAAATATTCGCTTAACACCAGAGTATCGTTATCCAAAAGGAAAAAAACCAGAGCTTGTTGGGTATAAAGCTATTCGTAATATTACGGTTACGGTAATGGATTTAAATAAGTTAAATGGATACCTTGATAAAGCGCTAGGTGATGGCATCAATCGTATTAATCATATTGAATTAAAGACAAGTAAAGAGAAAGAATACATTGAAGCGGCACGTTTAGAGGCAATTAAAGATGCCAATGAAAAAGCAACATCATTAGCAAAAGGTTTTGGCAGTGAAGTTAAAGGGGTATGGAAGGTTTCTTATCGCAACAACTACAGCCAACCAGTCTTAATGAAAAGCATGAGAATGGATGCAGCTTCTAATGTTGCAGAAAGCTACCAAGATAACCAAATGGTGATTTCAGATTCAGTGTCTGTTGTTTATCGACTAAAGGAATAGTTGCTTAAGCTCAGAAAAATATAGAGCAGAAAAATAAAAAAGGGGTTACCGCGTGGTAACCCCTTTTTTAGTGATGTTAGTGTAGGATTCGAGCGCGGATTGTGCCTTCAATAGCTTTTAGCTTAACTAATGCTTCTTCAGAACGAGCGGTTTCAACATCAATTACGACATAGCCCATATCCGCAGATGTTTGTAGGTATTGAGCGGCAATGTTAATCCCTTCATCAGCAAAAATGCTGTTTATCTGAGTTAGAATACCTGGACGGTTCTCATGGATATGAAGCAAACGAGACGTATCAGTATGTTCAGGAAGAGAGACTTCAGGGAAGTTTACTGATGACAATGTTGAACCATTATCAGAGTATTTAGTGAGTTTCCCTGCGACTTCAACGCCGATGTTTTCTTGAGCCTCTTGAGTCGAGCCTCCGACATGTGGAGTAAGAATAACATTATCAAACTTTTGTAATGGCGATTCGAATGGGTCTGCGTTTGTTTTAGGCTCCACAGGGAATACATCGATAGCTGCACCACCTAAATGACCAGACTCTAATGCATCGCATAAGTCAGGGATCTTAACGACAGTGCCACGAGCGGCATTGATAAAGATAGCACCTGGCTTCATACGGGCAAACTCTTCAGCTCCCATCATGTCTTTTGTTCCTAGTGTTTCTGGAACATGAAGAGAGATAACGTCACATTTATTTAATAGCTCACTCATGGTTTGGATCTGAGTTGCATTACCTAGCGATAGCTTGTTTTCTATATCGTAGTAATAGACTCGCATACCTAAGTTTTCAGCTAAAATACCTAATTGTGTACCGATATGTCCATAACCTATGATACCCAAACGTTTGCCTCTTGCTTCAAAAGAAGCATCGGCACTTTTTTTCCAGATACCACGATGAGCTAACGCATTTTTCTCAGGGATACCACGCAGGAGTAATAGGATTTGCCCTAAAACAAGCTCAGCAACACTTCGAGTGTTAGAGAAAGGGGCATTAAATACTGGAATACCGCGTTTTGCAGCGGCCGTTAAGTTCACTTGGTTCGTTCCGATACAGAAACAACCGACGGCAACTAACTTGTTTGCGGCATCAAACACTTCTTGAGTTAATTGAGTGCGTGAGCGAAGACCAATAAAGTGAACATCTTTTACTGCCTCAAGAAGATCCTCTTCTGACAACGATCCCTTATGATATTCGATGTTTGTATAGCCATCAGCCTGAAAAACTTCAACACAAGATGGGTGCAACCCTTCTAAAAGAAGAATTTTTATTTTTTCTTTTTCCAGAGATACTTTTGCCATGGTCGTTCTTATCCTTAAAAACAAATTTATGATGGGAAGTTTATGTTCAATGATTATAAAGTATCAAAAAATAATCAGTTTGGGTAAGAAAATTACGGAATAGTTAATAAAAAACGGTGCTAATGAGCACCGTTTGTAATCAAATGACATTTTTAACGCCCGATTGGTGGGAGCATTAAGACAAAAAAGAAACTTAATCGAACTTTTTAACGCCTTCAGGAGCGCCTACTAATAGGACATCTGCACCGCGATGAGCGAATAGACCAACCGTTACCACACCTGGTAATGCATTGATTTTATCTTCTAACTCTTTCGCATCAGTAATTTTCATACCATGAACATCTAAGATCACGTTACCGTTATCAGTGGTTACACCATGACGGTATGCAGGATCTCCACCTAGTTTTACTAATTCACGAGCAACGTAAGAGCGAGCCATTGGAATAACTTCAACAGGAAGCGGGAAGGCACCTAATACATCAACTTGTTTTGTGTCGTCGACAATACAAATAAACTTATCAGAGATAGCAGCAACGATTTTTTCACGAGTAAGAGCAGCACCGCCACCTTTAATCATCTCGTTTTTACCATTAATTTCATCAGCGCCATCAACATAAACGTCAAGACCTGCAACATCATTACAGTCAAAAACCTCAATGCCCAGCTCTTTAAGTTTTTCTGTTGAAGCAACAGAGCTTGATACTGCCCCTTTGATTTTGCCTTTCATTGTCGCAAGCGCGTCGATGAAGTGATTTACTGTTGATCCTGTACCTACACCAACAATGCTGCCAGCTTCTACGTATTCTAACGCTGCCCAACCAGCTGCTTTTTTCATCTCGTCTTGAGTCATGACATTCTCCTAATGAAATAATAGTCTTCAAATGAAAGCGGCGTGATTATAACGCACTGTTTTTTCTTCGTCAGAAAAAATAAGTCAGAAAAGAGCAAAAATTGAAGGAAATACAGTCAAAGCAAACGATTTCGGTTGGGGTTTACCAGAACCATGTTTTTTTAGGGGTGATGATTTGAGGTAGTGGTACATCCCAAGATTCGATCGGCAATAGTGGTACTTGCTGGCAGGAATGAGATAAACCTATTGGCATTGGCCCTTGCTGGTCAGTGTGCCAACGAGAGAGGGTTCGATCATAATATCCTCCCCCCATGCCTAGACGGTTACCGGTATGATCAAAAGCCACCAATGGGGTCAAAATAAGATCCAGCTCTGAGGTCGGTACGATTTTTGTTTTATCTAATTTTGGTTCAAGTATTTGGTATTTATTATGAATGAGTGGGGTTGTTTTTGTGTACTCAAGAAACAATAAATGACCCTTTGCAAAAGGGTGTATAACAGGCAAAGAAACTTGCTTACCTTGTTGCCATAACCATTGAATGAGTGGGTCAGTATCAACTTCACCATCAGATGATAAATATACAGCTATCGTATTTGCTTTTTGAATTATAGGGTTGGTAGCACATTGAAGGACAAGCGCGTCAGCAGCTTGTGATTGTTCTGTAGGAGATAAGGTGTTACGAAGTTGACGTATCGATTGTCGAATGCGTCGACGAGATGTCATGGAATACCCCAAAGTGCCGTAGTGGTCGTAGCCCTTGAACCCTAGGTTCAAGGCGGATCAGCAAGGTTCACCGTAGGCTTCTCAGTACGAGCCGAGCATGCTCAGTAGTAAACAAATACTAACCCTAATTTGTGCTTATCGGCTCAGGGACATAGATCCGCCTACAAACACTCCAGGGTAAATTTTATTCTTTTGCTATCCTTAGCGATATTTCTATTCTGCCGTACTTTCCTCTGTTTGGCTAGGCTTAACTGTAGAAATCGCTGCTTCTAATGCATTAGCAAGTAATCCCATACGCTCATAAACATCAGAAGAGTGTTTACTTGCCTCTTTTTTCGCCATATGTAATTCATAGCATATATTTAATGATGTAATAGTTAATAGCTGTTCTGTATTGGTTACTTTAGTTCGTTCAGATAGCTCATTTACTCGGTTATCCAAATCTTTCGCTGCTTCTTTCAATGCAGCTTCTTGACCAGCAGGGCAGTTAACCTTGATGGCTCGTCCTAATATTTGGACTTGCACGGCTTGGCTTGTCATCAATACATTACTCATCGTTAAACAATAGAATTACACCATTCAGAAAAGGGAATAGTGATAAGTGAATGAAACTATAAGAAATGCCGTAATAAGATTCAAGTATTTCCCCTCTCTTTGTTGATGAGGGTTAACTATATTCTTAATAAAACAACAATCTGATGAAAAGATACTCAATTGCGAGAGATCGTGAGTTTTCTGAAAATGCGCAAAGTGGTAGCATTGTGTTATTGATTATAAATTCAGAGATCGTTTTACTATGAGTGAAATAAAAATGCCAACATTCCTAGCTGTAGAGTCAGCGCTAAAGGACAGCGGATTAGCGGTTACCCCATCAGAGTTGCATGGCCTACTTGTCGGAATGGTAAGTGGTGGTTTGCCACTAGACGATCAAACATGGAAGCCGTTAATTTATGATTACACAAATGAAGGCATGGGCTGGCCTGATAGTGCAATTAAAATGGGTGAGCAGGTATTTCAATCAACGGTTTCTGAATTAACGTCTGACGTAATTGTGTTAGAAATGTTGATCCCAGATGACACTGAAACATTAATGAATCGAGCTGATGGACTAAGTGAGTGGGTAAATCATTTTATCTCAGGGTTAGGCTTAGTTGAGCTAAAAATGGACAAAGCATCAGAATCATTAAAAGAAGCCTTGTTAGATTTAGAAGAAATTGCTCGCCTAGGCATTGATGAAGATGATGATCTGGAAGAACAAGAAGCCTTATTTGAGCAAGTCTTAGAACATGTTCGTATTTGTGTACTAACGATTCATGCTGAACTAGGGCAACGAGTACATAAAGACAGCTCTAAAACCGTACATTAATGGATAATGCTATGACACATTATGATGTAGTGATCGTGGGCGGAGCGATGGCTGGAGCAACACTCGCTTTGGCCCTAGAGAAAATGAACCAAGAGACATTGTCAATCGCCGTCATTGAAGCGGTTGAGCCAAAGTTAGATCAACATCCAGGTTATGATTCGAGAAGTATTGCTCTTTCAAGTGGAACGACTCAGCTACTGCAAGATATTGGTCTTTGGTCAGGTATCGCATCATTTTCAACGCCAATTGATCATATTCATGTGTCAGATCGACATCATATGGGGTTGACGGAATTAACCGCTAAAGAGCTTAATGTTGATGCATTAGGTTATGTGGTTGAGTTAGCCGATGTCGGTCGTTTTTATCATCAAAAACTTGAAATTTCACCTCATATTGAGCTTATTTGTCCTGCCTCGGTCTTAGGCATTGATAGGGAACAATCATTATCTAAAATCACTTTATCGACAGGTGAACAGATTTCAACATCCTTAGTTATTGCCGCTGATGGCGCGGAATCAAAAACGTGCAAAAGCATGAATATAGAGAGTCTGAATGATGACTTTGAACAAGTAGCCATTATTGCAAACATCACGACGGATATTCATCCGCAAGGTAAGGCATTTGAACGCTTTACTGAGCATGGACCATTAGCCTTACTTCCAATGTCTCAAGGGCGCAGTTCTTTAGTGTGGTGTGTGAGCCCTGAAGAGTCGCAACAAATACTTGGATATGATGACGATACGTTTCTAGCGCATTTACAACAGGCTTTTGGCTGGCGTTTAGGTCAGTTGACTAAAACGGGGCAACGAGCGCATTACCCATTGTGGTTACGTCGTCAAAAACAACATATATCACACCGTTTTGCTGCTATTGGTAATGCTGCTCAAACATTGCATCCAATTGCTGGTCAAGGTTTTAATTTAGGAATAAGAGACGTATTCTCATTGGCAGATTGTATTACCCTAGCAAATCAAGCAGGTAATGATATTGGCGAATATTCAGTGTTGTCTGCGTATCAAAAACGCCGTCAGCCAGATCAACAACAAACAATAACCATGACTGCAGGATTGGTGTCTATTTTTGCAAATAATGCATTTCCTATGGTGATAGGAAGAAATGTCAGTTTGTGTGCAGTTGATACTTTTCGTGCTTTTTTAAAGCCCTTAACGTTACGAGCTATGGGCAGAGTGAATAGATAATTATGATGCAAAGTGTAGATGTTGCGATTATTGGTGGTGGCATGGTTGGTTTGACCGTTGCTGCTGCATTAGAGAGCAGTGGATTAAGAATCGCGGTCATTGAAAGTCAATTACCAGACACTGATCTAACTGACTTACCAGATGTTCGTGTATCAGCAATCAGTCGAGCAAGTGAATATATTTTAGATAATGTTGGTGCATGGCAGGGGATCACCTCTCGTAGAGCCGCTCCTTACCGTTCAATGACAGTATGGGAGCAAGACAGCTTTGCTCGTATTGATTTTGAAGCAGAACAAATTGCACAACGAAACCTAGGGCATATTGTTGAAAACCGAGTGATTCAACTTTCTTTGTTAGATATGGTTTCTAAACAAGAAAATGTAACGTTACTGGCACCAGAGCGTTGTAGTGGCATTATGTTTGGTGAGAGTGAAGCGTGGTTAAATTTAGAATCAGGCAAAGCAATTACGGCTAAATTAGTGGTCGGTGCTGATGGCGCAAACTCTTGGTTACGTAATCAAGTTAATATCCCACTCACTCATTGGGATTATGGACACAGTGCTTTAGTTGCCAATATACGAACCGTAGAAAACCACACAGAAACGGCTCGTCAAATTTTTAGACCAGAAGGTCCATTAGCTTTTCTCCCATTGAGTGAAAGTAATTTGAGTTCAATTGTTTGGTCACTCGATCCTCTTAATGCAGAAAACTTAGTTTCAATGCCAGAAGACGAATTTAATAAGCAATTGACTGCAGCGTTTGATAACCAACTAGGCCTATGCCGTGTCGAAGGAGAGAGACAAGTCTTCCCTTTAAAAATGCGTTATGCCAAAGATTTTGTAAAAGATCGCGTTGTATTAGTCGGTGATGCGGCTCATACGATTCATCCATTAGCAGGGCAAGGAGTAAACCTTGGTTTAGCCGACGCCGCAGCATTAGCTGAAACGATTATAGAGCTACATCAAGAGGGTAAAGATATTGGGTTAAAAACCAATTTACGCCCATTTGAGCGCTGGAGAAAAGCGGAAGCGGCACAAATGATAGCGTCGATGCAAAGCTTTAAGGCTCTTTTTTCTGGTTCTAATCCAATTAAGAAATTAGTGAGGGGGATAGGAATGTCTCTAACTAATGAGGTTACGCCAGTTAAAGATGAATGTCTTAAACGCGCCTTAGGCTTATCAGGGCGACAACCAAAAATGGCTCAACATAAAGCATAAATAATACCAATCTACATAAGTATTTGATCATTATTGCTTGTTAAAATCGATTATATCTTCGTTATAAATTTTGTAATTAGATCCACTAGTTACTGCAATTTATGCCTTGCTCTAATCGATTTTTCCTACGCAATTATCTGAACAACGACTTATCCAGAATGGTATAATACCGTAAAAAATAAGCATTAAAAAAGGTAGCCACAGCTACCTTTTTTTATTCGTATCGATTTTACATAGTCAGTTTGAGGCTATTAATAAGAAAGTCGTAACCGAGCAACTTCCAAGTTAATCTCTTTTATCATTCGATATTGCGCTCTTTCTGCTTGAGAGGGAACGATTAACTTTCCTTCTTCAAATCGAAACTCACCAATACCATGAATATGAATTTTCCCATTAAACAGTCGACTAATATGTTTAGCAATCATGCTTGGTGCATAGTGCTTAAAAAATCGCATCACCTTGTCCTTTTGTGATTAATACAACAAAGCTCGTAATGTGCTTTGGTTGTATTATAAAACAGAAAAGATGAAGGTAGCGTTACAAATATAGAATAGAGTGATGGTTGAATCAGTTTTTGTACTTTTATCGTTTTAAATTTGATCTTTATCTAATATTAAATACTGTTATTCAGTGGGCATGAATAAAAAAAAGCCCGAATAAATTCGGGCAAACAGTCACAGATGCATATTCAATATATATAGGTATATTGAATTAAATTGTTTGGAGTTAAACAATTTATGCGCTCTTTTTTAAGAAAAGAACACTGTAAAGATAGCTAAATAATAAATGACTTGCTACTTATTCACTTAAAATAAATAAAAATTCAAAGTTTGTTATTGATATCTGCGTTTGAGGTCAAGGTTGGAAATGTAACGATGAAACTTAATCTTACCTTCGACACAGAATTGTTGTGCCTAATTGGATTATTAATTTAAGAAAGGGAATTTAGGAAGTGGGTCTGCAATTTTTTGCAGACCCTTCTTGTTTATGGTGTTGAGTTACTCATCGTCAAGAGAGTAAGGAAGTGGCATTTTTTCCCAAATCGCATCTTGAAGTTTAAATTGAGTGTCACTATCAAGATCATTAGGGAGAATAGCTAAAGCTAAAGTATGTCCATCTTGATATCGGAAAGAAGAAACAATGGTTCCGCCTTTACGCCAGTTCTCACCGACACTGCGCTCAATCGCATCGCCAGCAACGGGGGCTTGTTCTGATTGCCCTGCAACTAAATACATAGCTCGTTTATTCATACCGCGGTATTTTGCTCTTGCTACGGTTTCTTGACCTGTATAGCAGCCTTTTTTGAAACTGATCCCGTCAATGGCTTGTAGGTTTAATGCTTGAGGAATATGCTCATTACTTAGTGCTGCATCAATTTGAGGGTGAGCTTGTTGAATGGTATAAAGCTCCCATAATGACTCATCACATAATGTCGCTTGAGTTAACGATGACATTAAGGTGTCTTTATGTTCACTTGTCGTTACCAATAACCACTGTAGCTTTCCAATTTTAGCGAAAGTACCAAAGTTACAAGTGCGGACACTTTCTTGTGAGTCAGTTTGCTCGTTAATCCACTCTTCAGCCGCAGCGCCAGTTAAGCCAAGTAATACTTCGTTGCTGATTTCAATATCAACTTTAGAAAATACGGCGTATTTTTTGATTTCTGTTAATTCAGTTTCAATAGCACTTTTGCGTTGAAGTAAGGCATAACCGTCATTGTAGTGAAACAGTTGAAATATACTCCATAATTTTCCCTTTGCATCACAGTGACCGCCAAAGGTAATCTCGCCTTGTGTTAAAGCAACAACATCACAGGTTACTTGCCCGTGTAAGTAGGATTTTTTATCGTTACCTACCATAGTTATTAATGCCCAATCAGTTAATTCTGAAATAGCAAAGCTTGGTAAGGGATCGTTTAGGTTTAGCGATAACGTAGAGAAAACAGTACTCATCATGAAATTCTTATCCAGTTAGGTTATCCCTTTATAGTAAATGCCTAGATTTTAAATGTCAGTAAAAAGAAACAAGTAGTTTTATGTCTCATCTTCTTCATCTTGTGACTTTAGATCATGGTTGTCATAGAAATAGACTGATAAACTCCGGTCAGTTATTTCTATTTTTAAGCTAGAGGACCGTATGTACAGTGTCGAAGAAAAAGCACGAGTAAAGTGGGCTTGCCGTCGTGGGATGCTAGAATTAGATGTGGTAATTATGCCATTTTTTGACGAATGTTTTGAAGAGCTAACAGAAGCTGAGCAACAGAATTTTGTTTCATTGTTAGAAAGTGATGATCCAGATTTATTTACTTGGATCATGGGGCACGGACGCAGTGATAACCTAGGTCATGCATCTATGGTAGATAAGATCGTTGAGCACAACCTCAGCAAACTCCGTTAAGTTTACGCTCCACTTTTCCTATATCGCCTATCTCACATTGTATGGTAGTTATATCTACTTGGGATGGGCGGTAATGTTAATGGATATAATTCCATTTCCTTTATTACCTCTCCTCTTTTATTTTATTCATCAGCATATTACATCTATTTATCATCAATTATTAGAGTTGCAAGGCGATTATACTTTTGTAATCAAAGCGTCTGATGATCATAGAGATTGGATTATTAAACGAGTATTTTGGATAAGTCGAAGTATGAGTGTTTTTTATGCGGAAAATGAATATACCAAGCAGTATTTTTATTTATTTAAGGATGCAATAAATGAAGATGAGCAGCATCAATTAGCGGTTTTATTAAGATGATCTCTATTCTATTTCTAGGTTTAGAATAGAGACCAACAAATGAAAGCGAAAATTAGTTGAAATTCTTAGGCACTAAAATTGTAGGACCGGACTCCTCAAGCGCTTCTGGGTAATCTAGTGTGTAATGTAAACCACAGCTTTCTTTACGCTCCATTGCACAACGAACCATTAATTCAGACACATCAAGCAGGTTTCGCAGTTCGATCAAGTTATTAGACACGCGGAAATTACTGTAGTAATCATGGGTTTCTTGTTTTAATAACTGAATACGACGAAGTGCTCGCTCTAGACGTTTATCAGTGCGAACAATGCCCATGTAATCCCACATAAATAGACGTAGTTCATGCCAGTTATGTTGGATTACTACTTCTTCATCTGAGCATTCAACCTGACTCTCATCCCAAGCCGGTAATGACGGAGGAAGAGCTCGGTTATTCATGTCTTTAATAATATTTTCAGCAGCAGACCATGCATAAACAACGCACTCTAGTAGAGAGTTAGAAGCTAAGCGGTTTGCGCCATGAAGACCAGTATAACTCACTTCACCAATTGCAAATAAACCATCAATATCTGTTTGGCCTTGTTTATCAACCATAACACCGCCACAAGTGTAGTGAGCAGCAGGCACGATAGGGATAGGCTCTTTTGTCATATCGATACCAAATGAAAGCAGTTTTTCATTAATGGTAGGGAAATGGTGATGAATGAAGTCTTCAGGTTTATGGCTGATGTCTAAATACATACAGTCTGCACCTAGGCGTTTCATTTCAAAGTCGATAGCACGAGCAACGACATCACGAGGTGCTAATTCACCACGCTCATCGAAGTCAGGCATAAAACGTGTGCCGTCTGGACGACGCAAATAAGCGCCTTCACCGCGAAGTGCTTCTGTCATTAGGAAATTGCGAGCGTCAGGGTGGAATAGGCACGTAGGGTGAAATTGGTTGAACTCTAAGTTCGCAACTCGACAACCAGCACGCCAAGCCATTGCGATACCATCACCTGAAGATACGTCAGGGTTTGAAGTATATTGGTAAACTTTAGAAGCGCCGCCTGTTGCTAATACAACAAATTTAGCGCGAACGGTTTCAACATGCTCGGCATCACGGTTCCAAATATAGGCACCAACAACTTTATCTGCTTCTCCGCCAACTTTATCTTCAGTGATTAAGTCGAGCGCATTGTGACGTTCAAAAATAGTGATGTTGGGGTGATTTAGAACATTCTCTTGCAGTGAGTTTTGCATTGCTTTGCCGGTAGCATCTGCTGCGTGCAAAATACGGCGATGGCTATGACCACCCTCACGAGTTAAATGAAACTTTGGATCGGTAATGTCGGTTTCTTTTTCATCATCGTGATCAAAAGGAACACCGCCATCAATTAACCATTGAACGCAATGTTTCGCATTTTCAGCAATAAAAGTAACAACATCTTTGTCACAAATATGTGCGCCAGCAACTAAGGTATCATCAACATGAGATTCTACCGTATCACTTTCATCAAATACGGCTGCAATACCGCCTTGAGCGTAGTAGGTTGAGCCTTCATTACGAGGACCTTTACTTAAAACGATCACCTTTCCATGTGGTGCGACTCTAAGTGCAAGTGAAAGACCAGCAGCACCACTGCCTATGACTAAAACGTCGCAACTGTGTTCATTGGTTATGTTCATATATTCATCATTTTCCTGTGATAATCCGATCATTTTACCAGAATCTAGGTGGTTGCGTTATATTTTGAAGTGGAATCTTAAATATCAAGAATAAAAAAGTGAAAATGAGAGATAAAAACAAGCTAAAAAAAGCCTTAAATTACTCATTGAACTATTAAATTGATAAAAAAATGTAATAATGACGGAACTTTCTAAAGATTAGAAACTCATACATAGTGCTCAAGTTAATCGTGGTATAGCTGAATTTATTATCAGCTGTTTGCGTAATCTAAACTTTATGCGCATCTAAGAAGAATAACATGGGAGTACCCGCTCCAATGAGTGAGCAGTTAACAGATCAAGTTTTAATTGAGCGTGTTCAACGTGGTGACAAGCAAGCCTTTAACCATTTGGTAGTTAAATATCAAAACAAAGTATGTAGTCTTGTTGCTCGTTATGTAAAAAACAGTGGTGATGTACCTGATGTTGCGCAAGAAGCGTTTATTAAAGCGTATCGTGCGTTACCAACCTTTCGTGGGGACAGTGCATTTTATACTTGGTTGTATCGAATAGCAGTGAATACAGCGAAGAACTACCTTGTCGCTCAAGGACGCAGACCGCCAGCATCTGATGTTGATGCGGAAGAAGCAGAATATTATGAAGGGGCAAGTGCCTTAAAAGAGGTCACTAACCCAGAGAATTTATCATTAACCGAGGAATTACGACAAATCGTATTTTCGACAATTGATGGTTTACCTGAAGATTTAAAAACAGCAATAACATTACGAGAGCTAGAAGGTTTAAGTTATGAAGATATTGCTGCTGTAATGGAGTGTCCGGTAGGTACGGTTCGTTCGCGTATCTTCCGAGCTCGTGAAGTAGTTGAGAAAAAAATCCAACCGCTGATGCAGCGTTAATTATTTCCAACGGTCAAACGGTGAAGACAATGACTGATAAAGAACAAATTTCAGCGTTTATGGATAATGAGGAAATGGACAATGCGTTCATAGAATCCCTATCGCAAACAGAAAGCGCAGAAACCTGGAAAAATTACCATTTAATTGGTGATGTAATGAGAGGCGAGACACCTGAAACACAAGAGTGGGATATTGCCGCCAATGTGGCTCTTGCTCTTGAGGATGAACCTGCTCACCAGTTGAATGATACGGTAACGGAATTCATGCCTTCTCAGCCTACGCCAAGTGAAGCAAAGAAGACAATGCCAAGTTGGTTGACTCAGTTTAGTCAAGTTGCGATGGCTGCGTGTTTCTCTCTTGTTGTTATTGTTGGTGTTCAACAATATAACGGTTCAGAAAGCAATGCGATCCCTGCGAGTGGTGACATTCAGGTACTTGATACGATTCCATTTAGTGGAACGGCAGAGCCTGTGAGTTTAACCCGTGACTCACTAGTAAATAAAACCTCGACAGAAGCAGATGTCATGGAGCAGCGTAAGCGTATAAATGCAATGCTGCAAGATTATGAATTACAACTACGATTGAACGCTCATGATGGTTCGATTGACCGTGATTTACTCGAGCAAAATACAACATTGGCAGAATAATGAAACGTATCCTGATCGGCTTTATCGCTTTGATCAGCTTCTTTCCAATAACAGCCTCAGCAGAAGAAACGCCTTCTGCTGAGGCTTTGTTGCATCAAATGGGAGAGGCGAGTCATAAGCTAAATTACGAGCTTTCTTATATTTTGGTTAAGAAAAACAGTATTGAACCTTTTATGTATCGCCATTCTCATCTAGAGAATATGACGTTATCTCATCTTGTTTATTTAAGTGGTTCAATGCGCGAAGTGATTCGTAGAAATGAAGAAATCACTTATTTAGAGCAAGGCAGTAAACCTTTTTCTATTCAAGCTGAATCTATTGTTGCTCCTATTATCCCTCTTTTACATAAAGAATTGCCTCTTTTAAAACAATATTATGATTTTGTATCAATGGGTAGAGCAAGAGAGGCAGGGTCTCCTTCACAAGTGGTTCGCATCGTTTCAAAGGATGGAAATCGTTATTCTTATATTGTGTGGATTGATGAGCGAAGCAAGTTGCCGTTACGTACTGATTTAGTGAGTAGAGATGGCGACATTATTGAGCAATATAGAGTGGTTTCTTACACCGTTAATGATCAAATTGCAGGATTTATGAATCAGCGTTTAGGTGAGGTAGAGTTACCTAAAGTATTGCCGTTACCACCTACGACACAAGAAGAAGCAGCCTGGTCGATAAAGTGGCTGCCTAGCGGCTTTAAAGCAATTCATTTCAATCGCTATCGTCTTGCTATGAATCAACGAGCAGTTGAAAGCCAAATGTATACCGATGGGTTATTTAATTTCTCCGTGTATATTTCAGAAGCCGATGAATTAAGTCAAAAAGAACAATCAGTACGCCAAGGGCGACGTTCATTGTATAGCTATATACAAGGGGATTATGAAATTAGTGTCGTTGGCGATATTCCTGTAGTTACAGCAAAACGTATCGCTGATTCCATTGTTTTTCGTCCCTCTGTATTAAAAAATGAGGATAAATAACGCCTATGATGACAGCGTTAGCGACAGTACTTGATATTCAAGATGACATAGTTGTTGTTGGTTGCCAGCAGAAAAGCAGTTGTAACCATTGTTCATCGAAAGATTCTTGTGGCACAGGTATTGTATCAAAGGTACTTCCAGGAAAGGTGCATCACTGGGCTTTTCATACCGATAAAAAATTAACCATTGGTCAAATGGTAGAAATAGGTTTACCTGAAAAGAACCTACTTCAGTCCGCTGCTATTGTATATTTAGTGCCGTTATTCTTTTTACTCATTGGGGCGTTTATTTCTGATGCGCTTATTTCTCCACTTGTGGGCGTTGGTGAGCTAACAACCATCGTGGTTGCTGCGCTTTCATCATGGGGCGGGTATGTACTTGCGAAATCACTTTCTCACCGAATTGAGCAGAATACAGAACAACAAGTTAGCTTGATCCGTGTCCTCGGTGAGCCAGTTTCTGACACTATCTCAGTAAATGCTGCACGATAAGATAGCGACTTGCGACGAAATTGGGTAGAATCCCACAACTTGATCTCACGATCCAATCCCATTAACTAATTGAGTTTGTCACATCATTTATGAAGCACATTCGTAATTTTTCTATTATTGCCCATATCGATCACGGTAAATCGACACTATCTGACCGCCTAATCCAAGTTTGTGGTGGCCTGTCAGACCGTGAAATGGCTGCACAAGTTCTTGATTCAATGGATCTAGAACGTGAACGTGGTATCACTATCAAAGCCCAGAGTGTGACGCTCGACTATACGGCTAACGATGGTGAGACTTATCAACTAAACTTTATCGACACACCTGGACACGTTGACTTCTCTTATGAAGTATCGCGTTCACTTGCTGCCTGTGAAGGTGCGCTATTGGTGGTCGATGCGGGTCAAGGTGTAGAAGCACAGACTCTAGCAAACTGTTATACCGCAATCGAAATGGATCTAGAAGTTGTGCCAATCTTAAATAAGATTGACTTACCAGCGGCAGATCCAGATCGTGTAGCTGAAGAAATTGAAGAAATCGTTGGTATTGACGCAACGGATGCAACGCGTTGTTCTGCTAAGACAGGCTTAGGCGTTGATGAAGTTCTTGAAACTATCGTGAAATCAATTCCAGCACCAGAAGGTGATCCTGAAGCGCCAACACAAGCGCTGATCATTGACTCATGGTTTGATAACTACTTAGGTGTTGTTTCTCTTGTTCGAATCAAAAATGGTTCACTAAAGAAAAATGACAAGATCAAAGTAATGAGCACAGGCCAAGTTTGGGGTATCGACCGTATTGGTATCTTCACTCCAAAACAAATTGACACCGATGGATTAAACACTGGTGAAGTTGGCTGGGTAGTTTGTGGTATCAAAGATATCCTAGGTGCACCAGTGGGCGATACCTTGACTCATGCAAAGGGTGGCTGTGAAGAGCGTCTACCTGGTTTCCAAAAAGTGAAACCACAAGTGTATGCAGGTCTGTTCCCTGTATCTTCTGATGATTATGAAAACTTCCGTGATGCATTAGGCAAATTAAGTCTGAATGATGCTTCTCTGTTTTATGAACCAGAAAGTTCGGCTGCACTTGGCTTTGGTTTCCGTTGTGGCTTCCTTGGTATGCTTCACATGGAAATCATCCAAGAGCGTCTAGAGCGTGAATACGATCTTGATCTGATCACGACAGCACCAACGGTAGTTTACGAAGTGGTATTAAATAACGGTGATTTACTGTACGTAGATAGCCCATCAAAATTACCAGCAGTAAATGATTTAGATGAAATTCGTGAACCAATTGCTCGTTGTAATATCTTAGTACCAGCAGATTACTTAGGTAATGTGATCAGTCTATGTATTGAAAAACGTGGTGTTCAAGTTGATATGGTTTATCACGGTAACCAAGTAGCGTTGACTTATGATATTCCAATGTCAGAGGTAGTTTTAGACTTCTTTGACCGATTGAAATCAACGTCTCGTGGTTATGCATCACTAGATTACAACTTCCAACGTTATGAACAGTCAAACATGGTTCGTGTTGATGTATTAATCAATGGTGACAGAGTTGATGCACTTGCTATCATTACTCACCACGATAATGCACAAAGCCGCGGTCGTTTACTTGTTGAGAAAATGAAAGAATTCATTCCTCGTCAAATGTTTGATATTGCGATTCAGGCAGCGATTGGTGCCCACATTATTGCGCGTTCAACGGTTAAGCAGTTACGTAAAAACGTAATCGCAAAATGTTACGGTGGCGATATTAGCCGTAAGAAAAAACTGTTGAAGAAGCAGAAAGAAGGTAAGAAACGTATGAAGCAGATTGGTAATGTTGAATTACCTCAAGAAGCTTTCCTTGCGATTCTTCATGTAGGTAAAGATTAATAGGTCATCACTGATTATTCAGAGTGACGTAAATTAAGCTTTATTACAGCTCAAAGAAAGCGATGATCAATGGTCTTCGCTTTCTTTGTTATTGCAACACTTAACTTAAGGGAATGAAATGGCGAACACTTTTTCACTAATTTTAGTTCTGGTAACCCTATTTACAGGTGTTATTTGGGCTATTGATAAATTCGTTTGGGCTCCAAAGCGTAAGCAAAAAATTGCGGCAGCGAGAGAACAAGCGGGTGGACAAGTTGATGAAGCAACACTAGCAAAAGTCGCACCTCAACCGGGGTGGGTAGAGCAGTCTGTTTCAATTTTTCCAGTGATTGGCCTTGTTTTAGTGTTGCGCTCATTTATTTATGAGCCGTTCCAGATCCCATCCGGTTCGATGATGCCGACGCTTTTAGTCGGTGATTTTATCTTGGTTGAAAAATTCTCATATGGAATTAAAGACCCTGTTTGGCGTTCACAACTTGTAGAAACGGGTAAGCCTGAGCGTGGTGATATTGTTGTATTCAAATACCCACCTCAACCAAATATCGACTATATTAAACGTGTAGTAGGTGAACCAGGCGATACCGTAATTTACAGCTCTTCAAAGCAGTTGTGTGTAAAACCAAAAGGCGAGAGCAAGTGTAATATCATCCCGTTAACGAACATGAAAGACAGTGAATTCATGCAAGATCGTACTAACCTAGTTCAATATACAGAACAGTTAGCAAAAGAGACGACGCATGATATTTTGGTTAATCCTATGAGAGCTGATCGTGTATCAATGTACCAACCACGACCAGGTTACAATGAATGGGTTGTACCAGAAGGAAACTATTTTGTGATGGGCGATAATCGTGACAACAGTGCTGACAGTCGTTACTGGGGTTTTGTCCCTGAAGCGAATCTGGTTGGTAAAGCGGTCGGGATCTGGATCAGCTTTGAATTTGAACGTGGTAGCGATAGTGTGCTGCCTTCCTTTATTCCTACTGGTGTGCGTTTTAACCGCATCGGTGGCATAGACTGATTGAACGATTATGAATGCTTCATTACAACGCCTAGAGAAAAAAATAGGCTATCAATTTAAAGATGAAAATTATTTAAAATTAGCACTGACTCACCGTAGTGCTAATGGTACTCACAATGAACGTTTAGAGTTTTTAGGCGATTCAATTTTGAGTTTTGTTATTGCTGATGAGTTGTATCACCGTTTTCCTAAAGTGGATGAAGGTGATATGAGTCGTATGCGTGCAACCTTAGTTCGTGGTCATACATTAGCTGAGCTTGGTCGTGAGTTTCAGTTAGGAGATTACCTATACTTAGGCCCAGGTGAGCTTAAAAGTGGTGGCTTCCGTCGTGATTCAATTTTAGCTGATGCGGTTGAAGCGATTATTGGTGCTATTTATTTAGACAGCGACACAGAAATCATTCGTGGCATCATTCTGTCTTGGTACCAAACGCGTCTTGATTCGATTGAACCAGGTGTTTCTCAAAAAGATCCAAAAACACGTCTTCAAGAATACCTGCAAGGTCGTCGTAAGCCATTACCAACGTACACAGTAACAAAAATTAAAGGTGAAGCTCATAATCAAGAGTTCACTATTGAATGTATCGTGGCTGGCTTGGATACGCCGGTTATCGGAAAAGGAAGTAGCCGCCGCAAGGCAGAACAGTCGGCTGCTGACATAGCATTAGGACAGTTAAACTAATGTCAGATGAAAAAGAATTCGATCTAGATGCATACTTTGCATCTTCAGAAAAAACAGAAACAAGTGACAACCAACACTGTGGCTTTATTGCGATTGTTGGCCGTCCAAACGTGGGTAAATCAACTCTTCTTAACCAAATTTTAGGTCAGAAGATTTCAATTACATCACGTAAACCTCAAACGACTCGTCACCGTATTATGGGTGTTGATACGGAAGGGGATTACCAAGCAATTTACGTTGATACTCCAGGGCTTCATATTGAAGAGAAGCGTGCGATTAACCGATTAATGAACCGAGCAGCAAATTCATCGTTAAGTGATGTGAATTTAGTTCTATTTTTGGTGGATGGCACACACTGGACACCAGATGATGAAATGGTATTGAATAAGCTGAAAAAAGCAGAGTTCCCTACGGTTTTATTAGTAAACAAAGTAGATAACGTTAAAGATAAAAATGATGTGATGCAGCATCTGCAAACCATGACAGAAAAAATGGACTTTGTGGATGTTGTGCCAATTTCAGCAAAATCAGGCTCTAATGTTGATGTTGTGCAAAAATTGGTTCGTCAACATTTACCAAAAGCGGTACATCACTTCCCTGAAGAGTATGTTACTGACCGTTCTCAACGTTTTATGGCATCTGAAATTATCCGTGAAAAGCTAATGCGTTTTACGGGTGAAGAGCTACCATATTCAGTTACGGTTGAGATCGAACGTTTTGATTACAACCCTAAAATGGATGGTTTCCATATTAACGGTTTGATTCTTGTTGAACGCCATGGCCAGAAAAAAATGGTTATCGGTAAGAACGGCGAGAAAATTAAAACGATCGGTCGTGAAGCTCGTATTGATATGGAAGAACTGTTTGACCGTAAAGTGTATTTAGAGCTTTGGGTTAAAGTGAAATCTGGATGGGCTGATGATGAGCGAGCACTTCGTTCTCTAGGTTATATCGACGATTTATAGAAAAAGCAGGGTTCAGATCGGTCGCAAGCTCCCTTAAAGGGTTCAGAAGAGCCGCGGTAGGCATCGAGTCTTACCGCGGCTCTTCTAAAATCTGCAAGCGAAGCGATCTGAACTCTTATTTATAGGTAAGAAACGTGGAAGAAGGCCTACAGCGCTGTTTTGTCCTGCACCGAAGACCATATAGTGAAAGCAGTCTAATTTTAGATGTGTTTAGCGAAGAGTATGGCCGTTTATCTATTATCTCCAAAGGGGCGCGAAGCAAGCGTTCCAATCTAAAAGGCGTATTACAAGCGTTTACCCCATTATTAATGAAATGGTCAGGCAAAGGCTCTATGCGTACACTGCGACAAGCTGAAACCATTAGCTTGGGTATTCCACTCTCTGGTATTAATCTTTACTCAGCCATGTACATCAATGAATTAGTCGTTCGAGTAATAGAGCAAGAAACGCCGTATCCAGCTCTTTTTTTAGATTACCTTACCGCTCTTACTGAGCTTGCTCAAAGTTCAAACCCTGAACCCGCATTAAGACGTTTTGAGCTAGCGCTTTTATCTTCATTAGGTTATGGCGTTGATTTTTTACATTGTGCAGGCAGTGGTGAAATGGTTTCTCCAGAGATGACGTATCGTTATCGTGAGCAGCAAGGCTTTATGGCATCCATCCGTCACGACCCTTTAATGAGCTTTAAAGGTAATGAGTTGATTGCGATTAGCGAGCGTCGATTTACCACCCCTGAGCAATTAAAAGCAGCAAAACGCTTTACACGCATAGCATTAAAGCCGTATCTTGGCGGCAAGCCCCTAAAAAGTAGGGAACTGTTTCTTCCAAGAACAAGGAGTATTCTAAAATGAGTTCAATTTTACTTGGCGTTAATATCGATCACGTAGCCACCCTTCGTAATGCACGAGGTACAAAATACCCTGATCCTGTTCATGCGGCAGAAATCGCAGAGCGAGCTGGCGCGGCGGGTATTACGATCCATCTACGTGAAGATCGTCGTCATATTAACGATCGTGATGTGCGTATCTTACGTGAAACGTTGCAAACACGAATGAACTTAGAGATGGCAGTAACGGATGAAATGGTAGGCATTGCGCTTAAAACACAGCCAGAGTTTGTTTGTTTAGTGCCTGAAAAACGTGAAGAGCTAACCACTGAAGGTGGCTTGAATGTATTAGGTCAACTTGAAAAAGTAAAAGCAGCAACGAAAACATTGTCTGACGCAGGAATTAAAGTTTCTCTATTTATCGATGCAGATAAAGAACAAATTGATGCAGCGGTTGAGTGTGGCGCCCCTTTCATTGAACTTCATACTGGTGCTTATGCGGATGCAGAAACAGAAGAAGCACAACAAGATGAGTTGAAAAAAATCGCTGCAGGTGCAAGCTATGCTGCAGCTAAAGGCTTGATTGTTAATGCAGGCCATGGTTTAACGTATCACAATGTTGAAGCGATTGCGGCACTGCCAGAAATCTATGAATTAAACATCGGCCACTCTATTATGGGACGTGCAGTGTTTGATGGTTTAGAAAAAGCGGTCGCGGATATGCACCGTATTATGCTAGGTGCTCGTAAGTAATGGCGATTGTTGGTCTAGGGACTGATATTGCTGAAATAGAAAGGGTTGAAAAAGCCCTTTCTCGTTCAGGAGATGCGTTTGCAGAGCGCATCTTAAGCCAATCTGAATTTGAAAAGTATCAAAGCCTAAAACAAAAAGGACGTTTTTTAGCGAAGCGTTTCGCAGCAAAAGAAGCCGCCTCAAAAGCATTAGGAACCGGCATTGCCCATGGTGTTACTTTTCATGATTTTAGTGTCTCTAATGATGAGAACGGTAAACCCATTTTAAAACTCATGGGTAAAGCTCTTGAGTTATCTCAAAAAATGAATGTTTCCCATATTCACCTTACAATATCCGACGAGCGCCATTACGCGGTTGCAACGGTAATTTTTGAATCCTAACTAAGCTACTTTAACCATTGAGTGGCATCTTTTGTCACTTTATACATTTCATCTTGCAGCTCAAATAATTCAGGTTCAATGTCTTCAATCGATTGCTCCTGTCTTAGCGCGGTTTCAATTAAATTGCATAACTGCTTTAGTCTAGGCACGCCACAATATGAGCTACTTCCATGAAGTTTATGTATGTAATGGCACAGTTCTTCAGTTGATAAGTTCCCCTCTAGGGCTTTTTCTATCCAGCTATCAACTTCCGGAATAAACTCTATCAGCATTTCAAGCATCTCTTTTGCGAGATCATCTTTTCCTGCTGATTGTTTTAATGCCGCTTCCCAGTCAATACTGCTACTCTTATCACAACTTGCTTCTTCCACATGAAGTTCAGGGATCGCGTCGGCTAAAATTTCAATTTTTTCCACATCAGATTTATCCGTTAAGGGACTCCAGTGAATGATGACTTGTTGAAGGACATGTTCTTCAATTGGTTTGGTTAAGTAATCATCCATTCCTTCACTGATTAATCGTTCTCGTTCACCAGTCATGGCATGAGCTGTTACGGCAACAACAGGGGTTTGAGCGTTTAATACTGTTTTTCGGATTTCTTTACATGCCATAACGCCATCCATTTTAGGCATTTGAATATCCATTAAAATAATATCGAACTTTTGTTCTGTGGCTTGCTGCACTGCGTCAATGCCATTTTTACAAGTTACGACGGTTTCTACTTGTTCATGTAATAAGGCGGAAATAAGCTTAAGGTTAGCGGGGTTATCATCGACAGCCATCACTTTAATCGGTAAGCGTTGAGGCTTATCGTCATGCGTCATTAAGTCCGGCAATGCGAGTTCTTGCATTGGTTGCTTATGGTGTAATAAGGCATCAAGTAATTTTTTCTTGGCAAATGGCTTTGATAAACAAGTAATATGAGAAAGTTGATTTAACTCTTCAGTGAGTGCGAGCTCGGTACTTGGTAAACCAATCACAATTGTTGGGCAATAAGGTGCCAGTTTTTTAGATATGAGCTCTAATGATTGTGCTGTAGGTTTAGAGCTTGAGTTTAAGCTAATCAAAGCAAAATCATGAGGTTCAATAATATCAGGCAAGGTTGAGCGATAGGTAACAAATACCCCGTGATGAATAAACTGTTGTTGTAAAATAGAGGCAGATTGCATATTTGGTTCAATCAACAGCAGTTTTTTATTTTCTAATTGAGATACATCGCGTTCATCAATCATTGGCAGCTCTGTTGAGCTCATTTTAATCGTAAACCAGAATGTAGAACCTTGATGTAACCGGCTGCTTAGGCCTATTTCGCCGCCCATTTGAGCAACCAGTTTTTGGGTAATAACTAAGCCCAGACCTGTACCGCCATAACGACGAGAAATACTGGCATCAGCTTGACTAAAGGCTTGGAACAGTTGAGCTTGTTGGCGTTCAGAAATACCAATCCCTGTATCTCTAATAACAAACTGAAGATCGATGCTGTCGTCATGCAAGTGTTTTAACTCAACAGAAATATCGATATTGCCTTTTTCGGTAAATTTAATCGAGTTACCAACTAGGTTGTTCAGTACTTGCTGAATACGAAGTGGATCGCCAATTAACCCCGATGGAACGCGTTGATCTATCTTAAGAGTGATTTCTAAGCCTTTTTCATGTGCGCTCGGGGCAAGTAAACTTACTACTTCATCAAGAGTATCTTGGAAATTAAACGGCAAGTTTTCTAGTAGCAACTTACCCGCTTCAAGTTTCGAGAAATCAAGAATGTCATTGATGATCGTTAATAGGTTATTCGCAGAACGCTCTATGGTTTGTAAGTAATCTTGTTGGTTATTTGATAGAGAGGTTTTTAGCATTTGGCGAGTAAAACCGATAACGCCATTAAGTGGAGTTCGCAATTCGTGCGACATATTGGCTAAGAATTCAGACTTAACACGAGCCGCTTCTTGAGCTCGTTTCTTTGCAATATCTAACTCGACGTTTTGAATTTCTAATTGCTCTAAGGTTTCACGCAAATCAGATGTCGCTTGGTCGATACTTTGTTGCATCTCAACATGATATTCAGATAAAGAAATCGCCATGGCATTGATACCATTCTTAAGCGTATCTAGTTCACCATGCAATTTGTTTTCAATACGAACATTTAAATGACCACGGCGAATACGATCAACCACGCTAACCATGTGTGAAATAGGTTGAGTGACATCTTGCATTAAACGATAAGCAAAGACGCCAGACAGACTAAGTCCAAGCATTAAAACAATCAAGGCAGAGAATATTTCTTGGTATTGCTGAAGTCGTAAACTCGATAAGTCCAGTTCAATCGCAATATAGCCCAATGGTTCGTTGATATGAGAAGAATCAAAGTTGGTAGAGAATTGGCCTTCTGGAAGGATCGGAGTTCTTAATATGATCGATTCTTCTTGAAAAGTAATATCTAATAATAAAGGGATCGGTTGGTTTTTGGGAAATGTTAAACTTTCAAAGTTAGGGTGGAAGTTGGACGTTACAAATAGCTCATGATGTTCATCAAATACGGCAATACTACGAACAATTTTAGAGTGTTTTCGATGAGCATAGCTGATTAAACGGCGAACGGCCTCACGGTTTTTTCCCGTCATTCCATATTCACTCGAAATTGCCAATGGTTCAATAATACTTGTACCACTAGAAATGAGCTGCGTTTCCAAATCATTGTATCGGTTCATGGTAAAAAAACCACTTAGCAATAAACCGATGATTAATGTTGGTGCCAATGTTAGCGTGATGACTCGTGCACGCAAGCCGTATTTTGTCATATAGATTCGTTCTGATTAACTTCCTTGACCGCGTAGCTTAATCAAGTTGAAGAGGAAGCTCAATTATTCTATGTCGAAATCGGAAGATGAAACGTAAATGAATGACTAATCAAGACTGCATATTAGTGTTCTTTCGGTATAATGGCCCTAATTTTAGTAAATCAGGCAATAATCATGGCGCAGTTCTTCAAAGCGAAAAAGAAAGCTTCAGTAAATACAAAGCATCAGTCGGTTGATGTGGTTCGATTAGATCATAATGGCGCAGGCATCGCCTTTGTGGATAAGAAGCCTGTATTTATTGATGGTGCTCTACCTGAAGAAAAGGTGATTATTCAATTTACAGAGCAGAAAAAACAATATGCTCGCGCTAAGCTGATTAAGTTAATTCAAAAAAGTACGAAACGCCAAGCACCAATTTGTCAGCATTATCATGAATGTGGTGGATGTAATTTACAGCATTTACAGCATCAAGAACAAATTGTAGCAAAAGATCAAAAGCTGCAAGAATTAATGCAAAAACAAGGTGTTGATCATTGTGAAGTCGTCTCTCCAATTATTGATAATGAACAAGGTTACCGCCGACGAGCTCGTATCAGTTTAATGGTAAATAAGCAGACGAATCAGTTAGATTTTGGTTTCCGCAAAAAGCAAAGTAAAGCTATTGTTAATGTTCGTCACTGCCCAGTGCTTGTTCAGGAATTGGATCAACATTTAGAGTCTTTATTTGCGTTATTGAACCAACTAAAAGGTAAAAAGCATCTAGGGCATGTTGAGCTTGTGCAAGCGGATAACGGCAGTGTTTTACTTATTCGCCATGTTGCTGAGTTTAATGAGAAGGATCGTCAAGCCTTAGTGAATTATTGTGAAGAACGCAATTTTATCTTATACCTAATGCCTGAGAGTGACGTATTAACCCACGTTTGTGGAGAAGAACCATATTACGTAATTGATGGTGCTAAAATTTATTTTACACCGAAAGATTTCATTCAAGTGAATCGTCATGTTAATGACAAAATGGTTGAACAAGCATTGTCTTGGCTCAACCTAAACGAAACAGATAGTGTGTTGGATTTGTTTTGTGGTCTTGGTAATTTTAGTTTGCCTTTAGCTCAAAAAGTGAAAAACGTCGTTGGTATTGAAGGCGTGGATGAGATGGTTCAACGCGCTCAATCGAATGCAAAACGAAATGGACTAGATAATGTCACGTTTTATCAAGCAAATTTAGAAGAAGATATCACTGAGCAAGTGTGGGCTAGCACAAAGTTTACAAAGATTTTACTCGATCCTGCCAGAGCAGGGGCTGCAGGAGTGATGGAAACTGTGGCAAAATTAACACCTCAAACCGTGGTTTATGTATCGTGCAACCCGGCAACGCTTGCACGCGATAGCCAATTACTTATTCAACACGGTTATAAGCTTACTAGGCTAGGTATGCTTGATATGTTCCCACATACAGGACATTTAGAATCTATGGCTTTGTTTGAGCGATAATTAGCGGTAATGCTAACTTAGCTTAAGAAGTCTAAAAGAATCATTATAAAATTGGATTATAGGAAACGGACATGGTCGCAGTTCGCGGAGCACATCTTAAGGAAAATGAAGAGTTCGAGTTAGGTGAATGGATCGCCAGCCTTGAACAAGATAAAAACACCTCAAAAAAATTGACTGAGGTGTATAAGCAATGTGAAGAGTTAGTCGCTTCTCATGAAGAAGGACAGCTCTTGCTATGGCGTGGTCGTGAGATGATCGAAATATTGATCACCTTAAGTATGGACAAGCCAACACTTATTGCCGCTCAGTTATTCCCTTTAGTTTCCTCTGGTGTTTTAGACAGAGAAACGCTAACTGAGAACTACAATAAAGAAATTGAAAAATTGATTGATGGCGTTGAAGAGATGGACGCTATTGGTCAATTAAATGCGTCTGTAGATGCAGAGTCAGCCTCTTCTCAGGTGGATAATATTCGTCGAATGCTACTGGCGATGGTGGACGATTTTCGCTGTGTGATCATTAAATTAGCAGAACGTATTTGCAATTTACGTGAAGTGAAAAATGAACCAGATGAAGTGCGCCGTGCTGCAGCAAAAGAGTGTAATAACCTATATGCACCATTAGCAAACCGTTTAGGTATTGGTCAATTAAAGTGGGAAATTGAAGATTACTCTTTTCGTTACCAACACCCTGATACTTATAAAAAAATTGCCAAGCAATTGTCTGAGCGACGCATTGTTCGTGAACAGTATATCGAAGATTTTGTCACCGGTCTTAGTGATGAAATGCAAGAGTACAACATCAATGCAGAGGTGAGTGGACGTCCTAAACACATCTACAGTATTTGGCGCAAGATGCAGAAAAAGAGCTTAGCATTTGATGAGCTGTTTGATGTGCGTGCGGTTCGTATTATTGCAGACAAACTGCAAGATTGTTATGCGGCTCTTGGTGTTGTTCATACCAAATTTAAGCATTTGCCAAGTGAATTTGACGATTATGTAGCGAATCCTAAGCCTAATGGATATCAGTCTATCCACACCGTGGTATTAGGCCCAGAAGGGAAGACGATTGAAATTCAGATCCGTACCAAGGATATGCATGAAGACTCAGAGCTAGGCGTTGCCGCGCACTGGAAATACAAAGAAGGTTCATCAAACAGCAGTCGTAGTGGTTACGACGAAAAAATCACATGGCTACGTAAACTGCTTGATTGGCAAGAAGAGATGTCTGATTCTGGCGAAATGCTGGATGAACTTCGCAGTCAAGTGTTTGATGACCGTGTTTATGCCTTTACGCCTCGTGGCGATGTCGTCGATTTACCAATGGGCGCAACACCGTTAGATTTTGCGTACCACATACACTCAGAAGTCGGACATCGTTGCATTGGTGCAAAAGTAGGGGGACGAATAGTTCCATTTACGCATCAATTGAGCATGGGTGATCAAGTTGAAATTATCACACAAAAAGAGCCGAACCCATCACGAGATTGGTTAAACCCAACATTAGGTTTTGTTAACTCAGGCCGTGCTCGCGCTAAAATTAACGCATGGTTCAGAAAGCAGAGTCGAGAGAAGAATCTTGATGCAGGTAAAGAGATCTTAGAAACAGAGCTTGCTAAGATTGGCGGTACATTAAAAGACGCTGAGCGCTATGCACTTAAGCGTTTTAATGTGAACTCGACAGATGAGCTTTTTGCAGGCGTTGGCAGTGGTGACTTACGTATTAATCAAGTGATTAATCATATTAATGCGTTAGTGAATAAACCGACTGCTGAGCAAGAAGATCAAAAGGCACTCGAACAACTGCAAGAGTTAGAAGCCAAAGCACAAGCACAAGCTCAAGCGCAAAATAAAAAGCGTAATGATGCGGTTGTCGTTGAAGGGGTTGATAACTTAATGACTCACCTTGCTCGTTGTTGTCAGCCGATCCCAGGAGATCCAATTGCCGGTTACATTACACAAGGGCGCGGCATTTCGGTTCACCGTAGCGATTGCGATCAATTAAACGAACTTCGTCATCATGCTGCTGAACGTATTATTGACACGGTGTGGGGCACAGGTTTTGAAGGGTCTTACATACTGACACTACGAGTGACAGCAATGGATCGTTCAGGTTTGCTAAAAGATCTTACCAGCTTGTTTGCCAATGAAAAAGTGAAAGTCTCTGGGATGAAGAGCCGGAATGATCATAAGAAACAGCTGTTGATCATGGACTTTGATCTTGAAGTTTTTAATGCTGATATTTTGGTTCGATTACTCACACGAGTAGAGCAAGTGAAGGATGTAATAGAAGCTACACGACTTTCATAATAAATTTATCACTTGAATAGTTATCGTTAACTTATTGATAAATAATGTTTATCTTTTAAAGCCGAATGCATTTAATTGCATTCGGCTTTTTTATTGAAAAAAAATCTCAAGTTCTGAAATGGCAGGCCGTAAATATAGGTATCAACGATGAATTATAGGCTTCTATCCTATAACAATAAGTGAAGCCGACCGGAGCAAACATTATGTCAATTTCAGTAAATACAAACATCTCAGCAATGACAGCACAACGTTACATGAACAATGCAACTGCTGCACAAACTGACTCAATGGAGAAATTGTCTTCAGGTTCAAAAATCAACAGCGCTGCTGATGATGCTTCTGGTCTGCAGATCTCAAATCGTATGACAGCACAAACTCGTGGCTTAGACGTTGCGGTTCGTAACGCTAACGACGGTATGTCAATTGCGCAAACAGCAGAAGGCGCAATGAAAGAAACAACGAATGTTCTTCAACGTTTACGTGATTTATCTCTTCAATCAGCGAATGGTTCAAATACAGACGCAGATCGTCAAGCAATGCAAGAAGAAGCAAGTTCACTAACTGATGAACTGAACCGTATTGCAGAAACAACTTCTTTTGCTGGTACCCGTTTAATTAATGGCGAGTTTGGCACAAAATCTTTCCAAATTGGTGCTGATTCAGGTGAAGCAGTAGCAATGACATTAAACAGCATGCGTGCTGACGAAGCGACAATGGGTGGTAAATCTTACTTCGCTGAAGAAGGTCGCGATATCAACTGGAAAGTAGGTGCAGAAAACACGCAGTTTAATGTGACATACAATGATAAAAACGGTAATCCTCAAGAAATCAACATCTCAGCAAAAGCAGGTGATGATATTGAAGAATTAGCAACTTACATTAACGGTCAAACAAACGAGTTAAGCGCATCGGTAACTGAAGATGGCGTACTGCAAGTATTTATGTCAGGTGAAACTATCTCTTCACCATTAGAGTTCAATGGCTCTCTAGCGAATGAATTAAAAATGGGTGGCGAGTCGGACGATACTGTAGCATCTATGGACCTAACAACCGTTGGTGGTGCACAGCGTTCAATTGATGTGATTGATGCCGCTCTAGAATACGTTGATGGTAATCGTGCTTCATTAGGTGCATTCCAAAACCGTTTTGAAAGTGCAGTTAAAAACTTAACTAACATTAACGAAAACATCACGGATTCAAATAGCCAAATTAAAGACACTGATTTTGCTAAAGAGACAACAAACTTAACGAAGACACAAATTTTAAGTCAATCAAGTTCGTCAATTTTGGCACAAGCAAAACAAGCGCCAAGCATGGCAATGAGCTTATTAGGTTAAGTTAACAAAAAGCCTTCTTAATTTAAGGCGAATGTATTTTTAAAAAAGTGGTGACTATAATGGTCACCGCTTTTTTTGTTTTTAAATCGAAGGGATAGATATGGCCGCTCAAAATAACATTGAACAGTTACTCTCAATAATGGCTCAATTAAGAGATAAAGAATTAGGTTGTCCGTGGGATAGAAAGCAGACGTTTGATTCTATTATCCCCCATACAATAGAAGAGACTTATGAAGTGGTAGATGCGATTCATAAGAAGGACTGGAGCAATTTAAAAGAAGAGTTAGGGGATTTACTATTTCAAGTTATTTTTTATGCGCAAATGGCGAAAGAGGAGGGGTTATTCGATTTTAATGATGTAGTAGATACACTAAATGAAAAGTTGGTTCGTCGCCATCCACACGTCTTTGGAGACGAAGTGTTCTCATCAGAAGAGGAGATAACAGCGAATTGGGATAAAGTGAAGCAACAAGAGCGCTTAGAAAAAGAAGCGTTAAATAACATATCCCAAAAGCAAGGGAGCATATTAGATTCAGTGCCTACCGCTTTACCTGGGTTATTACGAGCAAATAAAATCCAGAAGCAGTGTGCTAAAATTGGTTTTGATTGGGATGAATTACAGCCAGTTGCAGATAAAGTAAATGAAGAAGTGGCAGAGGTGTTAGAAGAGGCACTGAAAAAGCCGAGAAATGAAGCCAAACTGGAAGAAGAATTGGGGGATTTACTTTTTGCTACAGTAAATTTTTCACGTCATTTAGGAAAAAATCCAGAGCAAGCTTTATGTAAAGCAAATGATAAATTTGAACGCCGTTTTCGTCAAATTGAAGCGAACGTCGCCAAAAAGAATAAAAAAATAGAGCAATGTGATTTAAATGAACTAGACTCTGAATGGGAAAATGTGAAGCGAAGCGAGCGGAATTGATTTGGAGCAAAAAATAAATCAATTAACTGTGATACTTTTCACGTTGTGGCGATAAAGCGGTTCTGGTATATTCACTTCCCGTCCAGATGAAATCCATTTTTATTCCTCATTACACCAATTTCAGGTAACGTATGACGACGAATTACATTTTTGTAACTGGCGGGGTTGTATCCTCACTAGGTAAAGGTATTGCAGCAGCATCATTAGCAGCTATTCTTGAAGCTCGTGGCTTAAAAGTCACTATGATGAAGCTTGACCCATACATCAACGTTGATCCAGGCACAATGAGCCCAACTCAACACGGTGAAGTATTCGTCACGGAAGACGGCGCAGAAACAGATCTAGACTTAGGTCACTACGAGCGCTTCATCCGCACCAAAATGACTAAGCGTAACAACTTTACCGCTGGTCGTGTATACGCAGATGTTCTACGTAAAGAACGTCGCGGTGACTACTTAGGTGCAACAATCCAAGTTATCCCTCATATTACTAATGCGATTAAAGAACGTGTTATTTCAGGCGCTGAAGGCCACGATATCGCAATCGTAGAAGTTGGTGGTACCGTTGGTGATATCGAATCTCTACCGTTCATGGAAGCGATTCGTCAGCTAGCAGTAGAGTTAGGCCGTGAGCGTGCTATGTTTATGCACTTAACACTGGTTCCTTACTTAGGCGCTGCAGGCGAGCTTAAAACTAAGCCAACTCAACACTCAGTAAAAGAACTACTATCTATCGGTATCCAACCAGATATCCTAGTTTGTCGTTCTGATCGTGTTATCCCAGCGAACGAACGTAAGAAAATTGCTCTTTTCTGTAATGTTCAAGAAAAAGCAGTTATCTCAATGAAAGACGTAGATTCAATCTACAAAATCCCACAACTTATCAAAGCACAAGGTACTGATGATCTAGTATGTCAACGCTTTGGTATTACAGCTCCTGAAGCTGATCTTTCTGAGTGGGAACAAGTAATTTATGAAGAAGCGAACCCAACTGGTGAAGTTACTATCGGTATGGTTGGCAAATACATTGAATTACCAGACGCTTACAAGTCAGTAAACGAAGCATTAAAACATGCGGGCTTGAAAAACCGTCTAAACGTCACTATTAAATATGTAGATTCACAAGATGTAGAATCTAAAGGTACTGAAATCCTAGAAGGTCTAGACGCAATTCTAGTTCCTGGTGGTTTCGGTGACCGCGGTGTTGAAGGCAAGATCCTTGCTGCTCAATACGCTCGTGAAAATGAAGTACCATATTTAGGAATCTGTCTAGGTATGCAAGTTGCGTTAATTGAATATGCGCGTAACGTTGCTAATATGGAAGGGGCTCACTCTTCTGAATTCTCTAAAGACACGAAGTTCCCTGTAGTTGGTTTAATCACTGAGTGGATTGATGGCGACGGCAACGTTGAAGAGCGTACTGAGAAATCAGATCTAGGCGGTACAATGCGTCTTGGTTCTCAACTATGTCACCTTGCTAAAGGTTCAAAAGCTCGTGAGCTTTACGGTAACGCAACTGTTGAAGAGCGTCACCGTCACCGTTATGAAGTAAATAATAATTTACTTCCTCAGCTTGAAAAAGCCGGTCTTAAGATTTCTGGCCTATCAGCTGATAAGAAGCTGGTGGAAATTATTGAAATCCCTAACCACCCATGGTTTGTGGCTGCTCAATTCCACCCAGAATTCACATCAACACCTCGTGATGGTCACCCATTATTTGAAGGTTTTGTTAAAGCTGCGGGCGTAAATGCACGCGGTGAATTCGAAAAGTAATAGGATATTACGGATAGCTGCTCAATGTTGTAGCAGCTATTTTTAGCTTTTAAATTAAAGATAAAGTAGAGGAAACACAATGTCTAAGATCGTTAAAGTTCTAGGTCGTGAAATCATCGATTCTCGTGGTAACCCAACAGTTGAAGCTGAAGTTCACCTAGAAAGTGGTTTTGTAGGTATGGCTGCTGCTCCATCTGGCGCATCTACAGGTTCTCGTGAAGCTCTTGAGCTACGTGATGGTGACAAATCTCGTTTCCTAGGTAAAGGTGTTCTTAAAGCTATCGCAGCTGTAAATGGTCCAATCGCAGAAGCTCTAATCGGCAAAGACGCGAAAAACCAAGCTGAAATCGACCAAATCATGATCGATTTAGATGGTACAGACAACAAAGCAAACTTCGGTGCTAACGCAATCCTTGCTGTTTCTCTAGCGAATGCTAAAGCAGCTGCAGCAGCTAAGTCTATGCCTCTTTACGCTCACATTGCTGACCTAAACGGCACTCCAGGCGTATTCTCTATGCCTCTACCAATGATGAACATCATCAACGGTGGTGAGCACGCTGATAACAACGTTGACATCCAAGAGTTCATGATCCAACCAGTTGGCGCTAAAACTCTTAAAGAAGCTCTACGTATCGGTGCTGAAGTATTCCACAACCTAGCTAAAGTTCTTAAGTCTAAAGGCTACAGCACTGCAGTTGGTGATGAAGGTGGTTTCGCTCCTAACCTTAAATCTAACGCTGAAGCTCTAGAAGTTATCGCAGAAGCTGTTGCAGCTGCTGGTTACGAGCTAGGTAAAGACGTTACTCTTGCTATGGACTGTGCTGCTTCTGAGTTCTTCAACAAAGAAGACGGCATCTACGACCTTAAAGGCGAAGGTAAGAAATTTACTGCTGAAGAGTTCAACCACTACCTAGCTGGTCTTGTTGAGCAATTCCCAATCGTATCTATCGAAGATGGTCTTGACGAGTCTGATTGGACTGGTTTCAAACACCAAACTGAACTTCTAGGCGACAAAATCCAACTAGTTGGTGACGATCTATTCGTTACAAACACTAAGATTCTTGCTCGTGGTATCGAAGAAGGCATCACTAACTCAATCCTTATCAAGTTCAACCAAATCGGTTCACTTACAGAGACTCTAGCTGCAATCAAGATGGCTAAAGATGCTGGTTTCACAGCAGTTATCTCTCACCGTTCTGGCGAAACTGAAGATGCAACAATTGCTGATCTAGCAGTTGGTACAGCTGCAGGTCAAATCAAAACTGGTTCTATGAGCCGTTCTGACCGTGTTGCTAAGTACAACCAACTAATCCGTATCGAAGAAGCTCTAGGTGAACTAGCGCCATTCAACGGTCTTAAAGAAGTTAAAGGTCAATAATCTCAATTTTTGAGAGTATGACTTGATTCTTTAATCGTTCGATTAGAATTTAGATATAAAAACCGTCTCATTTGAGGCGGTTTTTTTTATTTCAGTAAGACAGCTAGTGAAGTTCTAATGATGGATTGATATAGTTAGCTTTCTTTTATCATTTCTTATTTTCGGAGCCATTATGCGTACATTTGCCATTTTCTTATTGATTGCTTTAGGGTGGTTGCAATACACCTTATGGTTTGGAAAAAATGGAATGTCCGATTATTCGCAAGTATCAAGTGATGTCGCTTTACAAGAAGAAGTGAATCAAGGGCTTAGAAATCGTAATCAACAGATGTTTGCTGAGATTGACGATTTGAAAAAAGGCTCAGAAGCGATTGAAGAAAGAGCCCGTCATGAACTGGGAATGATAAAAAAAGGCGAAACTTTTTACCGAATCATAGATGAAAATAGTGAGGGTTAATTGATGACATCAACCAAGCCGTCTTCTATTGTTGCAATAGTTCCAGCAGCAGGTGTTGGTAGCCGCATGAAAGCGGATCGCCCAAAGCAATATTTAGTTTTAAATGGAAAAACCGTTTTAGAGCATACCATCGAACAGCTCCTTTCTTATCCTTTGATTGAAAATGTGGTTGTTGCTATTACCGATGGAGATCCCTACTTTCCTGAGCTCGCTATTGCGCAAGACAGTCGTGTTATTCGAGTCTCTGGTGGTAAAGAAAGAGCCGACTCCGTATTATCCGGCCTATCGTACGTTCAAGAAAATCAATTAACTGAATGGGTTATGGTCCATGATGCCGCTCGTCCTTGCATCCGTCATTCTGATATTGAAAAGTTGATTGATGACGTTATTCCTGAGCACGTAGGCGGTATATTAGCGACGCCTGTTCGGGATACAATGAAACAAGCAAATACAGATACAACAATAGAGAAGACTATCGATCGTAGTGTATTATGGCATGCACTTACGCCACAGTTATTTACCACAGAACTGCTTTATTTAGCTTTAAAAACAGGGCTAGATAAAGGGCTATCAATAACCGATGAATCTTCAGCTATTGAGTTGATGGGGCATCAACCTAAATTGGTTCAAGGCCGTGCCGATAACTTAAAGATCACCCAGCCAGAAGATCTTGATTTAGCAGCGTTCTATCTTCAAAAAATGAAAAAGGAAACCAAATAATGAGAATTGGACACGGATTTGATGTACATAAATTTGGTGGTGAAGGCCCTGTAATTATCGGCGGGGTTAGCGTTCCTTATGAACAAGGGCTTATTGCGCACTCTGATGGTGATGTTGCTCTGCACGCTTTATGTGATGCCTTATTAGGCGCGATTGCAGAAGGTGATATCGGTCGTCATTTCCCAGATACTGATGATAAATGGAAAGGGGCGGATAGCCGAGCTTTGCTAAGAGATGTTTATCGTCGAGTAAAAGAGAAGGGTTTAGTGCTCGGTAATGCTGATGTCACTATCATTGCTCAGGCTCCTAAAATGGCTCCTCATATTCAAGCTATGTGTGCTGCTATTGCCGAAGATTTAGAAACCGGCTTAGACAACGTGAATGTAAAAGCAACAACATCTGAACGTCTAGGTTTTACAGGAAGAAAAGAAGGCATTGCTTGTGAAGCAGTAGTGCTATTAGTTAACGCATCTTAAGAGATTCATTCTATGTCAGACATTATGTCTACTTTTTCGTGGTTATACGGAAAGCCAGTGGCGACAGGTAAATTAAAGCAATTACCTGAGCATTTTATCGTTAAAGAAGTATTAGGTTTTACGTTCACAGGAAAGGGTGAACACTTAATGGTTAAGATCCGTAAAACGGGTGAAAACACTAAGTATGTAGCAAACGAGCTAGCAAAGTTTTGTGGTGTAAAATCAAAAGATATTAGTTGGGCTGGCCTTAAAGACCGTCATGCAATAACAGAGCAATGGTTGAGTGTTCATTTACCAAAAAGTGATCATCTTAAATTTGCTTTGTTTGAAGCTACGCACCCAGGTGTTGAAATTTTAGAAATGACGCGCCATAACAAAAAATTGCGTCCTGGTGATCTTCTAGGAAATAGCTTCCAGTTAATTGCAACTGAAGTGACTGACATGGAAGATGTATTGGCTCGTTTAGAAAAAGTGAAGTTAACTGGAGTGCCAAACTATTTTGGTGCTCAACGTTTTGGTCATGAAGGCAATAACGTAACAGAAGCTCGCCGTTGGGGTCGTGAAAATGTACGAACTCGTGATAATACAAAACGTAGCTTCTATTTATCAGCCGCTCGTTCATGGATTTTCAATCATATTGTTTCTCAAAGAATAACAGAGGGTTACTTCACTCAGCCTGTTGATGGTGATATTCTCCTTGATGAAAATGGTCGTACGGTTAATGAGAATGTAACCTCGGAAGAGAATATTCAAAAAGTTCAAAATGGTGACTGGTCAATTAGTGCTGCATTAGCAGGTGATAATCAGTTACCAACAAGTGAAACTGCATTAACTCTAGAGCAACCACAACTTGATGCTGAACCAGATTTAATGGCCTTGATCCGTGGTAACCGTATGCGCCATGAGCGTCGTGCTGTTGAGTTACATCCAGAGAATCTTAGTTGGTCAGCTGAAGGCGATACGTTAACGCTTAATTTCTCTTTAACATCGGGCAGTTTTGCAACCGTAATTATGCGTGAACTATTACAAGAAATTGAAGTAGAACGTACATACGAGTAATTCAATTTTAAAGAAAGGAATGGAGATAGAGTGAATAAGTTACGCATATTGTTAAGTAATGATGATGGTGTCTTTGCTGAGGGGATAAATACTCTCGCGGCCGTATTATCAGATATTGCGGATATTACCATTGTTGCTCCTGATCGCAATCGTTCTGGTGCATCAAATTCATTAACTCTTGAATCTCCACTTCGAGTTCGCCAAATTGAAACAAATATTCATTCAGTGCAAGGCACACCAACCGATTGTGTACACTTTGCATTGAATGAATTAATGAAAGACAACCTACCTGATTTAATTATTGCTGGTATTAATCATGGTGCGAATCTGGGAGACGATACGCTTTATTCCGGAACGGTTGCTGCCGCAACAGAAGGGCACTTTCTTGGATTACCCGCAATTGCCATGTCATTAGTAGGGCGTAATCATTTTGATACCGCCGCTCAAGTTGCCTTAGAGTTAGTGCGCAATCATATAGAAAAACCGCTAACAACGGAGAGAGTATTAAACGTTAACGTCCCCGATTGTGCTTATGCACAAATAACGTCTTGGGAAGTGACTCGTTTAGGTGCAAGACATCATTCAGAAAGTATGATTAAAGCAACAGATCCTCGTGGCGAAACGATTTATTGGTTAGGCCCTCCTGGTAAAAAACAAGATGCAGGCAAAGGGACTGATTTTTATGCAATTAAACATAATCAGGTGTCGATTACTCCGCTGCAGGTCGATTTAACCGCTCATGACTCCTTGGCCATGATGGCGGATTGGTTATCAATAGAGAGTGCTAAATAATGAATAATTCGCGTACTGAATTGCTTGTTCAATTTTTACGTCAAAAAGGCATTCAAAATGAGCTGGTACTGGCTGCAATTCGAGCTTTACCGCGCGAGCGCTTTGTATCTGAAGCATTAGCTCATCAAGCTTATCAAAATAATGCGCTTCCTATTGGTGAAGGGCAGACAATCTCTCAACCTTATATTGTCGCTAAAATGACAGAGCTTCTTGCTTTGCAACGTGACTCTACTGTTCTTGAGATTGGTACCGGGTCAGGCTATCAGACTGCGGTATTAGCGCAATTACTTGATCATGTAAACTCAGTAGAGCGTATTAAATCATTACAATGGAATGCAAAACGGCTTTTAAAACAGCTAGATATTTATAATGTATCAACAAAGCATGGCGATGGTTGGCAAGGTTGGGCAAGCAAAGGTCCATTTGATGCGATAATTGTAACCGCTGCTGCTGAGTCCATTCCTAATGACTTATTATGGCAACTTAAAGATGGGGGGCGATTAGTGATCCCTATCGGTGAGGAAACACAGCATTTATTGCTTATTCTTCGACATGGTGATGAGTTCAGCTCAGAAACTATTGAAGAGGTACGCTTTGTTCCATTAGTTGCAGGTGAATTAGCATAGTAGTAATGAATAAGATGATATTTATCCCCTCTCGTTTGTGGCTCATGGCTGCACTTTTTAGTTTATTACTTTCGGGTTGCTCTATGGGGCCGCACCGTCCTGCTCCCGTATCTAGTGTTAATAATACGAGTACTTCCTCTTATGGGGGCGCTGAACGTGGTAGCTATCGAGGCAGTTATTATCGAGTTGAAAAGGGAGATACACTGTATTTTATCTCTTATGTTACCAATAAAGATGTCAAAGAATTGATTGCCTATAATGAACTTCAAGCACCATATGTGATTCACCCAGGACAAAAAATAAAATTATGGGGCCCTAAGTATGTCGCTCCGGCTTATGGTGATGATGGGCATTTAGTTAGTAAAAAGAACACCTCCCCAACAACCACTGCAACAGCGGTTGCGGTAGTTCCAGTTGCTAATAATAAGCCTGTCAGTAGCTCGAAATCGGTAACGCCAAGCAATAAAAAAACATCGATTGCTCAAAAAGAAAGCACAAAAAAGGTTGAAAATCCGAAACCTAAGGAGTATGTTGATTCTAACAAATCGATAACATCTTCTAAGCCAAAGCCGGTTGCGAAACCTGCACCAAAACCGACTCCTAAACCAAAGCCGGTAGAAAAAAAATCGGAAAAGGTTGATTCTTGGTTATGGCCAACAAAAGGAAGAGTTATTGCTAAGTTTTCAACAGGAGACCAAGGTAATAAAGGGATCGATATTGCAGGTCAACGAGGCCAAGATGTCATCTCAACCGCAAAAGGAACGGTAGTTTATGCGGGTAATGCACTAAGAGGTTATGGCAATTTAATTATAATTAAACATAACGATGATTACTTAAGTGCTTATGCTCATAACGAATCACTTTTTGTTAAAGAAGGTCAAAATATCGCTGCGGGACAAAAAATCGCATCAATGGGTAGCTCAAGTACGAGCAGTGTTCGTTTGCATTTTGAGATCCGCTTTAGAGGGAAATCGGTAAATCCACAACGGTATTTACCGTAACAAGGATGACATAGCTGAGTTGTAATGTCTTGCTGGCTCGCCATGGGGAGGCGCTATGAGTAAAAGCAATGCAGTAACTAAAGAAGTTGAAGAGTTCGATTTAGAGACGATTAATGACAATGAGGTTGTTATTGAGGATGAATCGGAACGCCTTGAGGTAAGCAGTTCGCAAAAAGTAATGGATGCAACGCAACTATACTTAGGTGAAATTGGCTTTTCTCCACTACTAACAGCAGAAGAAGAAGTTTATTTTAGTCGCTTAGCCTTAAAAGGAGACGAAGCAGCACGAGCTCGAATGATTGAAAGTAATCTTCGATTAGTGGTTAAAATTGCCCGTCGATACAACCACCGTGGCTTGGCATTATTAGACTTAGTTGAAGAAGGTAATCTTGGGCTAATTCGTGCGGTTGAAAAGTTTGACCCAGAAAGAGGTTTCCGCTTTTCTACTTATGCGACATGGTGGATCCGTCAAACGATTGAGCGTGCGATTATGAATCAAACGCGAACTATCCGCTTGCCTATTCACGTCGTTAAAGAGTTGAATGTCTACTTGCGTGCAGCTCGTGAGTTGTCACAAAAACTTGACCATGAACCGACACCTGAAGAAATTGCAGAAAAGCTCGATAAACCAGTGAGTGACGTCAGCCGTATGTTACGCCTTAATGAGCGAGTTACGTCTGTTGATTCCATGGTTGGTGGTGAATCGGATAAAGCGCTTCTGGATATTATTCCTGATACTAAACATTGTGATCCAGAGTCTGAAACCCAAAAAGACAACATAAATGCTTCTCTTGTTGGTTGGCTTGGTCAACTCAATCCAAAGCAGAAAGAAGTTGTTGCTCGACGCTTTGGTCTGCTTGGCTATGAAACGGCAACGTTAGAGCAGGTCGGTAAAGAGATAGGATTGACGCGTGAGCGAGTAAGACAGATCCAAGTAGAAGGTTTGCGTCGATTAAGAGAAATCATGACGCAACAAGGTTTAAATATGGAAACGCTATTTGCCGTAGAGGAATATTAACCCTTACTCTAACCTTAATAAGTAAATGATAAATAAAAGCCACAGTGATTTTTTATTACTGTGGCTTTTTCCTTTTAGACTAGGCACTAGGCACTAGGCATTAATATTATCTTGTTCTTCGCTTTCCTTTAGTGTGTGGAATCCTGACCAAATTCGATTAAAGGTAGTTATCCAGCACAGAGAAGAATAAATATAAGCAATGATGGCAAAATGAGCAGGAAAAAGGCAGAACAATACAAAACAAGCAATGGTTTCAGTTCCCTCCGTTAAACCACTCATATAATAAAGAGATTTGTTTTTATAGATTGGATTTTCAATGTTTCGCTTTCCAGCCATAGAGGCAAATGCTAAAAAGCTGCTTCCTGTGCCAATGAAAGAGAAAATTAAGAAAGCACCCGCAATCGCATTTTGTTCAGGGTTAGCGAGAACAAACCCAAATGGAATTAAAGAATAAAACAAAAAGTCTAAGCTGATATCAAGAAAACCACCAGAGTCAGTAATGCCATTAATCCTCGCGAGTGCACCATCAAGTCCATCACAAACGCGATTTAAGACAATTAAAACCAATGCTAAATGGTATTGTTGAAATATTAATGCAGGGAAGGCTAAACAGCCTAGAGTAAAGCCAAAAAGTGTTGTTTGATTTGCAGTGATCCCCAGTTTATCTAACCCAATGGCAGACATAGCCAGAGGTTTTCGGATTAATTGAATGCTGAATTTATCAAGCATGAGGGCTCTCCATTGGCCAAATCAATTGTTGACTGTTTTTTGGTACATCATCAACATCATGAGTCACGAGTAATGTCGGTATATTTGCTTCTGCTAACTGTTCAAACACCCAATCACGAAATTGTACTCGTAGCGCTTTATCCAGTTTACTAAAAGGCTCGTCTAGTAAGGCAACAGCCGGCTTAGCAAGTAACATTCTCACAAGACTTATTCGTGCTCGTTGTCCCCCAGAGATTTGGTCAGGGAAGGCATTGGCAAGTTTGTTTAAATGTATGTGATTCAGTGCATTAAGAGCCTCTGTTTTCCTTTGCGAACCTTTGATGTTATTGGGCAATGCAAAAGCAAGATTCTCCCAAATACATAAATGGGGAAAAAGCAGATCTTCTTGAAATAAGATCCCAACCTTCCTTTCGTGAGAAGCAAGATGAGTAATTGTATTGCCGTTAACTTGAATATCACCAGTATAAGAAAAATCTTGAGCTAGGTGTCCTGCGATAACACTTAATAATGTTGATTTCCCACAACCGCTAGGGCCCATAACACTGAGCGTTTCTCCTTTTTGAATTGAAAAAGAACAATCAGTTAATAATGGTGAACTGTTACGAGTGAGTATGCTGAGATTTGTTATTGATAGACTCATTACTCATCACTTTCCTTGTTGTTGAATTAAGATGAGAACGACGTGAATAGTGCCGTCCAATAAAGAGTGCCAAGCTAAAGAAAACAAACGGCAACAATGCTTGCCATAGTCCATATAAGGCAGTAATTCGGCGATCAAAGCCGCTTGATAAGGCGACGGCTTCGGTTGTTAATGTCATTATTCTGCCTGCACCAAGCATTTGAGTCGGGAGGTACTGAGCAAGGCTTACGCTTATTCCCACAGCCCAAGCATACAAAATAGCAGGAAGCAGTAAAGGGAGTTTTATTTTTATCCAACATTGCAGTGGTGATTTACCAAGACTTAGTCCGGTTTGTGTTAATCGTTGATCAAAACTACGCCAAGGGCCATCTAACGCTAGAAAAACATAAGGAAAAGCAAAAAAAACATGAGCCCAAATAACCCAAAGCCAATAAGAATCACTTGAGAAATAAAGCGCACTGACTTGAATACCAAAAAGAAGTGAGAGTTGTGGTATCAACATAGGAACAGCAATCAAAATCGATGGGATATGCCAACGGTATTTCAATTTATATTCATGACCAAGTAGAGCGAAAATAAGAGCCAGAGATGACGAGATAACGGCAATAATAATGCTGTCAGCAATAACGGGAAACAGCGTAGTCCATTCACTTTCCCAAAAGCGTAAGGTGAATTGTGTCGGTAATAAGTTAGGAAAACGCCATCGCTGAGAGGCACTCCATAACATCATTATAGGAAGTGAAAGTGCGACAATGCCACTAAGACCAACAAAAAGAGATAGGCCAGGAAGGCGAATTCCCACTCTTCCCGATATTTGCCAATGACGGCAGTGTTGCGTTATTCCCCACTCTAAAAAACGATGTAATCCAATAAGTAATAAGCAAAGTAAAAGAAGGATCATAGCGCCAGCCGCCGCTCTGGGTTGTAATTGAATATCAGGATCACTAAACCATTGCCAGACTAATACTGCAAAGGTAGGAGGATTGGTTGAACCAAGGATCAAACTGACATCAACAACGGATACGCTATAGGCAATTACCGCTAATATTGGAAAGCGGGCTTTTCTTAACCATTGTGGAAAAATACATTTCCACCAAATCTGATGTCGTTGATACCCAAGACTGGCTGCAACTCTCTCTGATTTATCCACCTGTAATTGCTGCATTATAGGAATACTCATCAGCAGTAAAAAAGGCACTTCTTTAATAATTAAAACCAGAATTAACCCAATGTTAGCAGAATCATTGATAATGACAGGGAACTCAAATACCCAAAAAGGATTCAGGAGCCTTGCTATCATTCCAGTTGGTGAAAAAAGAAAAGCAAAGCCAATAGCAAAAGCAACATGAGGCATAGCAAGCAGTGGGGATAGTAAAGGTTCTACTTTTTTCCAAACAGGTTGCTGCCAAGTGGCTTGTAGAATAGCAAACGCAACAATACAAGAAACAAAAGTACTAACAAAAGCACTAGTAAGTGTTAGGAATATTGAATGTGAAACGCCACTCCATTCGAGAGCAGATAAATAACCGTCTAGTGAAAATGTAGACAGACCAATAGAGGGCATATAACTCAATGAAGCGCTCAATACGCCGAGCACACCAGGAGCAATAGGAAGAATGCACACAATAACAAGAAAAATATAGAAAATAGGTAATATCATGGTCTTGCTATTAATGCCTTAGTTAAGAGTTAGATTACTTCAAACATCAAGAAGTAACTTATGCCATACAGTGTTACCGGCGTGAACGGTGTAAAGCTAAAAGTAAACTAATTAGTTCATTTTTGGAAGTGCTAATTTTGATAGAGTTTTTTGTTACCAATATCAAAATGTAATGGCATCTTCCATTTTTGTATTGATAGAAAAAGAAAAATGACAGCACAAAGAGAAAAACAAAGAATAGCGACTATCCATACCTCTAGGGCAAACATAAAGGTGGATATACATAAGAGGGTAGGAACCATTTTTAATCCTGCTACTTTAAAGCAGAATGACTCTTTAAGTGCAATGCCTGAAAAAGTAACAAACATAAAGCCTAAAGGTATCCAAAGGAGTTGAGAGTCATCAAGTTGAGTGAGTAATATCAGTCCAATCCATGCAGACCAAGTGATGATCATTCGTACCTTTTTATCATAAACATGCAAATTAGCAGCACTCATTGCACAAGATAAGGCAAGCAAAGCTAGCGAGAGTGTTTTAATTGGTAAGTTGATTAATATGAGTGAGATATCATCAGCAATAGCAAGGCTACTTAACAGCAATGCTAAGGAAAATAATGTTATCCCTGAGCGATAAGTAATAACGCTGATCTTATCAAGAAGGTCAAGTGTTTCAATGTATTCTGTATTTGCCATTTTGAGGCCTTATAGTAGGGGGGCTCTTTATATTAACTCTAGCATGCTTGGCTTGATGAACTTATGTGATATTCGTAGTTAATGCGTTTTTTCGTTATTTTTGTAACCATTTGTTTTTGTAGTTTGTGTATATTTGCTGTGAATATTTTTCAGATAAGTAAAATTTGTGATTTAATTCACATATTTCGTGATTTTAAATCTGCTCTATGTATACTCCTACCCCCAATACAAGCCGTCACATGGAACAGTGAATGACCCCAAGGACTTGGACCAGCTACTGTTAAACAGCTTGTAAGGGTAATCAATGAACATACTTATTTCTATCATCACTTCCTCTTGGTGTAGTCACTCCTCACCGATCTCGTCATCTACGATGGCAACCCCTTTTGTTTCTTCTTTTTATTCTAAAATTTCATAGGCGTAATTATGACTATTTTATTTAGCCTATTAGGCATGTGTGCACTTATCTTTTGTGCATGGGTATTTTCTGAGAAACGTTCAGCAATTAATTGGAAGACCGTATCTAGAGCCTTTTTATTACAACTCTCTTTTGCTGCTCTGGTGTTGTATTTTCCATGGGGGCAGGCCGCATTGGCAGGATTAAGTAATGGCGTCGCTAGCCTACTTGGTTTTGCTGATGAAGGTATTGCTTTCTTATTTGGTGATTTAGCTTCCAGTGGTTTCATTTTTGCAATTCGTGTTCTTCCTATCATTATCTTTTTCAGTGCTCTTATCTCCGCGTTATATTATTTAGGCATCATGCAAAAAGTCATCGCAATTCTTGGCGGTGCAATTCAAAAATTCCTCGGTACAAGTAAAGTAGAATCTCTCGTTGCAACTGGTAACATCTTCCTTTCTCAAGGTGAATCTCCCCTTCTTATTCGTCCATTCCTAGCTCAAATGACACGTTCTGAACTGTTTGCTGTAATGGCGGGTGGTATGGCATCGGTTGCAGGTAGTGTGCTTGGCGGTTATGCAGGTTTAGGGGTAGAGCTTAAATACCTAATCGCAGCAAGCTTCATGGCAGCACCAGGTAGCTTATTAATGGCGAAAATCTTAGTTCCTGAGCAAGCGACTCCTGTTGATCAGCATGAACTAACCATTGATAAGAGTGAACAAAGTAATGTGGTGGATGCGCTAGCAAGTGGTGCAATGAACGGCATGAAAGTCGCGGTTGCTGTAGGTACTATGCTAATTGCGTTTGTGAGTGTTATCGCAATGGTAAACAGTGGCCTAGAAATGGTGGGTGAATGGTTTGGTTTTGCGGGCATTACACTACAAACATTATTCGGTTACTTGTTTGCACCTGTTGCATGGATCATTGGTGTACCTAAGCATGAAATGATCATGGCGGGTTCTTATATCGGTCAAAAAGTAGTACTGAATGAGTTTGTTGCTTTCATCGACTTTGTTCAACATAAAGATCAATTATCTGCTTATACTCAAGTTATTATCACGTTTGCATTATGTGGTTTTGCTAACATTGGTTCTATTGCGATTCAATTAGGCTCTATTGGTGTGATGGCTCCTGAGCGTCGTGCTGAAGTTGCGAACATGGGTTTTAAAGCGGTACTGGCTGGTACGTTAGCTAACTTGATGAGTGCATGTTTAGCGGGTCTATTCTTTAGTTTATCGATGTAATTACTTTAAGCTAAAACAAAGCCCATGCAGTATGAGAATACGCATGGGCTTTTTTATTTTTTAAATGACTATTTTAATTAACCAATTACTATTTGGCCTAATACATAGCCAAGTATACAGGCAGAAACTACCCCGATTAAACCGACTGACATAAATGAGTGGTTAAAGTAGTACTTACCAATTTTGGTTGTTCCTGAGCTATCAAAGTTCACCGTTGCAATGTCTGATGGGTAGTTCGGAATGAAGAAATAACCATATACCGCAGGCATTAAACCAATCACCAAGGCAGGCTCTAATCCTAGAGCAAGACCAACAGGTAACATCATACGAGCCGTTGCGGCTTGTGAGTTTACTACAACAGATACAATGAATAATGCTAAAGCAAACGTCCAAGGGTGAAGCGTAACCATATCTACAATGCCCGCTCTAAACTGAGGCATCGCATATTGGAAATACGTATCAGACATCCATGCGATACCAAAGATAGCGATTGCCGCAACCATACCTGATTTAAATACCACACCATTAGGCACATCACGAGGATCGGTTTTCGTCGCTAATAGAATGACACCACCAAACGCCAACATCATCATTTGGATAACAACAGACATTTTGATTGGCGCACCACCTTCGGTGATCGTTCTCACTTCTGGCCACATTGCGATAACAACGATAGAAACAATCGCACCTAAAAAGATAAGTACTGCGTTGCGTGCTGTTGTTGGTAGTTTCTCATCTAAAGAAGTTGATGTTGTATTTAAGATTTTTTCACGCCAAACAGGATCTTTTAAACGAGCTTGGTATTCTTCATCATCTTCTAATTCTTTACCACGGCGTAAGCTATAAAGCGCTAACATTAATGTACCGAATAGCGTTGCTGGCACGGTTACCAGTAAGATAGACATTAGAGTAATAGAAGCGTCAATATCCACTAGTTGTGCTAGATAATACACAACCGCAGCAGAAAGAGGTGAGGCAGTAATAGCGATTTGAGAAGCGACAGAAGCTGCGGCCATTGGGCGCTCAGGACGAATGCCATTCTTTAATGCCACATCACCAATGATAGGCATAATAGAATAAACAGCATGACCAGTACCTAGTAGGAATGTCATTGCATACGTAACAAAAGGGGCAATGATGGTGACGCGTTTAGGGTTCTTTCTTAAGATCCGTTCAGCCACTTGTAGCATGTATTTCAACCCACCTGCCGCTTCTAATATAGAGGCACAAGTAACAACGGCCAAAATGATTAACATGACGGTGACTGGCGGAGAGGTTGGTGGCATTTTGAAGATAAAGACTTCAATCACCAAACCAATCCCAGAGACAACCCCTAAGCCAATTCCACCAAATCGGGAACCGATATAGAGTACGAGTAATAAAAAGAGAAATTCAAAATACAACATAGATCCACCTGCATAAATTTTATTTATAATTAAAATTAACTACAGGCATTAATACCTTATATTTCATAGGGTTTTATTGAGCGAGTTCTCATTTGAATTGTTGTTGATTTTATAAATAGAGGCTTGATTGATCTGAATTAAATGAAGGAGTTGTTTCTATTTTAAAAGAAAAAAATGGGCTCTAGTTATCAGATAACAAAGACTGTTTTGTGCTTGGGATTAGGCATTAACAGTGCGTTAATGCCTGAAGATAAATTAATCTCGTGTAAAATTCTGCTCTGAAAAGTGCTCAAGATCGTACGGTGTTTGTTGGTAAACACAGTAATTGAGCCAGTTAGAAAACAGTAAGTGTCCGTGACTGCGCCACGTTGCTTTAGGGGGGAGTTTAGGATTGTCATCAGTATAGTAATTTAGTGGGATGGTTGGTTCCATGCCTTCACCAAGATCACGAACGTACTCATTATGCAGAGTAAAAGAGTCGTATTCAGGGTGACCTGTAACAAACACATTTCGTTTATCTTTAGTTGCTGCTAAGTAGACCCCAGCTTGTTCAGACGTTGCTAGAATATCTAAATCAGTATGTTCGCTTAAATATTTAGCTGAGAAATCAGCGTAACGAGAGTGAGGCGCTAAAAATTGATCATCAAAACCTCGTAAAATAGGGTGGTGCTGATCGAGATTATCATGATTATACACGCCGGATAACTTCTCTTTACGTGTACGTTTTGGTAAATCATAAAGCAGTTTTAAGCCAGCTTGTGCAGCCCAACAAACATAGAGGCTTGAAGTCACATGATCTTTTGCCCATGTCATAATGGTTTGTAAGTGATCCCAATAAATCACATCTTCAAATTGCACTAAACCTAATGGTGCGCCAGTGATGATCAGTCCATCAAAGTTACGATTTTTAATGCCTTCAAATTGACGATAAAAAGTATCTAAATGCTCGGTTGGTGTATTTTTACTGGTGCGATTATCAATGCGTAATAGCTCTACATCTACTTGTAGTGGGCTATTAGAGAGTAAGCGTAAAAATTGAGTTTCTGTTTCGATCTTCTTTGGCATCAAATTTAAAATGATCACCTTCAAAGGACGAATGGCTTGCGTGGTGGCACGAGATTCTTGCATGATAAAGATATTCTCTTCACGCAATATTTCAGCTGCAGGGAGTTGATCTGGTATTTTTATCGGCACAACTTATCCTTAAGTTATTTTTTATCTGTAGCATTCTATACGTCTATACCCCTAAACTACCTTATTCCTTCTTGAGTGTCGAGGCTGTGTTTTGTTCATTTCAATTTTTTATCAGTAACAACTTTAGTGATAGTTAATTTAACTTATTCTAATTAAGGGTTGACTAATATTGGTTTGGACCGTATTCTAAATATATGTGTTCAATAAATAACCGAAATAGGAATAATGATGACGATTCCATGGAGCTCTTTATTTGGCGGTATGTTGCTAGGTGTATCTGCAACGTTACTGCTTTTACTTAACGGTAAAATTGCGGGTATTAGTGGTGTACTTACAGGGTTAATGGCACCGAAAAAACGCGATTATGCATGGCGATGGTTATTTGTTATTGGCATGGTAAGTGGTGGTTTAGTTGGGGTTTATTTTTTAGGCGCGGAAGTGCCAAAAGAATATCAAACTTCAATCAGTATGCTTATTGTTGCAGGTTTACTGGTGGGTATTGGTACTCGTTTAGGTAATGGTTGCACAAGTGGCCATGGTATTTGTGGTATTGGGCGTTTATCCGTTCGCTCAATGGTTGCCACTGTAGTCTTCATGTTTGTTGCTGCGATAACAGTGTTTGTTCGATTGCATGTACTTTACTAAGGGATGGTTATGAATAATGTATTGTTTCGTTTAGTTGCGCTTATTTCTGGCCTTCTATTTGGTTTAGGTATGGCAATATCTGGCATGGCTGATCCTGCAAAGGTGATTGGCTTTTTAGATGTCGCTGGTCACTGGGATCCAAGCTTGATGTTTGTAATGGGAGGGGCGCTATTGGTGTTCATGCCTGCGTACTTTCTATTGATTAAATCAAAAGCAAAACCACTCAATGCTGAAGAATTTTGTTTATCTACCAGCAAAAAAATTGATGCGAAATTACTATCAGGTGCAGCCATCTTTGGTCTAGGTTGGGGGATTGCTGGAGTTTGTCCTGGGCCTGCGGTATCAAGTTTAGGCCTTGGAAATGGTGATGTTGTTATATTCATTTTTGCCATGATGTTAGGGTTAGGAAGTACTCACTTTATTCTTAATCGAAATACATAACACCGAACCGTCCTCAAGGAGGAGCTAATCTCAGCATTAGCTCCTTTGCATTTATTTAAGTACGGATAACCTATTATTTACTCATAGAAATAGCGTTCTTCTTTATCACTACTGTATTCGACTAATTCCCATTCAAAGTGTGCTTTATCATAAAAATATAAGCGTCTGCCATGTTTCTCTTGCATGATCTCTCCATTCTGCTCATACCCTAAAGCCAGTAATTTCTGCTGTATTTTATCTAAATCTTCAACGATTAAGCCAATATGGTTAATCCCTATATTTTGATACGGAGAGCGCGTGTCTTTTGAACTACTCATCTCTTGTGGTTCTTGCAGTGCAAAATAACAATTCGCATTTCCTATGTGAGCCCAACGATGAGCACCATCAGGCGTTTTATCTGCCTTGATACGAAAATCAGGCGCTGCGTTTAAAAGAAAAGCGGTAGCGGCATCAATATTAGGTACAGTGATATTAGCGTGTTCAAATTGTGTCATGGATGACTCCTTGTCATTGGCCTATCTTGTTAATGTCCGTTCACTTTAAAACCTCAACTTAACATTAGGTCAACCGTTTATTTTTTGTTTTCTTCTTAAGGTATGCGGAGATCCATTTTTCTTAGTTGATGGATATATTAATAATTTTTTAGCTTTTATTTATCCTTATTATTTTAAATGTATAAAAAATGATGAGTTGAAATTTCCTAATCTATTTATATCCTATTTATGTTGTATTCATATTGGATGAATTTCATTCATACTAATAACCGAACTGTTAATCGAGTGGATAAAAAAACAATAGTGAATCATACAACGTTTGGCTCTATAGACTGGTATTTTTTTATTTTGAAAATCATGATCTTGTAATTTATGGGCGTTATTTTTTACCGTTCTCCTTTGCTTGGATCCTAAGATTTCATTTTTGAAAGGGAAATCTCATATAAAAGAGAGTTAGGGTTATCTATAATCAATTTTTCATTTTATATAGACGTAAATATCACGCTAAAGATTATTATTTTTGAGGCGTTTATTTCACTCGTTTTATATTAATATTTAATCAAATATGAGTATCTTATGGTCGGGATCTGTTTTCAAATTAATGACTGGACACTAGTTATTGAAGAAAATAAGTTGTATCGCCAAGATAGGGAAGTCTCAGTCGAACCTCGTTTAGTCAACTTATTACAGTTTTTAGCCCAGCATTCCGGGGAAGTATTTTGTCGTGATGAACTGATTAAGCACGTCTGGGATGGTGCATTTGTCACTGACCAAGTCGTAACGCAATCAGTATTTGAGCTACGAAAAATATTACGTGATGGTCGATTAGACAATACTCGCTATTTAGTCACTGTGCCTAAACGAGGGTATAAACTGGTTGCTGAAACTCATCAGGTTCGTCTTGAAGATACCCCATATTGGAAGCCGTGTGATGGTGCAAAATTACCGTTAGAGAACGTAGTGTCCTCAGATGGTGATTCGCAAGACATACATCAACACCAAGAAACAGAATCGCAGAGTGTATTGCCTTTTCCCGCTGCGCCACTTACTCGTTCTGTAACGGCAATTTCAGATCACGTAAATAGTGAAAAGAAAAAACAAGGTGAAAGCTTTAATAGCTTACATCGTTGGAAGCTACTCGCGTTTGATGGTTTTTTAATTCTTGTATTAATAGCCGTTATCTTTTCTGTGACCTATCAACAAACATCAACACATATTACCAAAGCTATTGATACTGATTTAATTGAATTTACCTTTCATACTAGTCGAAATGATAACAATGAAACGGAGTCTCTCGCTGATGGAATAAGCCAAAAATTAATGGCTGATTTAGCAAGCATTGGTGACTATCGCGTTCAATTAAACAAAACGACTTTTACCACTGGGATATTGCCTGGGAAAGCGGTGAATGTTCGTGTTGAGGAACAGCAAAATAAAACGTATTTGGATGTAGAGTATCGCAGTAATACTTCAAATCGAGTCCTGTTTAGCCGTCAATATTTAATGACCAATGCAAATCTTGAGCATGTATTACGTCAGTCTTCTTTAGATTTAATGAGCGCGCTTAGTGTCACAATAACAGAAGCCGAGATGGATAGATTGATGCTTGGTTTACCGAAAGAGCGCGGTTTACTTGAAATGCTTATTCGAGCGAATCATTTTATTAATCAGTCTGATCCCGCAGAGTTTGAACAAGGGATTGCTTTATTAGAGAAAATTTCGTTAGCTGAGCCAAATAATGATTATGTACTTTCAGAGTTATACATTGCTTATAATGCTTTCTCTGCGTTAAATCCTGAATTGGATCTCGATGATAATACCACCAAGATCGAAAAGTTAAGTCAGGACCTAGCATTACGTTATTCGACGTTAAATGAAGAGGTGTTGCCTTCTCGTATCTATGAAGCGCTAGCAATGATAGCAATTAAGCAAGATAACAAAGAGGTTGCAGCTGAATATTTAACCTTGGCATTTAAGCATAGAGAGTCCGCATTCTCATACATACTAGAAGGGAAGTTAGCAGAGTTGAATGGGAATTTAGATAAAGCAGGAGATGCATACAGCAGAGCTTTCTTTATGGATACGTCTCTTGAAACTTATATGTTAAGTGAAAATCTTGCGTTCTATAGTGACTTAGAGACCGTTGCTTATTTTATGTATCGAGCGGTTAATCCAAGTGAAGTTCGTTTACTGGGATGATTGGTATAAATAAGAAAAAGCCCGTCGAACTTATGTTCGGCGGGCTTTTTGTTTTTATGAAAGTAGGTTATCTAAAGTAGATTATGCTTTCTTTTTCTTTGGATGCCATGCACCGTCTAGGTCATCAAGTTCAGGGAACTTAGTTCTATCAAACTCAGGCGTTTTACCTGCTTTAAGTTGAACTTCGTAATCCTTGATAACTTTGATAGCTAGTTTAGATAGTAGAACTAAAGCAACAATGTTGATTAGCGCCATCATACCCATAGATGCATCAGCTAGGTTCCATACTACAGGCAGAGAAGCTACTGAGCCGAACATAACCATTGCTAGCACACACAGACGGAAGCCAAATAAGCCCTTCTTAGAGTTACCGTTCAAGAACATTACGTTTGTTTCAGCATAGCTGTAGTTTGCAATGATAGAAGTGAAACAGAACAGAAGAATAGCTAGTGCCATAAAGTAGCTTGTCCAGCCGCCTAACTCGTTAGTTAGTGCTTGCTGAAGAAGGCTGATACCCGTAGCAGCGTCTGGCTGATCCATTACGCCAGAAAGCATAATCATCGCAGCAGAAGCAGTACAGATAACTAACGTATCAACAAAAACACCTAGCATTTGCACAAAACCTTGTGATGCTGGGTGGTTAGGGTTTGGTGTTGCACTTGCTGCGATGTTAGCAGCAGAACCCATACCCGCTTCGTTTGAGAATAGACCACGAGCGATACCAGATTGCATTGCTTGAGCGATAGTGTATGCAACACCACCTGCCGCCGCTTCTTGCCAGCCGAATGCACTCTTAACGATAAGCGTTAATACTGCAGGAACTTCAGTAATGTTCATCACTACAATAATTAGTGCAATCGCAAGGTAACCAATTGCCATTACAGGAACGATTTTCGATGATGCGCTAGCAACACGACGTAAACCACCCATGATAAAGAAGCCAGAAACCGCAACAATTACCACACCCATGATAGTTTTATCAAAACCAAATGAGTGATTCAGAGCATCGGTAATTGTGTTTGCTTGAACCGCGTTGAACACTAAACCAAAAGCGATGATTAAGAAGATAGAGAAAAGTGTTCCCATCCAGCGTTGACCAAGGCCTTTTTCCATGTAGTAAGCAGGGCCGCCGCGGTATTGACCGTCAACGTCTTTCACTTTGTATACTTGAGCCAGTGTCGATTCAATGAATGCTGTCGCCATACCAAATAGAGCGATAACCCACATCCAGAAGATAGCACCAGGGCCACCAACGGTTAAAGCGACTGCCACACCTGCCATGTTACCCGTTCCCACGCGAGCTGCCATAGAGGTGCAAAATACTTGATAAGAGCTGATTCCGCTGTCGATCTCTTGACCGCTGCGTAAGATTTTAACTGAGTGACCAAGCTGGCGTAGTTGAATAAAGCCAAGACGTACCGTGAAGTAGATGCCGACACCAACAAGAAGATAAACGAGGACTTGTCCCCAAAGAAGGCCATTGATAGTGCCAATGACAGACATTAACGCCTCGTTCATTGACTCAATTAGCGTTGAATCTGTGTTTGTCATGAAATTTCCTTATTATTAATCGTTAATTTATTTTTCCTAAACAATGGATAACGAAATGCCAATCTTTAAGAAATATAAGTAACTTTGTTATAAAGTTGTATAAAATATCGTTTGCTAAGGATTTGCGGCGATTAATATAGTTCAGTCGACTTTAGCTAGTCAATCATAATGAAACAATATGTCGTACTTTTTTTACGTGTGGCGATAAATATTTACAATTTTTTCATTGAAATTTCCTCACTCAATTAACCATGAAAAAAAACGGGTCTTTAGTTGGTTAGTATTTTTATAACGAAGAGATAAAGGTCATAAATAAACCCTTATTCTTATCAATATTAGAGGTTTATATTTTTTGTTTTTTTTAATTAAATCTAAAGTTGAAATTTTAACTTATTGAAAGTAATCGTAATTTAATTTTGCCTATCTTCGCTTATCAGTTTTCTTCTTTATTTTTTTATCATTATTTTATTGATAATTTTATCCTTATTTTTTTTCGATTCATTGGGCGTAATCTTCATCTCAACATTCGAGCGGGATGTTGTGTATTTACCCCAACAGAGTTTGCATGCTCCGTCTAAATAACATCTCGCCCTCTTAAATAAAATTTCGCATCACGGGCTAAATAATAGAGCCCATTCGATAATCCCTGGAGATGTTATGGAATCGAATACAAAAAAAATTGGCTTAATTGCCTGTACGGGTGTTGTTGCCGGCAACATGATGGGGAGTGGTATTGCACTATTACCTTCTTCATTAGCGGCAGTTGGCTCAGTATCCATCTTTAGTTGGATTATCTGTTTAGTGGGTGCATTAAGTTTGGCGTTTGTTTTTGCCCGCTTAGCAACGAAAAATCCTCAAGAAGGTGGCCCAATTGCTTATGCAGGTGAAGTCTCTCCTGTATTTGGTTTCCAAACCGGTGTCCTTTACTACCACGCAAACTGGATTGGTAACTTAGCCATCGCTATTACTGGCGTTTCTTACCTATCTGTTTTCTTCCCTGCTTTGAATGACCCTATCCCTGCGGCTGCCGCGACGATTGCATCAGTATGGTTATTTACCTTAGTTAACTTACTAGGTGGTAGCTGGGTAAGTCGTCTTTGTACTCTAGGTTTAGGTCTTATCCTTATTCCTGTTGTGGGGACTGGTCTTGTGGGTTGGACTCACTTTGATCCTGCTTTATATAACCAAAACTGGAATGTATCTTCAGGCACAAGTAGCCACGCTATTATCAGTGCTGTGCTTATCTGTTTATGGTCTTTTGTTGGTGTTGAATCAGCAGCGGTATCATCTGGTATGGTAAAAAATCCAAAACGCACCGTTCCTCTAGCAACAATGTTAGGTACAGCGATTGCGGGGGTGATTTATATCCTATCAACTCAAGTAATCAGTGGCATGTTCCCAGCAGCAGAAGTTGCAGCATCAGGTGCGCCATTTGCTCTAGCAACCACTGAGATTTTCGGTAGTTGGTCAGCCCCATTTGTTGCGGCATTTACAGCCCTAGCATGTTTCACATCACTGGGTTCTTGGATGATGTTAGTTGGTGAAGCAGGTAAACGTGCCGCTCACGATGGTAACTTCCCTAAAATCTACGGTGAAACTGATAAAAACGGTGTTGCTAAAAAAGGCTTAGTCTTAGCATCACTTAAAATGACAGCACTAATGATTGCGTTAACTGTGTTCAGTTCTCAATCAGCTCACACTGCGGATTTATTTAATCAGTTAACGACTGATGCCGTACTACTAACAATGCTTCCTTACTTCTACTCAAGCATTAACTTAATTCGATTCGAAGGTATGACAACACGCAGCGGCTTTACCATGTTCTTCTCTGGTATTGCTTGTGTATTCTGCATGATTGCACTGGCTGGTGCAGAGGGTGCAACACTAACTGCAACCTTCATCGTGTCACTTGTCATTCTTATGTTCTACGCAAAAAAAATGGGTCTGAAACAATCAGAGCAACACATCAGCACTGAAGCTGCTGCCCATTAATATCACTCGATAGCGTAAACACTTAACGCTACCAACTTAATAATTTACCCCCAGGCGCTCCACTACCTCACCATCAAAAAGATGGGGAGCGCCTTGTTTCGTCTTGGAGATATAAAATGAATATTTTTGCTATCCTAAATCACTCAGGTGTTTTCTTTAAAGAAGAGCCAGTTCGCGAATTGCATGCTTCTTTAGAAAAAGCAGGCTATAAAGTGGTTTACCCAGTAGATGCACAAGATCTATATAAAATGATTGAAATGAACCCACGTATTTGTGGTGTGTTATTTGACTGGGATAAATACTCACTAGACCTATGTACTGAAATTAATACTCTGAATGAAAAATTGCCGCTATATGCATTTGCAAACCAACATTCAACATTAGATATTTCATTAACTGATTTACGTCTAAATCTACATTTCTTCGAATATGCCCTAGATATGGCTGACGACATCGCACTGAAAATTAATCAAGCGACAGAAGAATACAAAGACCAAATCATGCCTCCGTTTACTAAGGCACTATTCAAATACGTAGAAGAAGGCAAATATACCTTCTGTACTCCGGGTCACATGGGTGGTACGGCTTTCCAAAAAAGTCCAGCTGGCAGTATTTTCTACGATTTCTACGGTCCAAACGCATTTAAAGCGGACGTATCAATCTCAATGCCTGAGCTGGGTTCATTGCTTGATCATTCAGGTCCTCATAAAGAAGCGGAAGAGTATATCGCTCGTACCTTTAATGCTGATAGCTCTTACATCGTAACTAACGGTACGTCTACATCAAACAAAATTGTAGGTATGTACTCAGCTCCTGCAGGTAGTACAGTACTTGTTGACCGTAACTGTCACAAATCTCTAACTCACATGATGATGATGAGTGATGTTACGCCTATCTATTTCCGCCCAACGCGTAACGCTTACGGTATTTTAGGTGGCATTCCACAAAGTGAATTCACTCGTGAAGTGATTGAACAAAAAGTAGCAGCAACACCAAACGCAACCATGCCAGGTTATGCAGTTATTACTAACTCAACTTACGATGGTCTGTTGTACAACACTCAATACATCAAAGAAACACTAGATACTAAATACATTCACTTCGACAGTGCTTGGGTTCCTTACACTAACTTCAACAAAATTTATGAAGGTAAGTGCGGCATGAGTGGCGAAGCAATGCCGGGTAAAGTGTTCTATGAAACACAATCAACTCATAAATTATTGGCTGCGTTCTCTCAAGCATCAATGATCCACGTAAAAGGTGAATTTGATAAAGAATCATTCAACGAAGCGTTCATGATGCACACATCAACATCACCTCAATACGGTATTGTTGCATCAACTGAAACCGCTGCGGCAATGATGCGTGGTAATACAGGTAAGAAACTAATCCAAGATTCAATTGATCGTGCGATTCGTTTCCGTAAAGAGATCAAACGTCTACAAAGTGAAAGTGACAGCTGGTTCTTTGATGTATGGCAACCAGAAAACATCGATACAACAGAGTGTTGGAAACTGGATCCAAAAGATACATGGCACGGTTTCAAAGACATCGATGATGATCACATGTACCTTGATCCAATCAAAGTAACGCTATTAACTCCAGGAATGAACGAAAATAGCGAAATGAGCGAGACAGGTATTCCTGCATCAATCGTTGCTAAATACTTAGATGAACACGGTATCGTAGTAGAGAAAACAGGTCCATATAATCTATTGTTCCTATTCTCTATCGGTATTGATAAATCAAAAGCAATGCAATTACTGCGTGCATTAACTGACTTTAAACGTGGCTTTGATCTAAACTTAACAGTGAAAAACTTCCTTCCTTCACTGTACAACGAAGATCCAAGTTTCTACGAAGGCATGCGAGTTCAAGAGTTGGCACAAGGTATTCATGACTTAACTCGTCAATACCGTTTACCAGAGCTAATGTTCAAAGCGTTTGACGTATTACCTGAGCTTAAAGTAACCCCACACGCAGCATGGCAAGAAGAGCTACGCGGTAATGTGGAGGAAGTGAAACTGGAAGAAATGGTTAATCGTGTAAGTGCCAATATGATCCTTCCTTACCCACCAGGGGTTCCACTAGTACTTCCAGGTGAAATGGTAACGGCTGAGTCTCGTCCAGTACTTGATTTCTTAGAAATGCTATGTGCTATCGGCGCACATTACCCAGGCTTTGAAACAGATATTCACGGTGTATATGCTCAAAAAGATGGCAGTTACACAGTGAAAGTTCTAAAAGAAGATTAAGCCCTAGGGTTTTGAAGGAATATCGTTTATTTTAGGGCACGGAAGCCCTTACTCTATTTAAAATTATGGTGATGTTATGAAACGTATTCTTTCCATTCAGTCTCATGTGGTATTTGGTTGTGCAGGCAACAGTGCTGCGGTTTTTCCAATGCGAAGAATGGGAATGGAAGTATGGCCTATTAATACGGTACAGTTTTCAAATCACACACAATATCAACAAGGTTGGAAAGGCATCGCCATGCCTGCTGGCCACATTTCAGAATTGGTTGATGGTCTATCAGCGATTGAAGCAACTCATGTTTGTGATGCGGTGTTAAGTGGTTACTTAGGATCAGCAGCGCAAGGTCAAGAGATCATCACAGCGGTTCAGAAAATAAAACAAGACAATCCAAACGCAATTTACTTCTGTGATCCAGTGATGGGTCATCCTGAGAAAGGCTGCATTGTTGCACCAGAAGTGACCACTTTCTTTAAAGAGTCCGCACTTGCATCAGCAGATATTATTGCGCCTAACTTATTAGAGTTAGAAAGTTTAACCGGTATGACGATCAACACCTTAGAGCAAGTGATTGAAGCGAATAATCAACTGCTTGAGCAGGGCGTTAAGATGGTGGTGGTAAAACACTTGAGTCGTGCGGGTATTAAAAAAGATCGCTTTGAAATGCTATTAACCACCAAAGAAGGCAGCTACCACGTTTCTCGTCCTCTATATGACTTTGATGCAAAGCGTCAGCCTGTAGGGGCAGGGGATTTAATCAGTGGTGTAATGCTTGCTAACTTAATGGCGGGTTACTCTCCAATTGATGCGTTTGAACGTACTAATGCTGCGGTTGATTCGGTAATGCAAGAAACTTTCAATCGTGGAGCGTATGAACTGCAACTTATCGCATCACAAGAACATTTCAATACACCAGAGATCACAGTGAAAGCAGAAAAAGTCGCTTAGTGAAGTTCTAGTCACTACAGAGCTAGAACTGAACAAAAGAGATTATCTAACATAATAGATAGAAAGTGCACAGCCCGTTCGTAGTTAATATGAGCGGGCTTTTTTATGTTTATCACCCGAAATTAAGATTTATAAAATTGATCTAAAATAAGAAACTAGCGGCTAGTAATTTAACAAAAAATACACAACTAAAAGTCTAATGTAATTTATCACCATGAAAAGTAAGGTTATTTAATGTTATCAGGTTTGGGTATCGATTAAATCGATGATTCTGATGATATTTCTTCCTTGGAAAGCGTTTTTTTTTCACTCTATCGTGTGCGCATATTCAGATTGCAGGAGAGAATGATGAAAAAAATAGGATTAATTATAGGACTTGGCGTCATTGCCTACCTTGGTACCGTTTATGTAGTTGACTCATCAGATGACGCTCGAAGTCAAAGAAAGCTAGCGAACTCACAAATTAAAGATGACCCTATATCTTCAGCTGCGTTTCAAGTATTAACAGAGAATGGATGTGGTTATTGCCATACTGAAAATAGCGAAATGCCTTTTTACGCCAATCTTCCTATCGCTAAACAATTGATGAAAAAAGACGTAGAAAGTGGATTACGTCATTTTCAATTTGATGAAGTACTAAGTAGTTTTGAAGAGGGTAATCAAATTTCAGACGTCGCATTGGCTAAGATCAGTGGCGTATTGAATGATAATTCTATGCCACCAAAAGCCTATTTATCTATGCACTGGCGCTCAAACTTATCCGACGAAGAAAAGCAAACGTTACGCACATGGATAAAACAAGAACAAAAGAATAAACACTCATTGGCAAGCTCAGAGTTTAAATACGAAGCCGTTCAACCAATTAATGCTGACATAACGGTAGATGAGCAAAAAGTGGCACTAGGTGATGCGCTATATCATGATAAACGTCTTTCTGGTGATAACACGGTAGCCTGTTCTAGCTGTCATTCATTATCAACGGGTGGAGTGGATAGATTAACCACATCAACCGGTATTAATGGTTCAAAAGGCCCAATTAATGCGCCAACAGTGTTTAACTCATCTTACAATATTCATCAATTCTGGGATGGTCGTGCGAATGATTTGCAAGAACAAGCAGGTGGGCCACCGATGAATCCAATTGAAATGGGCTCAACCTCATGGGATCAAATCACAGGTAAACTTGAGCTTGATGAAGAGATGAAAGCGACTTTTGCTGCGATTTATCCTGATGGGATCACGGGTGACAACATTACAGATGCGATTGCTGAATTTGAGAAAACCTTGATCACACCAAACAGTCGATTTGACCAATTCTTAAAAGGTGATGCATTAGCATTGAATGAGCAAGAGCAACACGGCTATGAACTATTTAAACAAAACAAATGTTCGACGTGTCATGCTGGTCAAGCGATGGGGGGACAAACGTTTGAAGTGATGGGCTTAAAAGCGGATTACTTTGGTGAGCGAGGCAATGTATCTGAGGTGGATAATGGCCGCTTTAATGTGACAAATAAAGCACATGACATGAATCGTTTTAAAGTGCCTACCTTACGAAATATTGCACTAACGGCACCGTATTTCCATGATGGTAGCGCAGAAACATTAGATGATGCAGTTGCAGCGATGGCGCAATATCAAGTTGGTGTAACTTTATCTCAAACTGAAGTTGAAGATATTAGCGCTTACTTAAAAACCTTAACTGGTGAATATAATGGTGAAATGCTGAATTAGAACAAATACTGATAATAAAAAGGAGATCATATGATCTCCTTTTTTCGTTTTATTGCTGAGCAATGTCATTTAATAATCTCAGGCGTTCTTTTTCTTGTTCTGACATTTGATAGGGCTCATCACTTAAACTTGAAATATCAAAAGATGAAATAGTAAATACGGTTTTCCGACTTGTGCCATAACGCGTTTTCTCTCCTGGAAAGTCAGACATTTTTTCAACCGTGATATTTCGTAGTTCAAACTCTGCCACATCATTTTTAAGTACTGAACTGTGTGCTTTTAGTTCAAATACAGCATCACCTTGAGAGAGTTTTTCTTTATTGTTCAAAGAAGCAATCGGCTTTCCATTGGTTTGAAATAAATTGGCTCTAATTCGGTAGTAACCGGACTCTTTCACTTCAACGTTAAGCGGTAATATCATATCGCTTCCCGCAGAGTAAGGCGGCTCTATTGAGTTAACATAAGCCACTGGATTTGAAAATTGAATATCGGTAGTCAGGGTGTCCTTTCCATCAACAAAAGAGATTACCGCTTTAATTCTAATCTCTTGAGGCCACTCTTTTTGAGGTGAAAACTCAGTAGTCAACTCTTGTGTATATTGAGTTGTGAGGGATTTTCGAGTTTCTGGGTCTAATAACTCATACTCGATATGATCAACCGCGAGATCTGAATTGAGAGTGACGGTAATAGGCTCAGGGTAAGAAAATCGATATTTATCCAAAGAGAGGGAAGCTTTATGAGACCCATCTAATACGGGGATCTTAACTTCACTGAAGTGATTGGGCTCAAGATAACTTTTATCGTTAGAAAGCAGTGGCGTTGAGTAAGAAGGATAAATCATATCTTCGGCGTAAGCTTTAGATAATAAGGCAAACTGTTTGCTTAGCTCTTGCGGTAAAGCCTTCTGTACCTCATCTTGTTCTTGTAGAGAGATAAGGTCTGTTTTTGTTTGCACGACATCTTTTTTTAACTGCTTTGCTGAAGCTGCTTTTATTTTTTGGTGAGTTTTTACTGAAGAATGCTCTCCTACCATCGTTTGGGCGGTGCTATCCTGCATTATCCAATGAAAGGTCGCCGCTGAAGTCATCAGCAGCGCACCAATAAATAAAGCGTTTTTATTCATCACAATAAATCACTAACCAGTTCAGACATGGTTTCATTTTTTGAGTTATCAACGTAACGATATGTATTGCCGCTTAACCAATAAGTAGAATCTGTCGTACTTACTTTAATGATTGTACCATCGAGCAATGTTTTTTCTTGGCTTACGGCCGTTACTTTACCTTGATGTTTTGTGCCAATTAATCCGCTATGGCTGTAATCATCCCCCATTAATAGTGGGTAATGATAAGGCATAAAATTAGTCACCGCTTGTGGTTGGTTTTCTATTTTCCCATCAAAAGCGAGAGTTGTTGAACAGCTTGTAAATGAGCCAGATTGACTTGAACCACAAGAAGAATGGCTTGATACCACGCCATCATCTTTACCCGGTAAAAATGCACTGGTTGATCCAAAATAGTCACTGCCTTTACCGACAAAGCGAATGCGAGGAATACGGTTATCAGGTAAAGGGGCTAGTTGACGTGCATTGGTAACTTTTAAATCATTAAGTACGCCGGTATTTCCTACACTAGGTGTTTCACCTAACCATAATGACATTGCATATTTTAAGGGGGCATTTAATACGCCACTGCCTTCTGAAATATTAATCGCCATATCACCTAGCTCAGAGCCACCACCTGCACCGGCAAAGTCGAAGGTCGCAATAATATTAAGCGGCGTTAACCCTGCATTGATGAGCCAGTTTTCTTGATTGTCTAATAGATAACGAGCAACCAGATCCCCAGTAGAATGAGTGACTAAAATACAGCCATTTTGACAGGTGTTATTTTCAGAAAGAGCTTTTAATTTTGGCCACACATAATCGCTTGAGATCTTTCCTGCGACACGTTCGTGCGAAGGCCAGTCGATACGCTCATCGGCTTTGGCTAGCCAAAAATCTTGCCAGTAGGTTTTTCCATCAGCAATAACCGCATCATGATCGGGCTTGGTTTGAAGTTGACCAGCTTGAAAACCATGAATCAAGATAATGGGATGCTCACCTAGTGCAGCCAAACTAGGAAGAGAAGCTGTCGCTGTTATTAATAGGAATAGACGTGAAAGAAACTTCATAAGAGTTAACTCTTTTTGAGTAATTATGTTTATAGAGTAATTGCTCAACTCTTATTTCGCAAATGGAGGTATCGATTGCGTTCTCATTTATGAGGTGGGACGTATTGAACGCTTATTATTTAACCGGAAATAACCTTTTTCTCATGACATATTTCTGAATGTAAATGAAGGGCCTATTTGCAATACCTCCTTACACACCGTAATGGTATCTTTTGCTGTTATTGGGTAAAGTCCGCCCGTCTTTGAATGCAGTTTTACTGCTATCCATTAACCCATCTTGTTTATACAAGGAAGCACATCATGAACACCAGTAAACAGGAACCCCCAAGTTGGTGGTTTAACTCTTTTTCTACATGATGATCTGAGGGTGATATGTCTTCAGATCTGGAGACGTATTATGGAATTCGTACAACAAAAAACAGACACAGAACATATTAAAACATCAGACAACATGCATAAAGGTTCTGGTGTTGAAGGCATTAGTATCAGCATAAAAAATGCATCAATTGGCGTGCTTTATAAGAAACGCGTATTTTGGTTAGTGCTGCTTGTTTTTGGTAATGTATTTTCAGGGGCGGGTATTGCTTACTTTGAAGAAATTATTACTTCTTATGTCGCGTTGGTTTTTTTCTTACCTTTATTAATTGATAGCGGTGGTAATGCCGGCTCTCAATCTGCAACTTTAATGGTTCGAGCGTTAGCTACCGGTGATGTAAAACCAAATGACTGGGGTAAAATGCTTGGAAGAGAAGTCTTTGTCGCTCTAGGGCTTGGCTTGAGTATGGCCGCCGCTGTTTACCTTTTAGGTTTATATCGCGGAGGTTATGAAATAGCGATGGTCGTTGGCTTAAGCATGATAGCGATTGTGCTTATAGGTAGCTTAATTGGCACTATACTTCCTTTTGGTTTACATAAACTTAATTTAGATCCCGCTTCTGCTAGTGCCCCAATGATAACCTCTATCGCCGATATTTCCGGCGTATTAATTTATTTTGCGATAGCTTCTGCGGTATTAGAGATAGGCTAACCACTCTATTATTTAAAAATATTCGCTCATTGATGAATGGATTAAGACATTAAAAAGCTCAATATCACTTTTGATGTTGGGCTTTTTTCCTATATAAAGCGTTATCGATTACAATGAGCTATCGGTAAATATTTTATTTTGTATCAGTTCTAAAATATGATTTTTCCTTTAGAGGTTAAACATATTCACTTATTTGAGGTTCCGTTTTTATGTTGTCAGAGTGGCAAAATCACAAGGCGCAATTGCGTAGCTATGTGTATAAACGAGTGGATGATGCAAGTGCGGTAGATGACATACTTCAAGATGTGTATATAAAAGCCAGCAGCAATTTGCACCAATTAAAATCTCAAGGTAGCTTGAAAGGATGGTTATATAAAATAGCCTACAACACCATCATGGATTTCTATCGTGATAAGTTGCCGTATGATGAGTTACCGGAAGATTTAGTCGCCGAAGATGAAGATACGGTAGAGGAAGCTCGAAAAGAGATGGCCGAATGTATCCGTCCACTAATTGATGAACTTCCTGATAAATACCGCATTCCTTTGTGTTTAGCTGAGCTAGAAGGCGTTCCTCAACAAGAGATTGCTGATAAGTTAGGGTTATCTCTGTCAGGAGCAAAAAGTCGAATTCAACGCGGTCGTGTTAAATTCCGTGAAAACTTAATGGCTTGTTGTGATTTTGAAATCAATGACGGTGGGCTTGTAACAGGCTATTCCCCTAAAAAGACAAATTGTTCCTCACATCAAAAGTAACGTCACCTCCTTTTAAAAATAGACGGTAAGTAGAGTCATTATTTTCCGTTTATCTACTTTTCTTTCTTTTTCATTTTATTTAAATTTTTTTGCGTCTTTTTCTCTATTTGTGCGTCTTCAAGTTGTTAAAAATATTTTTATGAAGAACAAAAATGAAAAATACAGATGTGAAATACCTAGAATCTAATGTGCTTTCTTTTTTAAATAACGACAATGCCATAAGTACATTGCATGACATTCGACGTGGAATTGAAAGAGAGTTGATCCGCACTACGTCTGAAAGCCGTATTTCAAACTTATCTCATCCAGAAGTGTTGGGTTCTGCGTTAACGCACCCTTACATAACGACTGATTTTGCAGAAGCACAATTAGAGTTAGTTACCCCAGCAATGACAGAAAGAAAAGCGACGTTTGATTCGTTGGCTTCTTTGCATCATTTTGTTGCGACTCATTTGCCTGAAGATGAAATTATGTGGGGGGCAAGTATGCCTCCGGCACTGCCAAATGATGATGAGATTAAGATTGCCTCGTATGGGTCATCGAACGCTGGCCTGCATAAGGTGCGTTACCGTGAAGGCTTAGCCAATCGTTATGGAAAAAGAATGCAGTTAATTTCGGGCATTCATTATAACTTTTCATTACCCGATTCATTCTGGGCAACGTTACACGCGCACCTTGGAAGTGAATTATCATTAAACGATTTTATTTCAGAGCGTTATTTTCATCTGATCCGTAATGTTCTACGTAACGGGTGGGTTATTCCTTATTTATTTGGCGCATCGCCAGCGGTAGATAAAAGCTATTTAGCAGATCAAGATCACCCCTTAGCTACTTTTGATGAAGATACCTATTATTTGCCATGGGCGACTTCGCTACGTTTAAGCAATATGGGGTATAGCAGTAATGAGCAGTCTCTTTATCCAACGAGCTTTAATAGTAAACAAGAATACTTAACTGATTTATGTCATGCATTAACAACACCAAGCGCACGTTATGTTCACCTAAATGCTGAACAGCAGTTAAATGGGTCAGTCCTACAACTAGAAAATGAATTGTATGGTTCTATAAGACCTAAAATCGTTAATGATCAATTACGCCCTTTATATGCGATGTGCCATCACGGTATCCAATACATTGAATTACGCAGTCTGGATAATAATCCACTATTACCATTAGGGATCAGTGAAGAACAAAGTCATTTTCTTGATGCATTTCTTACCTACAACGCTTTAGCACCAAGCCCAGAATTAACCGATGATGAGCGAGTGTTAATTGCCCGACGCCAAGAATCAGTAGCAACAGAAGGGCGAAAAGAAGGGTTGTTATTGCCAACGCTACAAGGTGATATTGAGCTTAAAGATCTTGGTTCTGAATTACTTGATGCAATGATACCTGTTGCGACATGGCTAGATATTGCGTTTTCCACAGAAGAGCATAAACAAGGGATTAAACGTGAACAAACTAAGTTTGTAGATAGTAATTTAACGCCATCAGCACAAATGCTAGCAATGATGAAAGGTGAGAAACTCTCATATAAACGAGCAACACAGAGACTCTCAATAGTGCATTTTAAACAGCATCAAAACACTAAGATTGATGAAGAGGAAATGGCTAATTTAACTCGTTTAGTGACGGAGTCTTTAGTTAAACAGCAACAGATGGAGACACAACAAGACATGAGTTTTGATGAGTTTATTCAGAAAAAAAACTATTTGCAGTGTGATTGTGAAATAGAAGAGGCGGTAGCGTAATTTAATGAATATTTTGTGGAAATTGCGCGGTTACATCAAGATGTTTTCTCGCCAATACATTATTGCCATTATCGCATTGCAAGTGGTGGCCTTATTAAGCTTGGTGCCTTCTTGGTTAATTGGGCGCATTATCGATAGCATCAGTGCCAACCAATTAACCATGTCATATTTGTTGATTCATATTGGTGGTATTGCTCTCTCTGCAATTGCAATGTATGGCTTACGCTATGTGTGGCAAAGTCAATTGTATGGGGCTTCTATTGCTATTGCGAAAGTGCTGCGTCGAGACTTATTTAAAAAGTTTTCAAGGTTGTCACCGTCATTTTATTCTCGTCGAAGTACGGGTGATTTAATGGCTCATGCCACGAATGATTTGAATGCGGTTGAAGAGGCAACAGGAATGGGGGTTATGACCTTAGTCGATTCCTTTATCGCCGGTTTGACTATTATTTTTGGCATGATATTCATTGTGAGTGGTGAGCTTACTGCTGTTGCACTATTACCGTTTCCGTTATTGGTTTATATCACTAAACATTATGGTACTAATCTACATAAAACATTTGGTCGCGCGCAAGCAAGTTTCGCTCATTTAAATGAAGAAGCGCGTGAAACTGTTTCTGGTATTCGTGCCGTTCGTTCTCATGGTATTGGACAGCGTCAAGAGCAACGCTTTGGTAAAACACTGGATGAAACATTAGACGCTAATTTAGCGGTTGCGAAAGTGGATGCGGCGTTTGCACCAACTATCCAGTTAATTTACGGCTTATCATTTGTTATTTCATTGGCTTATGGTGCGTGGTTAATCAGTCACGATCAGATCTCGGTGGGTTTGTTTACTACGTTTACGTTATACCTTGGGCAATTATTAGGACCATTTCTACAATTTGGTTGGCAGTTTAATGTTTTCCAACGTGGCAGTACGTCGTGGAAACGCTTAGAGGCACTTTTTTCAGAAAAAGAAGAAGTGGCAGAAGGTACCGTTACATTACCAACTGATGCGAAAGCAACGCTGAATATTAATATCGCTTCATTTTCTTACCAGAACTCGAATCGCCGAGCATTAGAACACATTAATATGACGGTAGCTGAAGGTGGCTTTGTTGGTATAACCGGACCAACCGGCAGTGGAAAGAGTACCTTATTACAATTGATCCTAAGGCAGTTCGAGTTACAAAGCTCATCAAATATAAGTATTGATGGTCATTCTGTTGAATCATTAACGTTTCATTCATTACGCAGCAAGATGGCGTGGGTTCCACAAAAGCCATTTCTTTTTTCAGGCTCTATTGCTGAAAATATCGCACTGGCTAAACCGGAGGCAACAGAAGAGCAAATTAAACACGTTGCAGAGATGGCGGGAATTAAGAGCGAAATTGATGCTATGCCTGATGGGTTTAATACTGAATTGCGAGAAGGGGGCAGTAATCTTTCTGGTGGGCAACGTCAGCGATTAACACTGGCAAGAGCTTTACTATCTGATGCGGATATTCTGTTGTTGGATGATCCATTCAGTGCGTTAGACATTAAAACTGAAGTGATTGTTCGTCGAAATCTAAAGGCAAATTACAGTCATAAAACCATGTTATTAGTAACTCAACGTTTACCTAATTTAATCGAAGCAGATCGGATCTTTGTATTAAATGAAGGGCAAATTGAAGAGCAAGGGTCACATCATGATCTATTGGCTAATCAAGGTTGGTATTCAATGGTTTACCAACGACAAAGTCAGCTAAACACCGTTATTGAAGATATCCCAAGTGAGAATATTCAAGGGTCAAAATCAGAGGGGGGATCTCATGCGTGAAGACAATGCACAACAGCCTAGTGATGTTTTTTTATTTAAGCGGTTATTAGCCTATTCTTTACCTCATAAAGCACGTTTTATTGTCGCCTTTATGATGCTAACGGTAGCGATAAGTGCTGAAATGGCGATTCCATGGTTAGCAAAGATTATCCTTGATGAGGTAATCGTACCGCAACAGTTTGAGTGGCCACATCTGATTGGTCTTGTTAGCTTGGTGATGTTGTTTTATGTGATCTCGGCGTTATTTACATATTTGCAAGCCGTATCATTCCGTCATAGTGCCTTGTTGGTGATTAATGACGTGAGAAAACAGCTGTTTAATCATGTGTTGAATTTCTCGATCAGTAGCTTTGATAAATTATCTGCCGGTAAATTGGTTTCTTATATTACCAATGATACTGAATCTATGCGTGATATGTTTGTTTCAACGATACCTACGATCATTCAAGGCAGTTTACGCATCATTGCGATATTTATTGCGATAGCGATCTTGGATTGGCGCTTGATGCTATTAAGCTTGGTATTGATCCCGATATTACTGACAACAATGCATTTGTATCGAAAAATCTCAATGCCAGTGTTTAATGGGATTAGAGAGCAGATCAGCAATATCAATGGGCGGATTAATGAATCGTTACAAGGAATGGCGCTGATCCAAGCGTTTAATCAAGAAAAAGCATTTAAAGAAAAATTTGAGCAAGAAAACCAACGTTGGTTTGAGTTTAGAACCAAATCAATCGCGATAGATAGCTTCATGCTGATCCCATTAACCCGTTTAGTGTCGAATCTAACGGCAGCAGGAATTGTGGCATGGTTTGCTTATGGATCATTAACTACCGTAGTTGAAGTGGGTACGTTATACGCCTTTTTGAACTACATCGAACGTTTCTTTGACCCGTTCCGTCAGCTTTCAATGGAGCTACGTAAATTACAGGTAGCAACGGTTGCATCAAAACGTGTATTTGAGTTATTGGATGAGCAATCAGAACAGAACCGCTATCCACAAGAACATGTTGAAATCTCAGCGCCGCATGACATTGAGTTTCGTCATGTTGATTTAAGTTATGACGAAGGTAATTTGGTCTTATCTGATGTGAATTTTGTCGCTAAAGGTGGGCAGTTTACAGCGATAGTTGGTCATACAGGCAGCGGCAAAAGCTCGGTGATTAATTTGCTGATGCGATTCTATCAACAGCAACAAGGCTCTATTTTTATTGGAGGTCAGCCGATTGAATCTTTACCTGAAGTCCAATTACGTAAATTATTTGGTCTGGTTTCTCAAGACCCAACGATTTTTAGTGGTTCAATAAAAGACAATATCGACTTATCTCATGATAGGCCAAACGACGAAAAAGTGATGTTAGCGGCACAACAAGTTAACGCTGATCACTTTATTAAACGTCTTACTGATGGCTATGATCACCATCCAGGTTACGGTGGTGGTTCGTTTTCTGTAGGAGAGCGACAACTGTTAGCTCTGGCTCGTGCTTTATCACATGATCCAAGTGTTTTTCTTTTAGATGAGGCGACGGCCAACATTGATAGTGAGACGGAAGAGACAGTAAAAGCCGCATTAGAAAATATTCGAGATGGGAAAACAGTCATTATGGTCGCGCATCGATTATCAACCATTAAAAATGCCGACCAAATATTAGTAATGAACAAAGGAAAAGTGGTTCAAAGTGGCACTCATGATGAACTTATTGTGCAAGCGGGTGATTATAGAGAGTTATATTTAACGCAAAAAGCACAAGAAGAAGATGAACATCAGAACAGCACGCTGGGTTTAGCTAGCATTACCGCTGCTTGAATTATTGAATTTAAGAGTAATTAAAATGAATACAGAAAAAAAACCGTTTGTTTCTCAACAAATTATTGAAGACGCTTGTGAGTGGGCGATTATGCACGGTGTGGCTTTTCGACAAGCAGATAATACAGCACGACACTGTCCATTTAGTATCGCCCCAATGAGTATTGAGCGCGAAGTGTATAATCATTTATTAGCAGTGACCCCATTGATAACTAAGCTTATTCATAATGTCTCTGAAGATCATGATTTCCTACAAACGTCATTAAGTAATATGGCAAAAGCCGATCCTTTCTTTGGTTTATTAATGTCACGACATCAACAATTGCATGGTGATGCAGGTAATAAACTAATTGCCGAGCGTAAGCCATTATTATTGATGCGAACTGATTTTATGGATGACCGTCAGCACGGCGCAAAAGTCATTGAATTTAATGGCATCGCAGCAGGGATGGGGCCGTTTGGTCAACGTGCTGCAGAGTTTCACTCATTTATGAAAAATCAATGGCCTGATACTTATAATCAATGGATTGAAGACAGCTCCGCGGTACCAGCGGATAATCATGGTTTGGAGCAATTGGCCTATGGTATTGCAACTACTGCGAGAGCGATTAAAACAGATTTTTCTGACCAAGGTAAACCCACGTTTTTAATGGTGGTTCAAAAGAATGAAGATAACGTTTATGACCAACATTTACTTGAAGTTGAGTTGCAAAAACAAGGAATACGCACTGTAAGACGCACCTTTGAGCAGTTAAGTACTCAACTTTCTAGTGGTGAGAATAAGCGACTGTTACTTGAGAATGTAGGGGCCATTGATGTTGTGTATTTAAGAGCGGGTTATCAATATGAAGATTATTTCGCACCGGAATTAAATGAGCCTGTGTGCTGCCATACATTAAGTCAAATTAGACTGTTTATCGAGCAGCATCATGTCGCCGTGAATGCCACCATCAGTCAGCAATTAGCGACCAGTAAAACAATGCAAATGCTATTAACCATGATGCCAGAAAGTGAATATGCACGTTGGGGTCTAAGCCTTGAAGAGGCAAAATTGGTGAAGAGTGTTTTGGCAGAGATGAAACCCATTAATGTTGAAACGATTAAATGGTTTGAAACAGAAGCGATTCAAAATGAGTGGGTATTAAAAAACCAAGGAGAAGGTGGTGGGCATTGTATTTTTGGTCAGGATATAGCGGAAAAATTAACTCAGTTAGCACCAGAAGAATATGATGCTTGGGCGTTAATGCAACGCTTATATCCACATGAACGTGATACGCCAACCATTGCCGTTCGTGATGGTGAACAAACTATGGTGGATGATTTGGTGAGTGAAATTGGCTTATTTACAGCGTATTACAAGGGTAAACCAGTGACCGAATTTGAAGGTTATGCAGGGTATTTAATTCGCAGTAAACCTGCCAGTGAAAACGAAGGTGGGATCCACAGCGGCAAAGGTATTTTAGATTCATTGGTGTTAATTGATTAATAAGCTTTATTATTAATACAAAGCCCAATCAACTTTGCACCCCTTTATAAACCCCCTTCGTTCCATATTAATAAAAACAACGGTAATGTTGTATTTGTCAAAGATAACAACTTATAAGTTGTTATCTTTTTGGATTACAACTAAAGTGTTGTATATAATTTTGTCGTAATATCAGCGTCGACTGGAGTGAATGATGAAGAGTATTGTTGAAATTTCAAAATTACTGATTGAGCAACGCAAAGAATTAGGAATCGAGCAAAAAGATATGTACATGCGGATTGGCATGAAGCAACAACAGTATCAACGTATTGAAGCCGGCAGTGATGTAAAGCTGTCAACCTTGCTCAGAGTCTTAGAAGGACTAGACTTAGAACTATCTATTACACCTAAAGGTACCAAAACTCCTTCTAATCAAGTGTCTGAAAGTTCTGTTGACCTAAATAAAAGCGATCTGCAAGATGATACCGATGATTTAGAATTTTGGTTTGGCTCTGAGGATAAATCATGAATAAGCAAGTCGAGCAGGTTGAAGGTCTTAATATTCAGCTGCATGGTATTGATGTTGCTGTCATCGCACATTACGGTGGTGGTAAAAATATCTTAACGTTTAATCCTGAATTTATTTCAATGCCTGCCGAAAGACGTCCTGTATTTACTCTAAGGCAGTTACAAGACTCTAGTTATTTAAGTAAACCTCAAATTCGAACTGATAAGGTTCCACCTGTTTTATCAAATCTTCTACCTGAAGGTGTGTTAAGAGAAATTACAGCCAAAGCACTTCAATGTCATGTTAATAATGAGTTCTCAATCCTCGCATACTTAGGTTCTAACTTACCGGGTGCTTTATTAGCCAAGCCGATAAAGGCTGGAAATGTGCCGGTTTGGGCACTAGAGCAACGCTTGTCGATAGAGCCTCAACAAATTAATGTTAAATACGCTGACACTAAGTTTTCACTTGCTGGTGTACAAATGAAATTTTCTTCGTCTCACGTTGATGGCCGTTATCATATTGACCAAGAAATATCAGAAGATATATGGATAGTAAAAACGCCATCAACAGTCCATAAGGCTGTGCCTGTTAATGAGTATACCTGTATGAAGTTGGCTGAAGCTGCCGGAGCTATAGTTCCTGAAATACGATTGATTGAACTTGATGAATTAGAAGGCTTACCAAATATACAATTACCAGATGAACAATATGCTTATGGTATTAAGAGATTTGATCGTGGTGCTGAAGGTCGTGTTCATACTGAGGATTTTGCTCAAGTGTTTGGTTTATATCCGTCAGATAAATATCAAAAAATCAATTATGAGCAGCTTGGGAAAGTACTTTATCAATCAAGTACTGAGCGTTTAAAAGATATCCAGCAAATGGCAAGAAGACTTCTTATTAATATATTACTTGGGAATGGTGATGCTCACCTGAAGAACTGGACTTTAATTTACCCTGATGCGCAGTCACCTCGCTTATCGCCTCTTTATGATGTGGTATTTACAGTGCCATATATTGAGGATGACAGCCTTGCAATTAAGATGGTTGGCACAAAGCAATGGTTTGAGATAACCATGAAGAATTTTGAAGTCTGGGCTGAGAAATCTGGAGTGCCGTGGGTTGCGATTAAACCCCATTTATTAGATGTAATTGATAAAGCAAAAAATAAATGGCCGCGATTGTTGCAAGAATTACCAATGTTAGAAGAGCACAAGGCTGAGTTAAAGCTTCATTGGGCGAGATTGAGTGTGGATTTTAAGGTCTTATGACACAAAAAAGCCCAACCTCTTTCGAAGTTGGGCTTTTCCAAACGTTTGGTGGGCTGGGGTCATCTGATTTTATGTTGTATCATTTTGTTTTATAAATGATAAGTCGTATTGATTTTATTTTTGGAATACGTTTTGGAATACATCAGGTGTTTTTGTTACCTTATTTGTGATTATCGATATCTAATTGTAGGTGTTATAAGGTCTAATTCATCTTAGAATCTATTGCTGGATCTATATACAGGAAATATGACTCTGGCTCAAACATTGAAATACCAATGTTAATTAATTCATCATTGGCTGTTAGAATTTGAATATCATTTGTTTTCACTTTTTCACTTTTCTTCATTATATCTCGTACTACTTTATCTACTTCAGTTAACGCTGAGTGCTTAGAGTTCGTTATTGAAAGAGTATTAGATAAATCACAGGAAGTCAGTCCTATTGTACTTAGAGACCATGGAACTAAAGCGAGGATATGATAATCTGTAAGTGTAATGGAAATACTTCCTGTGGAGAATGCACCATATGATTCTATTTCTGTGGAAACATCAATGGTATTGAAATATGAAGTCATTAATTGCTTGAAATGATTATTCATTGTGCTTAACGGTTTAAGCCATTTATCCCCTTTACTTTTATGAATAAGAGATTCGATATTTTCCCATTCATTTGCAATGTTGCATATTTGAACATCTGTTTGTAGATAGAACTTTAATAACTCATTGTAAATATTAGTGGCATGAGTAATTATTATTGCTTTAACCGATTCTGGTGCGTTGATGTTTTTTAACTCATCAATAATATTGCATTTATTTTTTGTTTCTTGCGATTTATTTACCCATTCAGTATGCCATTTTTTTGCATGTAATGCCTCTTCTTCAGATACGTCAATTTCATTTTTTTTAATCCAGCTTGATAATACTGTGTGAGATTTAGGGTCTATTTTATTATATTTGATTGTTTTATGTATTCTATTTATAGCATCAATTACAGTGTTAGCATTAGACTCAGTAAATGTCTTTGTTACGAGTTCTAATTTTAATGGAGCATCTATATTATGTTGCTCTTGAGGTATGATAAGGCCAGATAGCATAGACTCTAACTTCTCAAACCTAGCGTTAGTGTCATTGTTAAGAGCCTCTATCTTTGCAATTATCTGGCTTTCTACTTGTGCCTTATCTTCGATTTGTTCTGCTTGATGATTATTAGAAATAGACTCTATTTCTACAGGTGATTTAACACTTCTTTTTGGCACTTCTGCTCGTGCTTTCTTTCTCATTTCTTGTGTTATTTCTTTTCGGAGTTCTTTCTCTAATTCCTGTCTTATATCTTGATGTTCACCATATTCATTGTAAATTAAATCAAGAATTGTATCTTTGATTGTGGCTTTTTTACCTTCAAGTTCTTTAAGATCTTTTAGAGAGATTAACTTATCATACTCGTCACTTGTTAGTTCTATGTTAATCTGTTTGTGATTTTTACGTTGTTTAAGTTTCTTCCTCCAAGCAGACATTACATTTTTTCTGATCTTCTTATCGTGTTCAGTGCCACCTTGAAGTTTCTCAAAAAACAGCTCAAACAGTTCTTGTGATTTTGCTTCTCTAGTTCCTTTTATGTTAGGTATTGAAATATCAGATTTTAGCTTTCGAGTACTGTCTAGGAAGTACTCTGTTAACCATGCTCTATCACCTTTATCGTTCCAATCAAAGTCAGTTAGCGTGTTGTTCATTGTTGTATATCCCTTTTTAAAAAACTTATTTTAGGTATTATACAAGCCTTCCATGTTAACTAGTATCTATTAAAACTAGTACTTGATTATTTAGGTTTGACAGGGTGTATGTATGGATTTTAATTGTAATTTGATTGGTTATATATTGGCTGAAACGGAAGGGCTTAGCCCTGAAGGGCGTTTTTTGTTGCTGTGCTTGCTCTATGAGTACAGCATGGAAAGCAAAGAAATAGACATTTCAGTAGAACAGCTTGTTAGTAAGTATGGAGTGACAAGAACTGTTTGTTCGGAAGTATCGAAATTTTTGTCGTTACCTAAAAATAAATTAGCCAAAATAAGACGGTCAAAAGTACGGTGTTGTGAGTTTGATTCAGTCTCGTTAAGTAAGTTTAGTTCTGATTTTGATAACGGACAGTATGGCAATGTTCATCGTTTTACAGTTGTTGATTTGTTAACAAGGAAGTCTACGGTAGATGGTGTGAAAAATGAATGTGACTTGAGCGTGTCAAATCTCTTGCTCTTAATTATTCTATTAATCCACTCTGATTCTTCTGGTTCCGTTGAGGGGGTGAGTAAAACCAAAATTAGAAAAATGATGGGTGGGATATCTGCTGACCGTTTAAAATCTCAGTTAAAAACTTTAAATAAAGTTAAGTACATTCTTGTGGACAGTAGAGGGGGAACAGGGCGTAAATTATTTGGGAAAGTATCAAATAACTACGTATTGAATATAGGTAAGTTACAAGGGAAGGGGGAAATAGTAGAAAAAGAAATCGAGATTGAAAGTAACTCGGTGCTATATGATGTTAAGTTGATGACTAGGGACATGCAGCAAGTTATTCCATTTATTAAAAAATTAAAAGATGGTGAACGCAAGAGTTTGCTACATCTGTTTGGTGATGATGCAGATCGATATATGGATATAACTCGAATCCTCATCAATAAGTGTGAATGTCTTATTTCAATTATTCTTAAACAATATTGGGGTGAATTAGATGATTTAACAGTAGCAGATTGCCAATTTCTAGATGATCCAAGAATGAAAGCATTCTTAACTGCTAGAAGTCTTTTTTCTATGAAATATATTTATGATGTTAGAAAACCTAAAGATAAAGAAGAAAAAACACGATACTTAGAAGAGGTACTTGTGACAAATGATTCTTTTAATAAATTCTGCTTTGGGGGGGCTGAGATTAAAGATGATCTTATTATAGAGGCACATTACTTAATCGAATTCTTACTTACTCATTCGATAGCGATAGCCGTTAAGGTTAAGCATTTACTGATTTCTCATCCTAAATATGAAAATAATGAAATAAAGAATATTGCTATTGGTTTCGGCACTATTGTGATGAATGGAATAAACCGTAACTCTTATGACCTAGTGGTAAGCCTGAGAGATACTGAAGGGTATCGGATTTATTCAATATTAGCATTAGTATCAAAAAAAGAAGCTAGAAAGTATGACTGTAGGATTAATTTGACCACATGGAAGTGCACCTAACGTCAGAGTAAATTCATTTCTACTATCCTGTGAATGTCTAGGGTGTTTTTGATTAATGCCCTTAACATCCTTTAAGTAACAACATTCGTGTAGTGTTGGATATAATATTATATATATTCTTTATTACAGTATTCTCTTAACTATACATACTCTCTCATAAATACCATTGTTCTTTAGTAATACACACTAACCATACTACCTACTGATACCTCATTAGTAATCCTAACCAACACATACTCATTACTCATTTGATTAACGTTACTCCTTATCACCAATAAAAAATAATCTATTCAACTATTCCTTTGAGACTAACTTTGAAGGAATAACAACATGACTAATCAATCATATCCATACTCACTGTATAACCAAGGCGAAGGCTTAAATTATCAATACCTAACTACTTTAGATAATACTGTTCAGGATATGCTAGACGACTACACAAGAGTCTTTGCATTAAGAGTAGATTTACACTTACCAGATAATGAGCTAATCAATCAGTCTAGATTAATGACTCGTTTTATTAGTTCACTTAAAGCACAACTCAAAGCCTATGAATCAAAGCGTAGCAAGCTAGGTACTCGTATTTACCCTAATACCCTACGTTATGTATGGGCGAGAGAAATAGGCACAGAGAACGAACTAGAGCACTACCATTTACTATTGCTGTTTAACAAAGACGCTTATCACTTATTAGGCCATTATCGTGTAGTAGGAACATTAGCGAATCGAATACAGCAAGCGTGGTTTAGTGCATTAGGTGAAGCGGTAGCGAGTGAATCAGGATTAGTACACTTCCCTAAGAATGGTAGTTATTACATTGATGGTAAGTCACCTTATTATGAAGACCAGCTAGATAGCTTAATGTATAGAGCCAGTTACTTGTGTAAGAGACAAACCAAAGTCATTTCATCTAGAGTACGGTCATTTGGTGCTAGTCCTCGTATCGTCGTAAAAAGGGCTTTTAGTTAATAATATATTATCTAAATCATTAGGAAGCGTAGCGATCTTCCTTAGTCCCATATCACTTTGTTTCTGCGTTACTTATCACAAAACAAATCATTACTCATATTACTAATACGGTATGAGACACTTAATGCCCCTACGGATTGTACGTTTCTCTTTTATTGTTATTACGTTAGGTAAATAAAATGAGTGAACAAGCAATATGGTTCTATGAATCGAAAGGTAAAAGGGAAGGGAGTATATCCACCACTGAGATAATTGAATTGATTACTCAAGGGGTTATTCATCAAGGAACTCAAGTATGGAAAAAAGGAATGACAGAATGGGTAACACTAGAAGAAAGTGAATTAGCTCAATACCTAGAAGATGTGCCACCACCACTAAGCAACAATGATGTACCACCACCGTTACAAACAGTGCTAACCCCTAAGTCTAATGAAGAAAGTTTTAGTACTAAGCTTGGGGGTATTTGGCGTTTTATCTATGCGCCTACCTTTGCAGCCATTGCAACGTATCTTGTATCTTATTTGATTGAGGGAAGTAGTAGGCAAGCATTTGGGTTATGGTCAACATCGGGTATGGCTGTAATTTCGTTATTAATTATCCTTACTGCATGGGCAGAAGACTTATGGCGATTTAAGAAGTCAGCCAGTTACACTGGCTGGTCTTGGTGGTGGTTATTTGCCCCTTGTTATATTCATGACCGTATGGGTAAGCAATGGAAGTGGACAATAGGGCTAATCGTTTTATCGTTAGTTTGTAACCTAATAGCGTCTGCGGCTATTGCATTACATGGTGATGGGTACTTTGATGATAATGACTCATATAGCTACCAGCCACAATCTAACGCTCAAGTAGGTGGGATGGATTTGAATACCATCGAGTTAGAAACGTATCTGAACACCACGAATACTGACGCAGCAATGACAGGGCATATTAGTGTTGTCATGCTTGATGATGTTACTTATCGAATTTCTTACTCTAATCTGTGCGGCTCTAATGGATGTGACTACAGCTACCTTAAATCAGCGCAAGATGGGGGTTACTGTTATGTTCAAGGTAATAATGATGCAGAAGGTATGGCAGCAACGCAGTGTAGTTCTGAGTCATTTAGATTGACATATAACTAAAAAAAAGAGGAGCTAAACCTCCTCTCGTTGATATCTAGGCAGGGAGCTTTTTAGCTCTCTGTTTTCTCATAATAAGAATAATGATTAATGCTGCTGCGTATTGAAACTTAAGGATTAGTGCACAGCCTATGATTATTGATACAAAGAAAATTGAAAAATAACGAGCCACTAATTTTGCCAATACTCCTGAGTCTTTTGATGCATTCCAAATGCCACGTAAAGTAACGTAAGCATAAACAGGCCAAACAGACAGTACCGTAGTGAGTGCCGAATTAACTTGATACTCTAAGGTACTTGTATTGAGTTTATCCATGAAGAACCAAATACTAATCCCATACAGCAATACGCTACCTAGAACCCCAAATCCCCAGAATGTTGCCTTTAGGCTAAATGCCCCTTTTGTTATTGGTAAATTGTTAATCTGATTTATGAATAATGCGAAAAGAATTAAAACGGCAAATGACATGATGAATAACTCCAATTGAAAATAAAACAGCACACCTCCTTTGAAGTGTGCCGTTGGTTTTTTGGTGATAGTTTGAATTAGTTAAATGTCCACGTCCAATCACCTTGATTACTTTGAACAGTAATTTCACGAACGTCACATTGATACGTTAATGCGTAAGCATTAGTGCTTTGTCCATAATTCAGTGCAACAGGGTAACGAGGGCGTGGTTTGTTTTGGATTAGTTGCAAGCGTGTTTGAGCCAGCTTCACGTCACAGTTACCACGGTTCATTACAATACCTGTCACCTTTAGATTATTAGCAAGAGCCGTTACTTTAATGTTGTGTTGAGCTGGAAGTGTTTCTACTGAAATATCCATAGGTGCAGACTCAGCTAATGCTTGAGTTGTAAAGGTACTTGCGATTAGTGCCAGTGTGATAAGTGTCTTTTTCATGGTGTTTCTTCCTTAATGGTATTGGTTATATTATTTTTCCAATGCGTTTTCACATTGAAGGTGGATGGGTATTCAAAGGTGAACGTTGATACGCTCACGGTGTTGATGTGTTCAATGGCTATGACTTGAGTTTCTAATTGCTCATTGATGTATTGCCCTATGACTAATTCAATTTGTGAGTGGTGGTGAATTAATCCTAGCGGCATGACATACAAGGCTGCGGTTTCATACAGATGCAAGGTAAGCCAGTGATTGTGATAAAGAGCCGTGTTTATTTTTTGAAAGTTATCCTCATGGGTTTGGCGTGGTAATTGACTGCTTATCTTTTTAAGCCATTGTCTTTCTTTAGTGGTACTCGCTATTGAAGACAGGGAGCGTCGAGCATCTTCAAATCGATTCTGTAATGCCTTTAAAAGACTCGCTGGTGTTAGGTGAATTAAATGCTCATTCGCTAACTGAAAGATAAGTGCGTCTCTTGGTGGTATGGTGTGGTGGTGTAATCTGTTTTGATAACCATAAGGTTTGCTGCGGTCATCTTTTTCAATCAAGTTAAGATCCACTAATATATTGAGATTGCGCTGTATGGTGCGCGTATCACGATGTATATCCCTTTCAATTAATTGGTTTCTAATCTCTCTGGTGGTGGTCTTAAAGTGATGAGGAACGAGCTGATATATCTCAAACACAACAGATAAGTGATCTTGAGTACTAAAGCGTGTTTGTTTAGTCATGGGTAAATGCTCAGTGATTACTGATTATCTGAATTAGCAATGAGGGTAATGTCATCAAGGGTATAACCACGTCTGAGTAGTTCATCCGTAGCTATCTCTTTGGTTTGTCTAGATGTGCTGGTTTTTATTAATTCAAATAGCTCATGAATGAGTTTGGTTTGGATGGTGTTTCGATTGATGGCTGGCATAGTGATGACTCAAATAATGACGTCCCTAGAGTGTAAATAGCCATTGGGCATCAAGCGTCCAATGCAGTTTTAAGCGATGAAATAATAGAGGAGGCCGTTTAGCCTCCTCATTGTTTTTATGCTTTTCATTCAGGAATACTCATCTCTCCCAATGGCACGTACTGTGATTTACTGCGATACGTTCCAAAGGTGATTTTCTCCACGCACCAACCATGATAAAGATAATCCACATTCGTTAAGCCAGAGCCTTGCCCTATACCGTAGTTATTACGATGCTCACAGCTTTGCTCTTTGTCGTTTAGAAATACCGTATCAGGGTAATTCAAACAGGCTTTACGTAACTCTGGAAATAATCGTCTGGTATGGGTAGACCACGCTAAAATAATAGTGCGAAGGGTTTTAGTATGATGCTCTCCTGAATACGGCTCACTGCGTTCTTTATCGTATTCGGTGTAAGTGGCTACGATCACGCCTTTCGCCCATTCAGGGATCACTAGAGTCGCTTGAAATGCCTTTTCATTGGCTTGATGGGCTTGCCATTCTTTTTCTTCTTGCTCACGTTTGGCTTGCTCTTTATCTCGCTCTTGTTGCTTGGCAAGTTCAGTGGCTTTGATGGTTTGAATTCGAGCGACAGTCACAAACTCGATATCAAAACGATAGGTTCTAATAAGAGAGATTAATTGCTGATGTTCAGCATCATTACGTAACCACGGCTTATCCGCATCGAGGTGATGTTTTTGATGGTATTCAAGCGTACTAAGACAATGGTCAGCAAAGCCTGTGTCATTGCCACCACAACCTAAATCTAATCGACATTGGTGTTCATCCCCATTTTCAAATGTCACCGTCACATTGGTTTTGTCGTAACCGCCTAATGGGTTTTGTTTAGCAACGTTCAATGCTTTATGTTCAAAGTCCATAAAGTCATACAACTGACCTTCATTGAATTCGTTAGATTCAGACCAATTGACTAAGACAGAAAATGGATTAAGGGTGGGTGTTATTTGTTTATTCATGAGTTAGTTATCCTGATTTTTAGGCATAAAAAAACCGCAACCAAAAGGCTGCGGCATGATGTGTGATTGAGTGCTGATTAAGATAGGTTGATTTCTATTTCGTCATACATCCCCATAGAGGCATAAGCCAGAAAGTTACCTTCCCATAAGCGGTATAGTTCAGCGGCATTCGCATTGTTTTTAATGGATGAGTAATCCCTTAAGTAGCTGGCAAACCATTCCCCACTTAGAAAATCAAAATCTAATTCTTTGACTAACTCAGGGTAATGATTACCCACAAAGGCAAAGTCAGTGATGTAGGCGTAGTGCCATGTGTTATCGGCTTCTTTGGTTAGTGCAATCTCAACAGGGTGAAAGCCACCGTTTTCAGCACTGTAGCTTTTATCTCGAAAGTTAAAGGTGACGCTGTTTGTTTCCTCTAAGCCAGAATGCAATTCAGGACGTTGATTCAATGCATCAATAAGGCACTGGTTCAGCTTGTTTGATACTGGCAACAACGTAGGAATAAGAGTAGTGGTGGTAATGATGGTTTGTAATTCAGACACGGTGTGCCCTCCTATGATTGAAATAAGATAATGGATTGGTAAAACAAATTAAGGTTGGAGCAGATTAAATGCGTATCTCGTTAGCCGAGATATCATCGAAATGTTGATTTCTGAGTTGACGACAAAAGGCGAGTGCCCATGAGGTAAATAGGTCGATGACTTGCGGCCTTGCAAGCTCACAGCCTTGAATGTCAGGTTGATAGAACCAACCACGCTTAAAGTTAAAATACAGCTCAGGTGCAACGTTTGGGCTGTGTTCATCGGGATAAGCAAAGCTAGCAATAAACACTAATTTCCAAATGTGACGATTATCTTCGTCTCGCTCAAAGCGCATTTCTACAGGGTGCAATCCCTCACGTCGATGGTAATAGCTGGTGTCTCGAAAGTTCACTGAAAGTCGGTTGATGTCAGTACGAAGGGAAAAACTATCAAGTACCACTTCAAGATGACGATGCAAATTTTTCGGTAAGGCTAGGTATTTACCATGAACGACTACTTCTCTTTTCATTAGATAAGCCCTCGCTCTGCAAAAGAGACACAAGGCGAGCCAACCACCACATGATCAAGCACTCGAATATCTAGCAGGTTTAATGCGTCCACTAATTTAGTGGTAATGCGTTTATCGCTTCCTGATGGTTCAGCAATACCTGAAGGGTGGTTGTGCGCAAATATCACCGCAGCGGCATTGGCTTGTAATGCAGCCTTGGCGACTTCACGAGGATACACGCTGGCAGAATCCACCGTTCCATAGAACAGCTCTTGATAGCTAATCAGTTGATGTTGGTTATCTAAAAACAGCACAGCAAACACTTCACGCTCTTGGTGGCCTAATTTCATCGATAGGTAGTGCTTGGTGTGCTCAGGGTTAGTGAATGACTGCTCACGTTTGTATTGGTGTTCAAGTAACTCAGCGGCTTTCTCAAAGACTTGTAAGGCCGTCATAGGGGCAGTAGTGACGTAATCGGTTGAATGCATAATGGAACTCCTTGAAAGAATAGATAGGTATATACAAGGAGGTAATATGTGATTGAAATTATTTGGAAACGTGGTGGATAGAGGTAGGAGAGATAAAGGGAAGCATACCCAAAATAAAAAAGTATTTTGGAGAGGAATCTTTTGAACTTATAACTCAAAGGATAACCATCATGCGTTTTTTAAAACTAAAAGAAGTCATGGCATTAACGGCATTAAGTCGTTCAAGCATTTACAAATTCATGGAAGAAAGCCGATTTCCTAAAAGCGTGTCGTTAGGTGATAGAGCCGTAGCATGGGTAGAAAGCGAAGTTGAAGAATGGATGTACGAACGCCTAAGCCAGCGTGATGAGAAACAAGCCTAAGCAATCCTCCCCAAGAGCAAATCCACCACACTTAAGAATTAATTAAGGCTGGTCTACTAAGGCCAGCAAATCCAAATAAGGAAGAACCTCATGAGCACAAATACTTACTCAATTTACGTCGATGGCGCAGCACCAAACAATCAAGGCGGTTGTATGAAAGGCGGTATCGGTATTGCGGTATATGATGAAGATAATGATTTAATCGATTCATACTCAATCACGGTCAATAGAGCAACAGACAATGCAGAGCTAGAACTTATGGCATTAGTCGAAGGATTAGAATATGCCGCTGATGGCGACATCATTTACTCAGACAGTGAGTTCTGTGTAAAAGGTTATAACGAATGGCTTGATGGTTGGAAAGCGAAAGGATGGCGTAAAGCAAACAAAAAGCCAGTGGCTTATCGTCATTTATGGCAACAAGTGGATGAACTACGTAGAGAGAAGTATGTAGAGGTAGTAAAAGTGAAGGCGCACAGTGGTATTGAAGGGAATGAAGAGGCCGATTCTTTAGCATCAATGGCGGCATGTAGTGATAAAATTTCTGCAGGAAAGGTGTTAATAAATCAAAAGACTATTTAGAATTAGAGCGTATGATTGATACTTTACAAAAAGGCCACGTAGCCTGACATTCAATAAATGGCTAAGTAATTATTAAAAATCACAATACTCTGACTAATAAATCGCATGGAAATATAGAAATGGAAGATAAATTGAATACTCTTAGTGAGCTGAAATCTCAACTAACAACACATTTAAAAAGCGATGAACTTGATCACGGTTTAGTTTTAAAGCTTAGTCATGAAATTGCTGCATTAGAAGAAGGGAAAGTGAGGTTTTCTATAGATGCAGGAGTGATCGATAGATTGGGCCAAGAACTAGTTGCTAGGCAAGAAACTGCAGTATCCGAGCTAGTAAAAAATTCCTTTGATGCTGATGCAGAGTTAGTTACTTTAACTTTTAAAGATTCTGATTCAATAGGTGGAACTCTCATTCTTGATGATGATGGTGATGGTATGACTCGTGATGAATTAGTTAACGGATTTATGAGGATATCTTCGACATCAAAAATTCATAATCCTATATCGAGAACATTCAAAAGACAACGTGCAGGTCAAAAAGGTATAGGTCGCTTTTCAGTTCAAAGGCTTGGCTTAAGTCTAACTATTATCACTCAAGTTGCGGATTCTGATTTTGCATTAGTCCTTAAAATTAATTGGGATGATTATCAAAAAGATTCCAATTTGTTAACTATTGCAAATGAACTTGAAGTTACGAAAAAAGTGAAACACAAGGGAACTCAACTAGTTATTACAGGGCTTCGAGACAAGTGGAGTAAAGCCGCTATTCGTCGAGTTTATCGCTATGTATCTAATATTATTCAACCCTTCTCTTTAGCTGATGTTGTTACAACAGAAAATAGCTACAAGGGTAATATTGACCCAGGATTTAAAGCTTTATTTTCTAAGCAAGACGGAAACTCTCGTCCTATTAAGGTAGCAGACCAAGAAGTCATGATTTATGATCATGCGGTAGCAGAGATACATGGACAAATAGATGGAAGTGGAATTGGCGTTTATACCGTAGATAGTAAAAAATTAGATATCAATGAAATTGGTGAAATTGGTAATGATCAAGAGGATTCAAGTGTCCCTTTTAGTAAACTTAAAAATGTAAGATTCAAAGCTTATTATTATATTTATGATGGGGACTTACTACCAAAAATGCATTCGACAAGTATTCGAAAGCTAGCTCAACGTGAAGGCGGTATTAAGTTATATCGTAATGGGTTTAGGGTATTACCTTATGCGGAACCTGGTAATGATTGGTTAGATTTAGATCGGTCAGTAAGAAGACGAACAATTCTTCCACAGCATGCTAATATAAATTTCTTTGGTTTTGTAGAAATTAAAGATCCTGATAATTTTTTCAATGAAACGTCTAGTCGAGAAGGGATAATTGAAAATGAAGCATTTATTCAATTAAGAAACTTTGTTCATAGAACTATACTTGCCGGTGTGTTGAAAGTAGCAGCAGTTAGGAACATAAAACAAACACCTTCTCAAGTTAAAGATGACAATGGGAATTATGAAGAGATAAGCGTTAAAATTAAGAATATAGCAAAGACAATTGAAGAGCTAGAACGTGAATTTGAAGAAGATAGTGGTGGAAGTAAGAAAAGAGGAAAGCGTAAAACTAAGGTAATTAAAGACGCAATTGAAGAGCTGGATGCTTTGCATAAGTCAGAATTAAAAAAGACAATTAAAGAACGTTCAATGTTGAGAGTTTTAAGTAGTGTAGGTTTAACCGTATCTCAATTTATCCATGAAATTAAACACCATATGGATCATATTAAAAGTGACATTTCTTTTCTTATAAGTGAATTAGAAGGAAATAAAGTAGCACTTGAACGACTTACAATCTTGGACTCTAATTTCGAATCATTTACTAATTATACCTCTTATTTTAATGACGTTGTCTCACAAAATATAATTCGAGATATTCGACCTCAAAATATGCTTAAAATATTAAAAAGCTTTGTTAATTCAATGAGGGCGGATGCTTCTAAATCAGGAATCGAGTTATTACCACCCAAGTTTAGTAAAGATTGGCTATACACCAAATCAATGCATCCTTCTGAATGGTCGTCTGTGCTGTTTAATTTTTATACTAATTCTAAGAAGGCTATTCAAAGAGCAAAATCAAATGGGAAGATATTCATTGAGTGTGGTGAAGAAAATGATTTAATTTTTTTAGAGTTTTCAGATAATGGTGATGGAATTGAACTTGGTGAAGAAGAAAAAATATTTGATGAATTCTACACAACCACAAGTGTCGGTTCATTGTCAGAATTAGATCATAATACTGAAATTTTAGGGACAGGATTGGGATTGAAAATTACCAAGGATATTATTAAAGGATACCGTGGGAACATACGTGTAGTTTCAGCGAAAAGTGACTTTTCAACCTGTATTCGCATTGAAATTGGAAAAGCAACAGATAAGGAGTTAGATGAGCATGGTATATAAAGTTGTTTACATAGAAGATCAAGATGCAGAATCTGTTATTCATGATTTATCACAGTGTGATTTAGAAGTAGTTCATTGCCACCCTGGTACATTTAAAGAAACTATAACAAAAGTAGATAGCCATAAGCCTGATTTAATATTAATGGACTTTAGGCTAATGCAAGGTGGTGGGGAAGTTAATGCACCAGCAATTGCTCAATATTATAGAAGCTTATCTATCGATAACCCTAGCTTATGCTTGCCTGTGGTTTTATTGTCAAACGATACTAAAATTCATGGATTTTATGATGATTTTACCAGTCATGATCTCTTTGATTTTTTTATAATTAAAGAGAATTTATCAGAAAATAAAGAAAAATATTCACTTTTAATGAAGGAGCATATTGAGTCTTATAAGTTTATTTCAACTTTACAGGCTAGAGAAGAAGATTTAACAGAATTATTAAAAGTTCCTAAGAAGCTAGAACTAGACATAGATCCTCGTATTAAAGAAACTTTAAGAAATAAGAAGTATAAATCCAATATTTATATGGCTTCAAAATTTATTTTTAATAATGTGGTTAAGTCTATAGGTGTATTAATTGGAGAAGATGTTCTTTCTGCACGACTTGGGATTGATAAGTCTTCAGAAAGTTGGGATGAGCTTTGTAGCCAACTTAAAGAGTGTGAATATACAGGTATTTATTCTGGTTCATATAGACGATGGTGGGCTGATGGAATTGAAGTTTGGTGGAATGAAACCATTGAAGAATCGAATCATCTTAGACGGTTTAACTCTGAAGAAAAATTGACAGTTATTTGTAGTAAACTTCCTGGACTTAAACTTAAAAAAGTGGAAGGAGATTTAAACACTAAAACAGATAATTTTTGGACTATCTGTCAATGCAGCCTGCTACCCGTAGATCCTAGCGAGGCTTTTGAGATTCAAGCAGACTTAACATTAATGCCCTGGTTAGATACACAATATTATTCTTATGAAAGTGTTAGAGATTATGATTTAAATGATCAATTAACAGATATTGAAAAATCGCGCTATAAAGATATAGCTAGAGGAATTTAGCCAAATGGAATGGAATAGAGCTAAATATGTAAATGATCTGTCACAATTTTCAGCATTGGTAAAGAGATATGATACAGATAGAATTTTTAAAAATTTAGATAGTATTTTAAGTGTTGCTCAAGGAAAGTTAAATGGTGCTCAAGGAAATATATTATCAGTTGAAGCAAATGGAATAGAACTTATTCTAAAGAAAAGAATTGCAGGGACAATCCCATCTGATCTTCAATCTGTTACAATTTTTTTTGAATCTAAAAGTGAGTTTGATTTATCTATAGATATAGATGTGAAAGATAGAATTCTTGATACATATAATTTTCAAATAGGAGTTAAAGGTATTAATAGTAAAGGAGAGCATCATAACGCTTGGCATCTTGATAGAGATATTCGTATGCCTAATTCAGGAAGGCCTAGATATGATCATCCTCTATATCATTTTCAACCAGGGGGAAATAAGTTAGAAGGTAAAGATATAATGGGGGCGGTATTTATCGGTGCTCCAAGATTACCACACCCTCCAATGGATGTTATTTTAGGTGTGCATTTTATTTTAAGGAATTTCTGTAGTACGAAAGACTATCCGTTTTTTGATAAGTTATTTGCTAAGCCCGATTATCAAGATATTGTTAAAAGAGCGAAGGAAAGAATGTTTATTCCTTATTTTAAAGCCTTCTCTGAAGGTTGTACTCATGAAGATTATACAATGAAAAATGTATTTCCAATGGCTGTTTAATGAAGAAAGAAATTTTTAATTTTTTGAAGTCATACTCCTGTGGCACACTGGAAACTAATAGACTGATTGTGTCATCATTTATGATGGCTAATAAACTGGATGTTCCTAGAAATAAACTAATTTGTTCTTTATTCATTAATAAGGATGATTCTGATTTTGAACAACTTATAGAGTTTAACAATAGACATCAAATATCAACAATAGAAGATTTAATTACAGCATTTGAATTTGTTATTTCACCAGAGGAAAAGGTAGTTACTGGTGCAATATACACGCCTATAAAAATCAGAGAGTTTATAGTTACTAATGTACTATCTCAATTTCTCCCCGATAAGCCTAGCGTATGCGATATCGCTTGCGGTTGTGGTGGTTTCTTATACACGTCCACAGAGACTCTTAAAGAAAATTTAGATATAACATATAAAGAAATTTTTGAAACTCTCATCTTTGGGGTTGACTTGATGGACTATTCTATCTTGCGAACTCAAATATTATTATCTTTACAAGCTATTATTGGAGGAGAAGATGAAGAAGAGTTTCGTTTTAATTTATATGTGGGAAATTCGTTAGATTTTGATTTTAATGATGTGGTAAGTAACTTTAGCGGCTTTTCTGCGATAGTTGGTAATCCACCTTACGTTTGCTCTAGAAATCTAGATACGGTATCAAAAAGCCTGTTAAAAAAATGGGAAGTGTCTTCAACTGGACATCCTGATTTATATATCCCGTTTTTTGAAATAGCTTTAAGTTTTCTGAAGGAATCAGGGTTCTTAGGCTATATAACAATGAACTCTTTCTTTAAAAGCTTAAACGGAAGAGCATTAAGAGCTTATTTCAGCAGAAATATGTTTAAAATGAGAATTCTAGATTTTGGAGGTGTTCAAGTTTTTGATTCTCGTTCTACATATACTTGTATTTGCTTGATTCAGAATAACCCTACTGGCCATATATCTTATAAAAAAGTCACTTCTATTGATAAACTTAGTTTTAAAAACCTAAGTAAATTGACATACCAAAAGCTAGATGATCATAATGGATGGAATTTTCAGTCATATAAGATTATTAATAAAATAGAATCTATAGGAACTCCTTTTTATAAAGTATTTAATACAAGTAGTGGGATAGCAACATTAAAGAACAATGTCTTTATAATTGATTATATTAATGAGGATGAAAAATATTATTACTTATCAGGAGATGAAAAGGTAGAGAAGTCAGTATGTGTAGATATTATAAATCCAAATAAATTTATAAGAACAAATGATATCGATAAGATAAAAAAGAAAATAATATTTCCATATATATATGTTGATAATAGGGCTTCTATAATTTCTGAAAGTGAATTTAAAAAGAAATATAAATTTACATATAAATACCTTAAGACTCATGAAAAAGATTTATTATCAAGAGATAAAGGGAAAGGAATTTATCCTGAATGGTATGCTTTCGGTAGGACTCAAGGTCTAGATAAAAGAAAATACAAATTATTTTTTCCTCATATTACTCCAGTAATACCAAATTTTGTTTTGACTGATGATGATTCCCTTTTATTTAGAAATGGAATGTCTTTAATTAGTGATGATAAAAATTCAATGCTATTGGCTCAAAAGATTATGAAATCTAATCTATTTTGGTTTTATATAGAGAACACAAGCAAACCATATGGATCAAACTATTATTCACTAAGCCGAAATTATATAAAATCTTTTGGTATTTATGATTTTAGCGAAGAGCAAAAGGAATATATTATAAACGAGAATGATCAAGAGAAAGTTAATGAATTCTTAGAGGAATTATATGGAGTGCATATCCCTATTTAACTAGGTAGACTAAGTATATTATTACACACTCGTCTTTTCCGTTAGAAAGGCTAGTGTATATATTATGATTTTTAGATTCTGCTTACTTTTCGATTAGATATGTATATATCGTATAATTATAAGTAAAAATAACTAAGTTGAAATTCCTTTTCTTATTATCTAGATAATAAGAAAAGGAAGCTGGCGTTTATGGCTTTTATCCAACTAAAGATAAACACTTCATTCCTGATATAGATAAGCTTCCTTTCGATGCTTCCTCAATATGACCACTCCACCATGCCATCATCGATATTCTTCGGTCAAGATAATCAGTACGGTTATAAGCCGCACGTACTTGGCTGTCATCAACGTGGGCAAGAGCCGCTTCAATTAGGTCTGATTCAAAGCCTTGCTCGTTTAGCGTAGTGCTGGCTACTGAACGTAATCCATGACTTACTAATCTGCCAGCAAATCCCATGCGTTTTAATGCCATATTAGCAGTTTGGCTATTTGATGGTTTTAATGGTGCTCTATCTGAAGGGAATACAAACTCTCTATGAGCACTAATAGGCTTCATTACTTCAAGTAAAGAAAGAGCTTGAGCAGTTAAAGGTATACGATGTTCTCTACGCTTTTTCATTCTCTCTGGTGGAATTGTCCAAATTCCTTTCTCTAAATCTACTTCTTCCCAACGTGTTCCAGCCGCTTCTGATGGTCGAGTCATAGTATGAAGTTGCCATTCAATTAAACAACGAGTAGTACGCTTAATTGAAGCATTAGCAATGGCTATCATAAGTTCTGGTAACTCATCAGGCTTAAGAGCTGCCATGTTTTCTTTTTTGGGTTTCTTAAAAGCAGCTTTAATCCCAGCAAGAGGGTTAGCATGAATAAGCCCACAGTTTACTGAATAGGTCATGATCTCATTTAGTCGTTGAGTCAGTCGCTTAACTGTTTCTAAACTTCCTTTCGCTTCAATTGGTCGAAGTAATTCAATAATCATTGGTGCTGTAATTTGAGATACAGGTGTACTTTTAAGTATAGGGAATATGTGTAGCTCTAAAGATCTCCATACGTCTTGAGCATAATCTACAGTGATGTCATCTTTTTTACGCTCAAACCATTCAGTAGCAACATTGAAAAAAGTATGTTCATGGATTATCTGATCTTGGTGTTTTTTCTCATCACGATGTTCTTTAGGATCTATCCCTTGAGCAACTAACTCTCTTGCTGACACTGTTAGCTTTCTGGCATTCGCAAGACTAAGTGAAGGGTAAGAACCTAGCCCCATATTCAATCGTTTTTTAGTTTGAGGATGAATGTAGTTGAAGTTCCATAGTTTAGAACCGTTAGTACGAATTCGTAATTGAAGACCTTCACCATCAGAGAGGACATAATCTTTCTCTCGTTCTTTTGCATTATCAATTTGTTTATTATTTAAGCGAGTTGTCTTTAATGCCATGGTAAATCCCTCAATTATGTATTCCACAGATCTCTATTATAGACTTGGAATACATAAAGGAATACATGAAATGATGGAAGTAACTGGACATTATTGGACGCTAAAATGATGCAATGCAACGTAAGTTATTGATTTTTGGTTTATTTAGATACAAAAAAAGACGCCCGAGGACGTCTTTAAATGTGTATTTGGTGGAGCTGGGGGGATTTGAACCCCCGTCCGAAAACCGTTCACCGTTGGCGCTACATGTTTAGTCGATCTTTAATTTCACCGTAAAACTGCGAACCGACACGCTATCTTATGGCTAACCTGAATTATAATTCGAACTTCATCTCTCAGGTGGGAGAATCCATTCTAGTTCGTTTGGGTTTGATCCCCTGTTATTCCCCGTCTTACAAACGGAAGCTAGGGCAGGAGAGCTCTGAGCAGGTTATTAAGCTGCTAGTGCGTAGTTTTCGTCGTTTGCGACTATTTTTTTGCGGCTTTTTACGTGGCCAACCGCCCCACGACATGCTCCTCGGGTTTCAAAATTCCCGTCGAATCCTGAATCAGCCCCAAAGTTTTGTTACCAGATGATACTAACAGAAAAACAGCGTCTGTCTAGTTAGTATCAATCTAACTGGTTGAAATTAACGCAAACTACTCTTCATAATTCGTGCTTTATCTCGATTCCAGTCTTTTTCTTTTGAATCTGTACGTTTATCGTGCAGTTTTTTACCTTTAGCTACGCCAACTTTGATTTTCGCCCAAGAGCGAACCCAGTACATTGTTGTTGCTACTAACGTCATACCTTCACGGTTTACACGACCAATAAGGTTGTCGATTTCTTTGCGGCTCATTAGTAATTTACGAATACGAGTTGGATTCGCTACAACATGAGTCGATGCCGCTTGTAGTGGAGTGATGTTCATACCACTAATAAAAATTTCACCATCACGAACATAAACGTAACTTTCCGCGATATTTACTTTACCAGAACGAAGAGATTTAACTTCCCAGCCTTGGAGTTCGATTCCAGCTTCGATTTCATCATCAATGAAATATTCGTGGCGAGCTTGCTTGTTCATAGCAATGGTATTACTGCCCGCTTTATCTTTAGATTTTTTCTTTGCCATAATGCCCACATTATACGTTATTAGTTGAGAGTTGGGGAAGTAGTTTGGCTCTTAACATCAAGATGGTATGATGCTTACCTCTATAATGTAAAGGATAATTTATGCCACAGGTTAGCCGATCTGCATTAGTGCCGTTTAGCGCAAAGCAGATGTACGATTTAGTCAACGATGTTGCGTCATACCCTCAATTTTTACCAGGATGCTCAGGATCTAAAATCATTGAACAATCAGAGCATGCGATGGTGGCTTCTGTTGATGTCGCTAAAGCAGGGATAAAGAAAACATTTACGACAAAGAATACCTTGGTTGACTCAGAAGTGATCGGCATGAACTTAGTTGATGGTCCTTTTAAGTCATTGACTGGCGGTTGGCACTTTATGGCGTTAGATGAAACAGCATGTAAAGTTGAATTGAAATTAGATTTTGAGTTCTCAAATGCGTTAGTTGCAATGGCGTTTGGTAAAGTATTTCAAGAGCTAACGAATAATATGGTGAATTCATTTACTCAAAGAGCGAAGCAGGTTTATGTCAGTAATTAATGAGATGATCCACGTTGAAGTGGTTTACGCACTACCAACGGAGCAAGTGGTTTTTAAGCTTGCTGTAAAAGCAGAACAAACCGTAGAAGAGATCATTAGGCAATCTGGTGTATTAGAGCGTTATTCTGAGATCGATTTAAAAGTGAATAAAGTTGGTGTCTTTAGTCGTAACGTAAAATTGGACGCAACGATTAGAGATAAAGATCGCATTGAAATTTATCGTCCATTATTGGCTGATCCAAAAGAAATTCGTCGAAAAAGAGCGGAACAAGCAAAGAAAGCGGCGGCGAAAAAATAGTTTATTGATCCAATATAGATAATAAAAAACCGGAGACCGTTAAACGATGTCCGGTTTTTTTGTTTTTAACGTCTTAAAAAATTAGATTTTCTCGAAGAAGCTATCGCTCATAGGGAAATCACCGTCGATATTTGTCAGGTTCCCGTTATCGTCAAAATAAGCGATCATGTTTTTTTGAATCGCGTTTTCATGGCCATGAGTGAAGTGATAAATGTAATACCATGTGTTTGGGTAGCCTGATTCGACAAGCATTGGCGAGCCCATAACAAACTGCACTTGTTGTTTTGTCATTCCAAATCGCAGTTTGTCGACGGCTTCCTGCTCGACGTAATTACCTTGGGCAATATCGATTCGATATACCAATGGTTCTAATAGCGAGCAACCACCCAGAAGCCCAACAGCAAGGGGTAGAGCAATGATCCATTTTTTGAATTGCATAGTCTGTACAGCTTTAGCCTTTAAATAATGAAAGAGATGATAAACAAGCTAGCCTAAGAAGTAAAAAGGTTAAGCGTGTTCTGAGTGTGTTTTGACCCTAAACTTTGAATCTAGTTGCATTGAACGTATGAATTTTATCAGTTATCACTAATGAAAAAGCCAATATCAAATCATGATATTGGCTTTATTTTTGTGAACAAGGATGATCCGTCATGTTCTGCGATTAGTATTACGCGGCACTTAGCAGATCTTTCGCATTGGCTAAGGTATGAGAGGTAATTCTGGTTCCACCTAATAGCCTTGCTAATTCTTTAATACGTTCTTCTGTGCTTAGTGCTCGCATTTGAGTTTCCGTTTTACCTGAGTTGGTGTGCTTAGCAACAAACAGTTGATTGTGACCACAACCTGCAACTTGAGGTAAATGGGTAACACATAATACTTGGGTAGATTCACCTAAAGTACGTAGCATTTTCCCAACAACTGCTGCGGTTGGTCCGCTAATACCCACATCAACTTCATCGAAAATAAGACTTGGGGTATCCACTTTTTGAGCCGTGATCACTTGAATAGCTAATGAAATACGTGATAACTCACCACCAGAGGCGACTTTGGCAATAGGGTGTAATGGCTGCCCTGGGTTGGTTGAGACTTTAAAGCATAAGGTATCAATCCCAAGCGGTGAGATTTTACTTACTGCATCACTTTCAATTTGAATATCAAATACTGCTTTTTCCATGCTTAATGTTTGCATGCTTTCGGTAATTTTATTATTCAATTCTTTAGCATAACGCTGACGGCTTTTTGTTAGTTTATGCGCAGCTTCTAAGAAGTGTAGCTTCAGTTCTTCTACTTCTTGTTCGCGTTGTTCGCGTTTCTCATCAGAGCAATCAAGGCGATCATATTCAGCCAAAAGCTGCTGATGGTGTTCATATAATTCTTCAGCAAGTACGTGGTGTTTTTTAGCCATAGACATTACTCGGCTAAAACGCTCTTCTACAAAAGCGATTTGCTCGGGATCAACATCAATATTATCTAAATAGTTTTTGATCTCATGATTGGCTTCTTCAACTTGGATCATTGCCTCATTAAGCATATCTGATAATGGGGCAAGTTTAGGATCAAGTTGCCCTAATTGTTGGATATGATTATTTGCATATTGCAGTAACTGAAGTGCATTAACTTCATCACTTTCGTATAGAACTGAAACTGCTTGCTGACAACAGTCAACCAATTCGCCAGAGTTAGAGAGCCTTGTATGATCTTCTTCTAGCTGGACGAATTCTTCTTCGCCTAATGCCAGTCCGTTTAGCTCTTTGATTTGGTATTCGATCAGTTGTTTTTGCGCTTCGTTTTGCTGACTGTGCTTGATCATTTGCTTTAATGCGTTGTCAGCTTGACGCCATGCTTGATAACGGCTGCGCGTTTTGTTTAATAGAGAGACGTGACCTGCATACTGATCCAACATATTTAATTGGTATTCAGGTTTCATTAGTTCGTGATGAGCATGTTGACCGTGAATGTTGATCAATAAATGGCCCAATGTTTTTAACTGTGCAGCAGGAACAGGGCTACCATTGATAAAGCCACGAGAGCGGCCTTCTTTGGTGATGACACGGCGTAAAATACATTCATTACCGTCATAGAGTTCATTATCTTCTAACCATCGCTTAGCGTTAAGATTATTCTCTAATGTGAAAAGGACGGTGATCTCTGCCTTTTCCTCTCCTTGACGAACCATTGACGCTTCAGCGCGATCGCCTAAACATAATCCAAGGGCGTCAATAGCAATAGATTTACCAGCACCAGTCTCACCTGTAATAGTGGTCATGCCCTTGGTTAAATCCAATTCTAACGATTTTACGATTGCGAAATGAGTAATTTTAATATGTGCCAACATAAGCCATTCTCTGCGAAATTTAAACACTAAAAACACTGTATAAAGAAACAGTATATACTGTTTCTTTATACAGTAAAGTGAATTTAAATTTTTTGTGAGTGGCTTATCTTTTATTAATCGATAACACTAGAACAGTTTACTAGACCAACCTAGTTTATTTCTAAGTACATGATAGTAGCTATAATCTTTCGGATGAATGAGTTTTAGCTTATTTGGACTTTGATAAATATGGACCTCGTCTCCCGGGCTTACAGGTAGAGATACCTGTCCATCACAGCTGACTTCAAGTGCACTGCGATTCTCAGGGGAGATGAAAAGTTTAATATGACGTCTTCCTTCAACCACCAGTGGGCGGCTTGAAAGTGTATGTGGGAACATAGGGACAATAGAGATAGCGTTTAGGTTTGGTGACAGAATTGGACCGCCACCAGAGAGTGAATAAGCGGTTGACCCTGTTGGTGTCGAAATAATGAGACCATCTGAACGCTGAGAGAAAGCAAAGCTATCATCAATATAGACTTCAAATTCGATCATATGTGCGACTTGACCTGGGTGAAGCACCACCTCATTAAAGGCGGAGTTGTGACTCTTTACCTGGCCGTGACGATGTACTTCCGCTTCGAGTAAGAAACGTTCTTCTTTAACGAATTCACCATTGAGAACTGCGGTTAATGGCTCTTCAAAATTATCAGGATCTAGATCGGTTAAGAAACCAAGGTTCCCACGATTCACACCGATAACTGAAATATCAAAACGAGATAACACTCGAGCAGCCCCAAGCATATTACCGTCACCACCAACAACAATAGCGAGATCCGCTTTTTCTCCTAAAACCAATAAATGTTTGAAGCATTCATCAGGAATATCGGGCAAAGCTTCACGTAGGCGATCATCTAATAATACTGAGTAATTTAGCTTAGTTAGCCAAGTATAGAGTGCTAAATGGGTTTTTATTGCACTTGGATCTCTTGGCTTACCAATAATGGCGATAACGTTAAAATGTGTTTTCATATCTATCATCCATCATGAAATGGGGAACAAATGTTACAATTCGTACTATTATGCTTGAATCGCTTTATTTAGTCCCCATAATAATGACAAAGTTTTAATTTGCGTATAGAGCGACGCCTTGGTTTGTATTAAGATCGCTTTATATAGCTAGTCATCAGCATTCTGGAGAAGCAGTAATGAGTAACGAAGAAAATAAAGTAAATGAAGAAGCAGTAGTGGAAGAGCATGTTGAAGCAGTAGGCTCAGAAGCAGATGTTGAGTGGAATGAAACGGCTGAAGAAAGCCAAGAAGCAAAAATTGCTGAATTAGAAGCGGCATTACTTGCTAGCCAAGCGCAGCTTAAAGATCAGCAAGATGCAGTATTACGAGCTAAAGCAGAAGAGCAAAATGTACGTCGTCGTGCAGAAGGCGATATTGATAAAGCGCGTAAATTTGCTTTGAAAAAATTTGCCGGTGAATTGCTTCCTGTTATTGATAACTTAGAGCGTGCATTAGAAAGTGGTGATAAAGAAAGTGAAGCGGCTAAAGCATTGCTTGAGGGTGTAGAGCTAACTCTACAAACATTTATCTCTACCATTGAAAAATTTGGTTTAACGGTAATTAATCCTGTAGGTGAAGCGTTTAACCCAGAGCTTCATCAAGCAATAGGTATGCAAGCAAGCCCAGATCACGAATCAAATACTGTTATGATCGTGATGCAAAAAGGCTACACATTAAATGAACAAGTATTACGTCCAGCGATGGTAATGGTTGCTCAATAATTGCAGTTGTATTAAACAATCTAGCGATTAAATTATAAGCGGTGTCAGTGATGATGCCGCTTTTTTATTGTTTTGGAAAAAAAATACAGTTTTTTTTATTGTTTCCCTTGAATTGTGATTTAGCGCCCTTATTTATTACTCATAGAATGAATTATGGGATTAAGTCCCAACCTTTACTCAAGTTGTTTTGGGTGAGTTTAAATAGATAAATTGGAGATAACCTGATGGGTAAGATCATTGGTATTGACTTAGGTACAACTAAC
>NZ_JARACS010000010.1:0-158277 GCF_028765525.1 Aliivibrio sp. S2TY2 | reverse complement strand
CGCTGACGAGAAAGAAAAAATCGAAGCAGCAATTACAGCACTAGAAGGCGTTAAGTCTGGTAATGATAAGGAAGCAATCGATGCGAAAACTCAAGAGCTAATGCAAGCAGCACAAAAGCTAATGGAAATCGCTCAACAGAAAGCTCAAGCACAACAAGGTGCTGAAGCTGGAGCGCAACCTAAGCAAGAAGATGATGTGGTTGATGCAGAGTTTGAAGAGGTAAAATAATACCTCATTTACACGAATGAAGTATTAACAAGGTGATTTCGGGCGTATAGAGGAAACTCAATACGCCCTTTTTTATGTTTGCTCGTTAATATAGCATTTGCGTTATGCTGCTTTGCTATCAAGCTCATTTAATTTAAATTGATTCACCAATGATGCCAAGTTATTCGCAATATTCATAAGTGCTTCATTTTCATCATTCAAAATCGTAACATTCTCATTAGAACTCTCACACAAAATATTGATATTATGCATTTTTTTACTTATCTCATTTGTTGCTTCATTTTGTTCTTGAGTCGCAATTGAAATCTGTTTATTCAAATCACTGACCTGATTGATGGCCTCATTAATGCCTAGTAATGTGCTATTTGCTATCTGAGTTTGACTCAAAGTTTTGGCAGCTTGATTTTCACTTAACTTCATTAAATTAGATGCCGCATGAGCTTGTTCTGTTATGCCTGATGTTAAATTCATGATCTGCTGAATTGCAGACTGAGTTCTAATGGCTAAGCTTCTCACCTCATCTGCCACGACAGCAAAACCTCGGCCAGACTCTCCCGCTCTAGCGGCTTCTATTGCGGCATTTAATGCTAATAAATTCGTCTGACTTGCAATGCCCTCAATGACCTCTACGACATCACCAATTTCATTACTTTGCTCTACCAGTATTTGAATGACTTTAGCTGCGTCATTAACCTCATTTACTAATTCTCGTACATCATCACTGGCTTTTTGTGTGATTTGAGCACCGTTGTGCGCTTCGTTTAATGTCTTAATAGAAAAGTCTTCAGCTAGAGACACACTATTAACCACATCTGAGATCGATACATTCATTTGATTAATTGCACCTGACATCTGCAATATATCGTCTTTTTGACGTAAAGCACTGCTCTTTGTATCATCAACGGCTTTAGACATCTCTTCTGCCATATGGACCAACTCAAAGACCTGAGAAGAAACAAAACTCACAGTATGATTAATTTTACTCACAAAACGGTTAAAAGCTTTGCCAATTTGTGCTATTTCGTCTTGGCCTTTCTCATCCAAGCAAACACTTAAATCTCCATCTCCTTGTGAAATAGTGTGCATTGCTGAAACAATTTGCGATAAACGCCCAGAGATCCTATTCGATAAAAAGACGATCAATAAACCAAGCAGTATCACGATACTCATACCCATGAAACTAAGAATACGCTTAGCCTCTGCCACGACGACTAAAATAGTACTTTCCAAATACTCTGAGTTACTGCGTAGTTCCCCTTCTGTAATACCTATTGTTTTTCTTAATTCACCCACATTCCCTTCGTAATCGGATAATCCTTGCAAATGCGATAATTGAACCAATCTTCCAAATGATTCTTCATATTTTTCCAATACAATAAATGCATCAAGTAGAGAAAGTTTAGATAAATATGTTTTCAGATCAGCCATATTAGTATTGTGTGATAATACGTATTTATCGTCACCTCTCAACATGAAATCTTTTTCATTACGACGCAATTGCAGTACACCAGTCTCTAAAATGATATCATCGCTTTTATTGATTAGTATCTCTAGATTATGAGCATCTTCTCGCAGTTCACCATAAACCCCCTCTTTTTCGGTTAAACCAATATTTACCTCCATATCAACAACATTCATGAAACGAGTTTGGTATTCATCAAATGTATTTCTTAACAAGTCATAATCTGTAAAGGGGATCCCCGCACTATCTAACACTGCCGTTAACTGATTAAAGTTATTGTTAAATAAAGTAAACCTTTCATTAAAATTATCCACGTACTTCATATTCTTACGTGATAGAAAATCTTTTTCTTCTTTTCTAAGATTGAGCATGTCGATTTCAATCAGTGATACCAATTGCGATGCTGTCATGAGTGTTTCTACTTTATTGATCATATAAATTGATGACACAAGTAAAGAAGATATTGAGAAAACCACAAGAACAAGAATCAGTCGCATGAGTTTTTTTATTGTCATTTTTATTATCCACGATTAAGAAATATCCATATTTTCGAACGTTATACTATAAGGTGGATTAAGATCGTACTTGTATATATTTAACATAATGAAAATGCGACACGGTACAAATTTTTAATCTACACTGCCTCATTTTTATTCAGGCTGACTTAAAAATTATAAAGCAGTAACTATTTGTTTTTCTGTACTCAAATCGATACACTAGCACGGTCTTTTAACTAGTGATTTTTTCTCTACAATGTGTCGATTTTTCTTTCTCATTTTCACGCTATTCTCTCTCTCTGTTCATGCTGATCCTTTAGAAACAAAGGCAGAATTAGGCGATGCTCGCGCACAAGTAAAATTGGCAATGGAGTATGAATCTGGAACTAACCGCCCTATTAACATTGACCACGCTATTCAATGGTATAAACAAGCGGCAATACAAGACAATACAACGGCTCAATTTAACCTTGGCCAGATCTATAAAAATGGCTACGGAATTGCTCAAGATTCAAAACAAGCCATCTATTGGTTTACTCGAGCAGCCACACAAAACCACCCTCCTTCTCAATTCTATTTGGGTGAAATCTACGAATATGGTTTGTCTGGCAGTGTCGATTTATACAATGCCTCATTGTGGTACCAAATCGCGTCTCATAATGGTCATGGCGAAGCAATGCTTGGATACAAACGAGTATTGGCTTCCTTGGCTGAACAGCAACATAATTCTAGGCTGAAGCAAGAGCTTGAAGCATCTGAAAAAACCGACACACCTAAGGTTACTGAAATTACACCAGAGCCAAAAACCATCATCATTACGAAAATGGAAAAACCAACCGCTCTGATCACCTTTGGTAGCTATTTATTAATAGCGATTATGTGCACTATTTTGGTTTTCTTACTATTTAGATTACGAAAAACATTCAGTGAAAGTAAAAGTGGGAACACTCAATCAAGCTTTGCTAAATCACTGCAAAATGAAAAAATCAAACAACTGCAAGATTCGAATGATAAATTGAAAATAAGAGCCGATGCTCAAGAAGTTACAATAAAGCGTTTAAATATCGAGCTTGATGGCACAAGAAAATCATCACCACCACAATTTAGTCCTTACCAATTGCTTGGTATAACGGCGCAAAGTGATAACTCAGAAATTAAAAAACAATACAGAAAGCTTGTACAACTCCACCACCCTGATCATGGTACTGATGGTGTGATGTTGGCCGAGATAAATAAGGCCTATAATCAAATAAAATAGTGCTACTCGTCAAAGCTACTCGACAAAAAATTCAGAAGGCCTTTACAAATTATTGCATCTCTATATACTCGGCATCACTTTTATATGTTATGAAAATGTAACGATAATTATATAACGTGTAAACTCGAAGAATAAATAATAGAGAAAGTCATATGTTTAATTTAGAAGGTCACTGCGACTGGTGTAGAAAACCAGCGATGGTATTACAGCATCAATACTGTGATGGCGCAAAATACTACGCCTGCTCAAACTGTAATGATTACGCTAAAATCGATATCAGAGAATACGATTTAGCTGAGATGGAAAGCGTAAATCAAAAGTAATCTTAAAAAGAAATTAAATAAAAAATGCCGATGACGTCAATCATCGGCATTTTTGTTTGTATTCAAACTCTAAAAAATTATGACTCTTTTGCCATTACTTTGTAGATAAGTGCACCAAGTACGGCACCTACAATCGGAGCAACCCAGAACAACCAAAGTTGAGATGTTGCCCAATCACCTACATACACCGCAACCGCTGTACTACGAGCAGGGTTAACTGAAGTGTTAGTAACAGGGATACTGATTAAGTGGATTAGCGTTAAACACAGACCAATTGCGATTGGAGCAAAGCCCACAGGAGCACGGCTATCTGTTGCGCCCATAATGACAATTAAAAACATAGCTGTCAGCACAACTTCTGTAATCAATGCTGCAGTCATAGTGTAACCACCTGGAGAGTGCTCACCAAAACCATTTGATGCAAAACCACCAGCAAGATCAAAACCAGCTTGACCGCTTGCGATTAGGTATAAAATACCACCCGCTGCAATACCACCAAGAACTTGAGAGATGATGTATGGCACTAAATCTTTAACATCAAAACGACCACCCACCCATAGACCGATTGATACAGCTGGATTTAGATGACATCCTGAGATATGGCCAATAGCAAACGCCATTGTTAATACTGTTAGACCAAACGCAAGTGCTACGCCTACAAAACCTATACCTAGCTCAGGGAAGCCAGCGGCTAATACTGCACTACCACAACCGCCCAGCACCAACCAAAACGTACCTATAAACTCTGCCATGTATTTATTCATAATAATTCCTATATAATTTTTATCTCTTGATTTCGCTTTAATTTTTTATCCCGAATCAAGTTATTGTTCAAAAAGAATATAGGTGATAATTAACAAAATAGACACTTTTAGGCTTTCATTTATCTCTTATTTTCACTTTTAAGACACAATTCCAAAGGCTGTAACACTAATTTATACTGTAATTACAGATATTTGAAAGCATTACACAGATCAATTTAATCGCGAGATAATAAAAAAGCCTAGAAATATCCAGACTTTTTTATACTTAAGAAGTAAATCCTTATTTTTTAAATACTAATGCAAGGGAAACTGGAACTCTATCCGATATTTTTATTCCACCAACAGTTGCAGCAAGTTTCGTTAAGTTCTCACTAGGAAGTCCAAAATCTGAAGCGCCTACAATTACTGATGAAGACGAGCTCACCATTACATAGTTGTCATTTTTTAAGATTACAACAGGAAAGCCAATTGATTTTGTTTTGCCATACATTGTGACTTGCACAGGAATAACTAGCTTTTTAGGTCCATTAGATAGCGCAGCCAAGTCCACTTTACCGCTTACTTTAACGTCAGGGTATTTCACTGACTCAAAGAATATATCATTCAATCTAGTATCTCTAATAGGGATCCCAGTACTGATCCCTTTTAGATTTACATCGATAGAAAATTTCCCACTTTCACTTAATTCACCAGATAACGTGTTTATTGTGGCTGGTTCTACAACAAATTGGTTTTTAATTGTAGTAAAGCTGACTGAAGATAATTTAGATTCTAAAAGATAGTTATCAGCAGCTAAAGAGTGGGTGGACATCAGAGCAAGAGCAAGACTAAAAGAAGATAATATTTTTTTCATTATAGTTAACCTTATATTGAGTTATTGTTTTGAATCGATCGAATAATACTCCTAATAAAATGAATCAAATAAAGAATTAAATCGATTGATCTAAAGCATTTTTTCAATGAGATGTAGTCCACAATTCAATCAATGTAAATGAACTAAACTGCAGTAACACAGAATCAATTACACCCTCTCTTTCTAATCACTTAATTTTAACATCTAAACCAAGTGATACTAAGGTTCCGAGCAATGTAGTGATAACCACAGATAACATTGAACCAATCAATACATATTCAGTCATGCTTCGATCGTTTGATTTATTCAATTCACCAAATCTAAATATTGACTTAGCTGCTAATACAAAACCCACCGCTGAATAACTCCCTACGAGGGTAAAGGTCAATATTAAAACTCGTTCTAAATAACCAATCAACTCACCACCAGCGACAAGACCACTAATACTAGAATTACTCTCTCCACCTAATATTGGATACTTTCTTAAAATACTGCCAATAACAATTGAAGTCGGCTTGAGAATTATCAAGTAAGCAAAAATCACCATAACGCCATTTGAGAAGTTCTCATGTTGTATCACTGTATCAATAGTTAGACCATCTACCATGTGAAAAGCAATGATCGCTAGAACAGATACATGTAAAGCCTGATCAATAACAAAGTAGGAAAATTTATCACCATTCGGTGTTGTTACCTTCCACAAGTCGATAACAAAATGACTTATCGCTACGATAGCTACCAAGCAAACAGCTGATCGCAAATCAATACCTAACATTAATGCAGGAACTAATAATGCGATGCCGTGTAATAGAGAATGAAAATATAGCTCAGGTGAGCGGTAGGTGGATTCTTTCTTTGATTCTACCCATTGCTTTGGTTGTAGATAGAAATCGCAGATAATATGCATCAGCAAGAACTGTATTAGAATACCAAAAAAATCAAACATGCCTCAATCCCACCACTTTGTTTATAAATTTTCGATTTAACTCACTAATTAACGGCCAACCAGAAGCTTTAAGTGACTTACTGATAGTTGAGGTCGCAACACTAAGCTTTTCTGCTAGCTCACCAACCAGCAAACCTTCATTAGTTTGAAGCATAGGAAGAATCACTTCACACTGGCGCGAAGTTAATTCGGTGAGTTGTCTATCAAGATATTTAAAGAGTAAGTCAAAGTACTCTGTGAGATCGGAGCTGTCAGAATTAAAAAATAACCTCGCGTTTTTCAAGGTTTTTAACCCTCGACCAGAAAGAACAAATGCTTCACCCATTGATTCAGACACCGACTCGCGTAAATCGGCATTAGAGGCAATAGCAAAACTAATGCGGCTATCAAACTCATTACCAAGAGACTTAATACCAAGCCGATAAATAATGGTGTATCTCAGAGCGCTTTCGATATCATGTACTACAGACTGAAACTCATCACCACGCTCAATACTATGTGCGTTCGATGAATTTCCTTCGGTAATCCATTTCTGAATATCTTTGATTCGTTTAAGTAATTGTTCAAACTGCTCAGAGGTTAACTTAGTTGAATTGACAATATCGCCGCTAATCACTGCGATAGGTTGATAGGTATGCTCCACATTAAAATTCCTCTTTTGCATGAAAATGTAAATTTAGCCGTTTTTGGCTAATAATGCAAATTTAGCCACTTTTGGCTAATAACGTAAATTTAGCCATTTTTGACTAATAATTAAGAATCGGGAGATCTGCCGAAGACTTTCCCACATCCAATAAACGTTACGCATCACGCTAACTCAGAATGAAGTATTAAACAAACAAAGAGATTGAAGAAGAACTTAGGGTTGATTACCCAAAAGCATCAAAGCAGTTAATTTGCCATGATGAGGTTTTAGATATGTTTAGCCTTACCAGTAGAGCACTGTATATATGTCGTAAAAACCGAGGCTTTCTAGCGGAATCAGTGACAAGAACGCCACTTAGATAGTTATATTCTGCTGTTGAAAACTGGAAATTGAAGGTAGGGAGTTAGTACTTTTAGTATATAAAAAGGGAGCGCTATGTGTGCTGCTCCCTATATTCCATTACTTAACCAATATTAAGCTCTGAGTTAATTAGATCTTTAAAGCGAACTTGAATCATCTTACGGGCATCTGTAAGTGTTGTTTTTGAGGGTTCAAATAATGCTAATATACGCTCAAGCTCATCAATACATTGCTGGTAATTTAGATCTGGACGAACTTTATGCATATATAATATATAGAACACTTTTTGTTCGATTTTTTGTAACGTTTCTGTTGCTGAATCATAAGATTTTTTGATTTCAAAGTAACTTTCTATAATTAATGGCGCTTCTGAGATATTAAAGTTGTCCTCTGAAAAAATCTCATCGTAATACTTACCAAAGATATGTTGCTTTTGATTAGATGATTTTTCTGGATTACCTTGAATAGCAAATAAAATTTGACCAAATTGCTCCATACTAATCTTATAGCGATACTCTTTTGAATCATTCATACCTGTATCGCCATTTTTACGAGAATAGATGATGTCATGCTCATCTAGTAATTGTTCTAACTGTATTTGCAAAGTACTTAAGGACTTTAAGTCTACGTTTGAAATAGAGTTTTGACTGTTTGTATATTCTGCTATCTTATTTACTGCATCACTATTTGAGGCATTAAAAATACGAACTAATACTTCGCTTTTCGACAAGTAGTCAGTAATATTAAGTTCATCTAATGCATTGAAATTATGCAAAGTTCTTAATGTTTGACCACCATTTAGAACTTGAAAGTCATTAATTGTGATCCTAATTTTTTTATTCCCATTTACTGGTTCCGCTTTAATTCCCTCAGCAACAATCGTCATTCCATTGTTATACATGAAGAATTTACTCGGTTCTTCTTTCAATGATTTAGCTATAGCTTCATTATATTTAGACTTTTGAACAAAACCACGAACATTATCGAATAAAACACTGTAGTCGATGCGTTCTTTAGCCAAAACTTCAATTCGTTCACAATTATAGTTGTTACGCAATTCTGGATTCTTACAGGTTATACGAATAATATCAGCAGCATTAAGTCGTACAATATAAGACTTAGACGTAGAAATAGAGTTCTCAGAATAAGACATTAAAGCATCATTATCTATTATAAGCTCGGCAACGATAGGTTTAGGTCTTATTGACATCATTGTTTTAATTTGAGGCAAACAAACTGAAATCACTTCCATATCATAGAAGTCTTTAAGCTGTTGAATCGCGGTTTCATCTTCATTAATTGGAACTGGCTCATTACTCAGCATATAAAGAGACATTTTCCATACATCATTTGTATTTAACTTATCTATAGCCTGTTCGACTAAATGCTTCAGTTTTCCTTCCAGTCCTTCAGAATTACCATTCAAAATACAATTGACAAGTTTAGTTGATACAAATGCATCGTTTGAACTTTGCATCTGTCCCGGTTTAAATGCTTCTCTGAATTTAAAATTAAATAACATGATCTCTTTATTTTCATCATTAATATAAAGAGCATCAATACCTTGATCATTGTGGCGTTCGTTCATCAAGTATGCATTGTATTCAGTATCGGTAATGATGTCACTGATACGATCAAGATCCTTTTCGTCACACAAGCTTTCAAGCATAAAAAGATAAAAACCAAATCGCTCTTTTAGCTTATCTCTCTCTGGGACATTAACAAATTTTGCACCTTTAGAATAAAGGTCAAAATACTTTTTACACTTTATATTCAACAACTTAAAATCATTTAAACTAGCTACTTCTGACATGATACTTATAATTCCTTATTTTTTAAGAATATTATCACACAGACAAACTGATAGGATAGATTTTAATATATACATTGATTGATTCATTCCGCTTACGTTTTGCTTGAAATCAATGCTGGTTAAAAGTAATTTATAAACAAAAGTATAAATACTTTACTACATTCCCCCAATCAGCTTCTCCGCATAACACTCATATGACTTTAACTACTCATCCAGACAATCATGCTTATTGTATACGGATAAAACGCTACCGAATTTATGGCCTAGCATCTTCTCCAGTACGTGAGGCATAACACCAAGCTCTGAAGCGCCTGTTGATAACGAGCGTTTGAAGTCTTACTTTCGCCAATATTCGAGCTTTAAGTCGCACATAAATAAGAAATGTATTTGTTCGTCTCTGAGATGAGTATTAAGCAAAGATTGTCACTTAATAAATACCCTTTTTATTTTTCTTCACCTTCCCTTCCTAATCCCTTGCGATTATGTGATAGATCTCTGATAATTAATGTATTGCTCTTAATTGGACACACTTATGCCGCAGGATAACGCACCAAGTTTCTTCTTCTTTGATTATGAAACATGGGGAACTAGCCCATCTCTCGATCGCCCATGCCAATTTGCTGGGGTTCGTACCGATGAAGATTTCAATATCATTGGTGAGCCATTAGTTATTTACTGCCGCCCTCCCATTGATTATCTGCCCTCTCCTGAAGCGTGTTTAATTACGGGAATCACTCCGCAAACCGCAGTAAGCAAGGGCTTATCTGAGCCTGAGTTTATCGCCAAAATTCATCATGAGTTATCACAGCCAAATACGTGTTCATTAGGCTATAACAACATTCGTTTTGATGATGAAGTCTCTCGCTACACTTTATATCGTAACTTCTTCGAACCGTATGGTTGGAGCTGGCAGAACGGTAACTCACGTTGGGATCTACTTGATGTAATGCGTGCTGTTTATGCCCTACGTCCTGAAGGCATTGAATGGCCAAAAGACGAAGAAGGCAAACCAAGCTTTAAATTAGAAAAACTCTCTCAAAAAAATGGCATTGAACACACAAATGCCCACGATGCGATGGCCGATGTAATTGCCACCATCGAGTTAGCAAAAGTCGTTAAAAAAGCACAACCAAAAATGTTTAACTACTTGCTTTCTATGCGTAACAAGAAAAAAGCAGCGACATTAATCGACATAGTAGAAATGACGCCATTAATGCACGTGTCTGGCATGTTTGGCGTAGATAGAGGCAATATTAGCTGGATTGTTCCTGTTGCTTGGCATCCAACCAATAACAACGCTGTAATTACGATTGATTTAGCATTAGACCCAAGTGTATTCCTAGAATTAGATGCAGAGCAATTGCATCAACGCATGTATACCAAGCGAGCTGATCTTGCACCTGATGAATTGCCAGTTCCAGTTAAGCTAGTGCATTTAAACAAATGTCCTGTTCTTGCGCCGGCTAAAACACTGACTGCTGAGAATGCAGCGAACCTCAATGTGGACAGAGAAGCCTGCCTACGCAATCTTAAAGTGATCCGTGATAATCCAGAGATCAGACAAAAGCTAATTGCGCTTTACAGCATTGAACCTAATTACGAGAAATCGACCAATGTAGATACGCTTCTATATGATGGTTTCTTCTCTCATGCTGATAAAACGACGATTGATATGATCCGTCAATCAACGCCTGAACAGCTTATCGATTTTGAACCTAATGTCACTGACCCTCGCATTAAACCATTATTGTTCCGTTACCGTGCGCGTAATTTCCCGCATACACTTAATGAAGCTGAACAATTAAAGTGGCAGGCTCATCTGCAAGATTATTTCCAAACCCATTTACCTGATTACGAATCAAGTTTTGAAACTTTGTATTTGGAATCTGAAGGTAATGACAAGAAAACCGCTATTTTGCGGGCCGTTTATAATTACGTACAACAGTTAGTATCATGATTAAATACCTTTATTCTTTCGCATGGATTTTTGCTTCATTGTTTGCTGGAAACGGCATTCAATCGTGGTTAAATATTTCAGTACCGGGCAGTATTATTGGAATGCTGATTTTATTCACTGCAATGGTCATTGGTGTATGCAGGCCGGACTGGGCTGCGACAGGTTGCCAATTCTTCATGCGGAATATGTTGATTTTATTTATTCCAATCTCTGTTGGGTTAATGACGCATTTCGATTTATTAATCAACAATGCGATTCCAATCATTGTCAGTACCGCTGGTGGTTCATTATTGGTTTTAGTTTGCCTTTCATTACTTATTGATCGTCTTGATAGAGGAAACAAATAATGTGGGTCATTTTAACCGTTATTGTTTTTTATTCAGCACGTTGGTTCGCTAAACGTTTTCCTCACCCAATCAATAATCCATTATTGCTGAGTGTTTTTATCGTTATCCCGATCTTGATGGTATTACAGGTACCTTATGAAACTTACTATGCCGACAATGCATTTTTAAGTTACTTGCTGCAACCTGCTGTTGTTGCTCTGGCGTACCCGCTGTATGAGCAGTTACCGCATATTCGTGCAAACTGGAAAATCATCCTACTTGCTTGTAGTGTTGGCTCACTGTTCTCTATGCTGTCAGGTGCTTTCTTAGCGGTATGGATGGGGGCTGATATGCAATTGGTTGCGAGTATTTTACCAAAATCAGTGACCACACCAATTGCGATGGCTATCTCAAGTCAATTACAAGGTGAGGCGGCTATCGCGGCTATCTTAGTGTTATTAGCAGGCTTAATGGGCGCTATCTGTGCTTATCCTATTTATAATATGTTGGGAATTAAAAGCTCACTGGCAAGAGGATTAACCATGGGTAATGTCTCTCACGCCCTTGGCACTGCACAAGCTGCTGAAGTTAACTCTCAAGATGCGGCGTTTAGCTCTCTTGCCTTGGTTATTTGTGGGATCATCACTTCATTAGTTGCGCCACTTATTTATACATTATTGGTATTTATAAAAGGCTAATTGGTTAAAACCCCTTCAAATCAGTGTGACATCTCTCTCATTGATGTAAATAATGTATCTTTACATCAATGAGTGTGATATTGATCTATGTTTCTATGGCTATAGTCCCTAATAATGAGCCCAGAAGAAATTAAAAAGGATCACACTGATGACCACTCTACACTCTACAACAGTACAACAACGCTTAGAAAATGCCCTTTCTGTTCTGCCTGCAGATTTACAATCAGCGCTGTCTTCTTTCATTAACACCCAATTTAAAGGCATCATTACTAAAGCGCAGTTTCAAGGCCTACTTGCTGACAGCAAACTTAGTGACAAAGAATTACGTTTAGCCTTACTTCCTCTTGCCGCGGCTTTCTCTGTTGCCCCAATCTCTAACTTTTATGTTGGCGCGATTGTTCGTGGTAACTCAGGTGACCTTTATTTTGGTGCAAACATGGAGTTTAGTGGTGTTCAATTGGGCCAAACGGTTCATGCTGAGCAATCTGCGATTAGTCACGCTTGGATCAACGGTGAAACCGGAATATCTGACATTACTATCAATTTCAGTCCTTGTGGCCACTGTCGTCAATTCATGAACGAACTGACAACGGCTGATAGTTTAATGGTTCAACTGCCTGAGCGTGATGAGAAGTCATTGCAAGAGTATTTACCAGAATCATTTGGTCCTAAAGATCTGGGTATTGAAGGCGGTTTATTAGCGTCTGTATCGCATAATCTAACACTAGAGACGGATTCTGCTTTATTGATTAGTGCTGTAGAAGCAGCGAATCATAGCCATGCACCTTATTCACATAACATCAGTGGTATTGCGCTTGAAATGAAAAGCGGTCACATTTATCACGGCATGTACGCTGAGAATGCGGCGTTTAATCCAAGCTTACCTCCACTTCAAGTGGCCCTTATTCATGCCAATATGTCACGCGAGTGCTTATCTGAAATTAAAGCGGCAGCGCTAGTAGAGAGCCATAAAGGTGAGATAAGCCATTTAGCTATCACTCAAAGTACATTAGAAGCGCTGAACCCTGATGTAACATTAGAATACGCATCGATTTAATAAAGAATCACTACAAAAATAAGAGGAGGTTATTAATTTAACCTCCTCTTTTTTCTTCTATCTAATCACTATTATTGATTGCTTTTCCAACGAATAGCAGCATCAATCAGTTGTCTATCCATGCCTTGCTTACCCAATAAAGAAATCCCCCACGGTGAATTATTTACGGTAAACCACGGCAAATGCAACTGAGGCAAGTCAGCCAAGCTTGCTAACGATGTATATCTCAGTATCTTATCGTTCAAATTATACAGCTGCTCTGCTGAAGCAGAAATTGGTGGTGCCGTGTTGGCTGTTGTTGGCATCAATATGAGTGTTTTCTCATCCAAAAGAGAGTCCAACACTGAGAGAACCAGCTCTTTTTGCTCTAATGCAATGCGTTCATCTTTATATTTTAATGTACCAAGCCATTTTAATTGCAGCTTAATTTCATTGCTTAATTCTGGGCTATTTTGCTCAATCCATGGCTCGATATTTCGTAAACCCTTGGTTGCTGATATAACTTTAAAGCTTTCCGCCGCTTTAGTGGTAATGATTTTACTGATCGCTTTACTTCTTACCACATCGTATGGTGATGACGACAATAATTTCTCTAATTTATTTTTCGCTTCTTCAGGAACATCACTGAATAGACTGTCTAGCACCACAATTCGCTCAACGGTTACCAATGGTGACATTGGCGTTAATACGGTTGCTACTTTTCTAATATCTAATAAATTTCGAGCAACCCAACCTAATGCAGTCTCTTCTTGAGCGATAGAAAACACGCCGTCCATATTAATGGCGTTGACTGATGCTTTAAAGCCATATAAGCCAGCATATAGCGCTGGAATACGAATTCCACCATTTAAGTCTGTCCCTAAACCAAAGTCAGCAAAGCCATTAGCGACTGCTGCAACAGCACCACAAGAAGCTCCTCCTATGGTTCTATTCGGACTATTAGGATTTAAAATTGGATCGTAATGCGGGTTATTGCCATGTAGCCCAACCCCAAATTCATCGACTTGGGTTTTCCCAACAAATAGTGCTCCTTTTTGTAATATCAGATCAACTACTGGTGCATTTTCTTTTGCTTTTTTCTGTTGGGATAACCAAGTAGGGTTACCTAATCCATTTGGCGTATCTTTAATATTGATACAATCACTTACGACAAATTTTTTATTTTCTAAAGCGCCATAAAATGCACTTTGTTGTTGCTCTCCAGAGTGAGTTACGCAAGGCATCAAATTATCCATCATTTCATACAAGTACTTAATAACAAAGGAGCATACCTATCATTATAGTGATTACAAATAATCATATTCAGCAAACTTATCATTTAGTTAATAGTGTGATTAAGCTCTCATGAAGCTACAGATAGAAAGTGATGAAAAATAAAAGCAAACGTTTGCGTATTTGTCTAATTTTAGTATCATGCTCATATAACCACTCCCCACTATTACATGAGAATTAATTATGTTTGGTACTGCTCTATCCTCTTCTGCAACAAAAGTATTATTACTTGGTTCTGGTGAACTTGGCAAAGAAGTCGCTATTGAATGTCAACGCCTAGGTTTAGAAGTTATCGCTGTTGATCGCTACCTAAATGCGCCAGCGATGCAAGTCGCTCATCGTAGTTATGCTATTGATATGTTAGATGCAGACGCCCTTGAAGCTATTATTAAAAAAGAGCAGCCAGATTACGTCGTTCCTGAAATTGAGGCAATCGCAACCGATAAATTGGTAGAATTAGAAAAACAAGGGCTTAATGTCGTTCCTACAGCGAATGCAACAAAACTTACAATGAACCGTGAAGGTATTCGTCGCTTAGCCGCTGAAGAATTAGGGCTACCTACTTCTCCATATCGCTTTGTAGATACCTACGAAGAGCTAGTCGAAGCGGTTAAATTTGTCGGTATGCCTTGCGTTATTAAACCAGTGATGAGCTCTTCAGGTAAAGGTCAGAGTGTGATTAAAACTGAAGCGGACATTAAAGCCTCTTGGGATTACGCTCAAGATGGCGGACGATCTGGTGCCGGTCGCGTGATTATTGAAGGGTTTGTGGATTTTGATTATGAGATTTCATTATTAACCGTTCGCGCTGTTGATGGCGTTCATTTCTGTGCGCCAATTGGTCACCGACAAGAAGATGGAGATTATCGTGAATCATGGCAACCACAAGTAATGACAGAAGCGGCACTTAAACTGGCCCAAGGCGCTGCTGAAAAAGTCGTTAATGCCCTAGGTGGTTATGGCTTATTTGGTGTTGAGTTATTTATTAAAGGTGATCAAATTTACTTCAATGAAGTCTCTCCTCGCCCACACGACACAGGTTTAGTAACGCTAATATCTCAAGAAATGTCTGAATTTGCGCTTCATGTTCGCGCCTTTACTGGCATGCCAATTAATCAAATTACTCAATATGGCCCTTCGGCATCATCTGTAATTCTTGGCCAAGGATCTTCGGCTAATATTCGTTTTGATGGTTTAACTGACGCACTTTCTCAACCTCAAACTCAGATAAAGTTATTTGGTAAACCAGAGATTGATGGACGTCGACGTTTAGGTGTTGCTATTACACGTCGTGATAATTTAGAAACCGCTATTGAGGATGCAGTAACGGCTTCAAATAAAGTACAAGTGATCTATTAAGTTAAAAATATGTATAACAGAATGGTTTCAAATACCGTTCTGTTGTACTTTTTTAACCTTCTTATTCTTTTTTTACTGTTAAATCCATTTAATTTGCTTTTTTCGTTACCTAACCGTTGCAAACTTACAGGATTAACAGGTATAAATAAGCTAACTCTTTTATTTTACTTACACCATGGATGATGACTATGTTTGAAAAAATCGCTGCCGCTCCTGCTGACCCAATTCTTGGCTTAACAGATGAATTTAAAAATGACCCTCGCGCTGAAAAAATCAACCTTGGTGTTGGTATTTACAAAAACGAAGCGGGTCAAACTCCTGTTTTAACTACGGTTAAAAAAGCAGAAGCAGTATTGCTTGATACAGAAAAAACAAAGTCATACCTAACCATTCAAGGTACCGCAGAGTACGGCCTTGCAGTACAAAAACTACTGTTTGGCTCTGATGCACAAGTGATCACTGAAAAACGTGCACAAACAGCTCAAGCGCCTGGTGGTACTGGTGCACTACGTGTAGCTGGTGAATTCATCAAACGTCAACTTGGCGATGTGAAAATTTGGATCAGTAACCCTACATGGGCAAACCACATTGGTGTATTTACTGCTGCAGGTATTGAAACAGCGCAATACACTTACTACAACGCAGAAACGAAATCTAAAGACTTCGCTGCAATGCTAACGGATTTACAACAAGCGGAAGCCGGTGATGTGGTTCTTCTACACGGTTGTTGTCATAACCCTACAGGTATCGACCCAACGGCTGATGAGTGGGAAGAGCTAGCTAAGCTGTGTGCAAATAAAGGTCTACTTCCACTGTTTGATTTCGCATACCAAGGTTTTGCAAAAGGAGTTGAAGAAGATGCGGCTGGTTTACGTACTTTTGCTCAATACTGCCCAGAGCTGCTTGTAGCAAGTTCGTTCTCTAAGAACTTTGGTTTATATAACGAGCGTGTTGGTGCATTTACTCTTGTTGCTAAAGACGCGGCTGTTGCAGCAGATGCTTTTTCTCAAGTGAAAGCTATCATCCGTTCTATCTACTCTAATCCACCAGCTCACGGTGCTGCTGTTGTTACGCATATTCTTAATGACGATACGCTACGTGCAGAATGGGAGCAAGAAGTCGCTGAGATGCGTGACCGTATTCAAGAGATGCGTACTTTGTTTGTTACAACACTAAAAGAACAAGGTGTGGATGCAGACTTTAGCTTTATTGAACGTCAAAATGGTATGTTCTCTTTCTCTGGTCTTTCTAAAGAGCAAGTAAACCGCTTGAAAGATGAATTCGCCATTTACATCGTTGGTTCTGGCCGTATCAGTGTTGCTGGTATGACAAAAGACAATATGCTGCCTTTATGTAAAGGTATTGCAGCGGTTCTTTAAGAGTCAAAAGTAATCGTAATACATAGCAAAGGCGCTTTAGTTAGCGCCTTTTTTATGTTTGTTTCACGCTTTCTTAGCCTGAATGACAATATTTCTTGGGGTATCTTCTTTTAAACAAAACTCCCCGATACGAACATTATAGCCAGCCTCTTCTAGCAATAAGACTCGATCCAAACATAACCATACTTCCAATGGACGTTTAAATACTTGCTGCACTAAATCGCATTTTTCCATCACCACAAACGCTTCTTTTCCTTTGTTTAACCAATAGCAAAAATCAATATCGCCAGGCAATTGCAGCTTTTTATGTTCGCTAGCCCATTGGCAAAAAGCTTCAAAACCATCACTTAATAATGATTTTTTTATGCTTGGAACAGGGACATAGTTATCATTGCCAGTAACAAACTGCTGCAAGGCATTAAACCCTAATCGATATTGCATTTCTTGCTCTCGATGATGTTGTGTGCGTTTCCCTGCGGTTACTGTCTCTTGCAGTGGTAATCGTAAATCATCTTTAGATAAACGGATCTGTGCTTGTTTTGATAATGCAGACAGCCCTTCATAAACCGATGACTGAGTTAAATGAAAACAGCAAGGAGATAAAGTAACGGCATCTATCGACTTATCTATGCCCTTTTGAATTAGACTTACGTGAAGATCACCACAGGCATGCAACGCTATCGCATGTTGGTTAGATCTAATCAGTTCAGATGCACTAGTTGCCAACGCATCACCTTGGATAAACGTCATGTCTAATTGATGCTTGTCTGCGTATTCTTGACCACTATGACACAAAGCATCTTGCCACTCTAATGTGGTTACTGGTTTACCTGATGCCACATTAAGCACCCGACCTAAATATCCTTTGCCACCACACCACTCTAGCCACTGATCTTGAGGCTGTGAATATTGAATACCTAAAGCACTTAAATTGGTAATTTGTTGCCACTTACGGCCGTTAATTCCTGAATCTAATCCCTTTGGCATAACTAGCTTAGCCGCTTGTAGTTGCTCAAGCTGACTTAATTCATAAAGCTCATGAACTTCTGGAATAAAAACTGAGAGTGCTTGCGTTAGTTTTTCAGGGACTCGCTTTAATTCCTGCACTTCAACCAGAGTTAATCCATCAAGCCAATGGCTTAAATTTTCATGCGTGGTTCGCCATGGATAATCTGAACTATGAAAAGCAGAAAATTGCCAAAAAAAGACCGTCTGCGATAACAAACGGTCTATATTTAAAAACTGCTGAGAATGCATTATATGCCCCTGAGAATAATATCAGGGCGATCTTAACGGACAGGAAGGTTTATGTCTTTAAACATCTCTTCGATTTCATGATTATTTTTAAGCATGGTCGCTTGCTCTACTATTGGGCGAGTTAAATGGGGTGCAAAGCGCTCCATAAAATCAAACATATAGCTTTTTAAGAATGAACCACGTTTAAAGCCAATCGTTGTAGTACTTGCATCAAAGATATGACTGGCATCTAAAGCAACAAGATCCGTGTCTCTCTCTTGGTCCATAGCCATACTCGCAATCACACCAACACCAATACCCAAACGCACGTAAGTTTTAATGACATCGGCGTCTGTTGCTGTAAAGACTATTTTGGGTTTTAAGCCTGCTTTATTAAAGGCGCTATCTAACGCAGAGCGACCAGTAAAGCCAAAGACGTAAGTCACAAGATCATACGCGGCTAAATCTTCAATGGTGATATTCGATTTCTGTGCTAATGGATGATCTTTGGTGACTACAATCGAACGGTTCCAGTGATAGCAAGGTAGCATAATCGCATCTTGGTATAAATGAAGCGCTTCGGTAGCAATAGCAAAATCTGCCGTTCCTTTAGCAATAGCGTCGGACATTTGTGCCGGCGTGCCTTGATGCATATGTAAAGACACATCAGGATAGCGCGTTTTAAATCCTTTTATCACATCAGGCAATGCGTAACGAGCTTGAGTATGGGTTGTAGTAATATTAAGCGTGCCTTTTTCAGGATGAGTATGCTCTCCTGCAACCGATTTAATGCTTTCGACACGAGAAAGGATTTCACGCGATATTTTAATAATCTCTTCACCTGATGGGGTGACTCTTGTTAAATGTTTACCGCTTCGCTCAAAGATCTGAACACCTAGCTCATCTTCTAATAAACGCACTTGTTTACTGATCCCTGGTTGAGAGGTATAAAGCGACTCTGCCGTTGAGGAGACATTCAAACTGTGGTTTACCACTTCAACAATATATCTTAACTGTTGTAATTTCATTTTATTTACCTGTAATCCTTTACATCAAATTTTAATTTACTTATAAGTTACAGTTATATACTCATTCCTTTCCATTTTCAAAGCCTTAACGTCATATTTAATGAATTGTATATTTTTAACCCGAATAAATTAAAGAAATGTGAACAATTGTCGATAAGTATCATTAAGTTCTAGTAAGATACCCTTTCTTTCGGGTAATTTACACGGCACTTTAAGCCCTTGCTATTCATTTAGTTTACAAGGTGTTACACTAGAAATTATTACTACTGGATGTATGATATAAAATATGAATATTGCTCTCATTATCGGACTTTTTGCGATTTTACTTACCTTGATTATTGGCTATAACGTCATTGTTCAATATAGAACAAAGATTGAGTCTGCCAAAAAACAAGAGTCGGCTAAACATATGGTTATCATTGATTCAACAGAAGAATTGATTGGAAATGCTCATCACCTTCCTTACAGCAAAGAGCTGCTAGTGTGTTTGAACCAACGAATTCTTGATGCTTTGCGTTCTATCTATGAGCTCGAACCAAACGATCGTTCATACAGTTCTCGTATTGAAAATATGGAACAACAGCTTCAGCAATTAAAAACAAACTATACTGGTGGTGATAGTACTAACTTCAAAGTACCAAGTAATGATAAACAAGCACTTGTTATGCTTAAGTTAGTAAAACGCCTACGTGATACATTACGCGCTGAACATAAAAAAGGTCGAGTTAACACTCAAGTTTTTGTGGCTGAAAATGCACGTCTTGAATCAATGCAGATCCGCATTAATATTGAAAACGTAGTGAAGCGTGCTAAAGAAGCAACGCAACGCGGACAAGCAGGTACTGCTCGTCAATTACTTAAAAAAGGCATTGATGCCCTATCTAGTAAAAATGATGGTTACTCAAACAAAGCACGAACTCAACTGCAAGATATGCTTGATGAGTTAAACAATAAGACCAAAAAGAAACAAGACCAAGAATTACAAGATAAATTAGATAAAAACAAAGATGATGACATCGATGTGTTATTCCAACCTAAGAAAAAATGGTAATCTAATTTTCAACCTTACCTAAATAAAAAAGATCGCACAAAGCGATCTTTTTTTATGTCTGATAAGCAATTAAACTGATAATTATCCCTTCACAGGAACGCCACTGTGGAATTTAAAATCAGCATCTGGAGACTGGATAAGATCTGCTTCTATCTTCGCAAAATGAGCCACACGCTCACTTACATCACCACCAGCTACTTGCTCTGCTAATGTAAGGTAATCTTGGTAATGACGCGATTCAGAACGCAATAAAGAAATATAAAACTTTGCTAAATCTTCATCTAAGTATGGCGCTAACTTTGCAAATCGCTCACAAGAACGAGCTTCAATAAATGCACCAATGATGAGTTTATCAATTAATGTGCATGGCTCATGTGTGATGATATTGGTAAATAGGCCTTTTGCGTAACGACCTGCCCTAATGTTTTGATATGGAATATCACGCTGATCCATTATCTCAAGTACTTGATAAAAGTGATGCAGCTCTTCTTTGATCAGCAGCACCATTTTATCAATCAAATCTTGGCTGTATGGCGAATCTTTACGAGCCGTGATTTTTTTAGAGATATTACTTTTCCCTTTTAATGTCTCTAAACTACCGGTTTTTTTATACGCGAAATCTTCATAAGGCTTAAACCAATCAAGTAAGATATTGGTACTCTCTGCATCCACTGCGTATTTACGAATCAAATACAACGCACTTTGCGCTGCTTTCAATTCACACATCAAATGATCTCGTAATATTACTGATAGATTCTCTGGTTTTTTGGCTTCTTCAATCCACTCATCAGGGGTTTCGCACTGTAAAAATGAGTAGATTGGCTCTAATAATGATTTATCGTACATATCGCTTTTGATTTAAAAATTCTGTTTTCCATTATATCAAACCTCCAGCAAAGCTGTTTACTCTTAATCAATTTTATCTAATAAGCATTAATTTCAGATAGTTAGAATGAAGCATCTAAACTTAAAGAGTGCTTTATACTATATATAAAATAAAAAATAGCTTGATCAGTAACCAAAATAAAAGTACTGTATAAATACACACTGTATGGATGAACAGGTATTTTATTATGAACAGAGCAATATCATTAACTACGTACTCAAACTCATTTAATCACGCAATCTCTCAGCATATTACTAGTGCTGCAAGCTTAGTGAACACACAGTGTGAATCTCACTTCATACAGATCTTAAAAAGTTTATCGAAACAAAATAAGTGGATTTTTATTACTGCCAATACTTCTATACCAAGTACTGACGTTTTGCTCGCTCATGGGGTTGAATTAAATCGATTGGTGAGATTAAAGCCATCTCACCATTTATCTGAAAGTGAAACGATTGAAAAAGCAAAACAGTTTGGTACTGCGAGCGCGATTATCTGCAACTCTAATTGCTACTATTTTTCTGACTCTCAATGGTTAACACTAAATCGTAAATTAACGGTTATCCACTAAAAGATATAGGTCATTAGGTCATACAATTCATGCTGTTTTTGGGCACGAATGGTACGACTCTTACTTACGATTGCTTGAGCAAGTGAACATAAAGAAGATCAAATTCAGCATTTGATTGAGATATTTCAGTATGAGTATTATCTAGAATATATCGAACTTGCTCATCATCGAGTATATAAGGCAGTTTTACCTGTAAATCAGTAATACCTTCAATGCGAGCTAAACGGATAAGACGAATAATATTTGACTCATCATTAATATGTGACGAAAGGACTTGCAGCGCTTCTAAGCGTAGTCTTTCTTGTATTGGGGTTTTATCATGAACAGATGCATTCCACACGGTTCCAAAGGTTGGGATCATGCTTTTCAGTGCTTGTGAAAATGTCCATTTTTGTTTGCTTGAGTTAATTAAAAACGAACTGTAATCAAACTCGATCATATTAGCCATATTTGCCTCGATATTCCCACATCTACTTTCAACATCCTATTGAACAGCACAAATGTTTCATTTATGGCTATAAGTATCCTCAATATTAGAATCGTCGCAAGTTTTAAAATGGATGCAGATCACACTTAATAATTCTTAGCTCTTAACCTTATCATCGTACTAACAGACTGTTTACACTCATACATTTTGGCAACAAAAAACCGCTACAATGAGCGGTTTAAGTGGACTTAACTAAGGTGTGTTACCTAAGTATTAATCTGCAATCAAATTGGTATTTTTTGAGATGATTGGGTCAATTTTTATTTCATATTCATTGAAGTATATCTTACACGGGCTATGTTCACGTTTTGTTGTTACTTGCTCATCAGAGTATTGAATCGTGACTTTTGGATAAACTCTCTCAGTCACTTTAACTACGTTTTCTGTTAGTTGTTTTCTTAGCTCTTCTTCAGCAGATTGGAATCGATTCATTGAAAGTGCAATCTCTTTATTCGAGTCTTCTTTCATAGTTTGAACACGTTCAATTTGCTCTGGCGTTCGTTCAGATTTTGGAATTTTTGCTAAGTCCATTTCAGCTCGAACCACTTTCATTGTGTTCTCTTGAGCAGCTTTATATTTTGCATTCAAATCAGCAATGTTTTCTTTATACTTATCGAAGCGTGTAAAGGCTTTTACTAAGGTTTCTGTACCTGCTGTTGCACCTAAATTCACCGTTGTAATGGTTGAGCCTGCGTATACTTCCCCACCAACAATCGAACCATTTCGACCTGATTTGTCCATAACCGTAACGGAGCTTTTACTCTTAACAAAGCTCTGAATGGAATGTAGACCTAACTCAATATCACCTGACGCTTGCAGGTTAGCTGATTGCACAAATTTTGAGGTAATTTTACCACCTGCTTTAACAAAACAAGTATGTTCTTCACCATCTTCTACTTGGTGACCAATGATGCCTTTCATGGCAATTACATCACCATGCGCTTGCACATCAGCTGATTCAATAAAGCCACCGACAGTGACGCTGCCAGTTGCTTTTACGATCATGTCTGCGGCAATATCGCCACTAACAATAACACTGCCTTTAAATTTCACATGGCCGGTTGAGATATCGACATTATTTAAACACAGTGCATTATCAACATCTGCCCCATCTTGGTTAATCCAAGGCATGCCTGATGTTGCTGCTATCACTAACTCAGGATCATCTGGAGAAATGGTTGCGCCTTTACCAGCACGAAGCTTTGTATTTTTACCAGGCGTAGCAGGGATCACTTCACCTGTAACAGTAAAACCATCAGTGCCTGTTGTTGGAGGGATACGACGAATTAACTCATCACCTTCAACGACCGTGATCGTTTCACCCAAATCTCGCATATCGACTTTATCTTCTTCCCCTTCTTTTTCCTGAGGCTTTAATGCTTGCTCACGAAAATCTTCAACAAGAGGAACAAAGCTTGCGTTTACACCATCAATTGGCTCTTTACCTTTAGCAACAACAAGAGAAACTTTCTCACCTGCTGTTAGGTTACGGCTCAAAAACATAACTTTCTTTAGTGCATTCTTACTAATACCACGAGTGACTTCCATGTTTGTAAGTGCTGAGATGATATCGCTACTTTGAATATCACGCCCACCGTAAGCACCAATTACTGCCATCGTTGCTTTCATATCACGCTCTTCTAACGCAAGAAATACTTCCGCATCACGGCGCTCAGCAACTTGACGGTTTTGATGATTAGTGATCATTCCACTTTTCATATCATGAATAATTGAGGTAATGCTCTTCTCATCAAAAAAGAAGCCTGTTGCACCTATCTCTTCTAATGAATCTTTAAACCCTTTTAGAGTCGGTTCAGCATCCGGCTGAAAATTTTCAGGAAAACGCAAAACAACTGCATTATCATCCTGTATTAACGTTAGAAGAGAATCCCACATATCCATCACTCATAGTATTTATTACGCTTATAATTTTGACGTAAATATTAATTAGTTAACTGTATTCTACAGTTCAAAAGCATCGAGATCCATGTCAGTCTCTTGACGCTCATAAAACGCCACTAAATCGTCATGTCCACCGATGTATTTCCCATCCAAGTAAATTTGAGGGACGGTATTTACCGCAATCCCTTCTTTCTCTTGAATTAATGACACCATTTCATCTTTGCTTAAATCAACATCTAAGGTTAATACCTTATAAGCTATATTCTTATCGTCAAAGATCGCTTTGGCTTTAACGCAAAATGGACATACCGTTTTAGAAAATATAATGGTTTGAGTTGTATCGATCATTTTTTGTCTCTTTTTTTAAATTAAATGGTAAAAACTGGGTATGGTTGCAGTTCAGGGATCAATTGATGCAGCGTTTTTTCTTCTTCCGCTATCTCTTTTGCTGAATCACAGAGTTCTTGAGCGTCTTCTTTTATTTCTTTACTATGTTCACTCATTTTGGCTTTAATTGACGTTTGAACCTCAGAAAATTGCTGCTGTAACTCCGAAAAGTTAAGTTCACCATTTTGCATTTTGTCAGACAGTGAATTAAATACGCTAGCAAATAGTTCTTTATCCAAGCTTTGAATCATCACTTCGAAATCACTTTTCCATGTTGTATCGACTTCTTTAAAAAAGTCATGCTCAAGCACTAAGTCCTTTCCTTTGTAAAATTTTTGCTTTGCTGTTACACCATATTCATCAATTTTGTTCTTAACTGAATCAAAAGAGCCTTCAGCATCAAATGAGATCTCTATTTCGTTCACAAAATCGTTGGCAGCGGCGATACCTTTATCAGCAAAATCAACCACTGAAGGCATATAACTAACCACTTGTTGTTGATATTTTTCAATGGCTAATTTCTGCTCTTGTGTTAAGTCAAGTTCGTCACCATTAACAAAGACACGGCCGTTTTGATCAATTCTCAATTTATCTTGAGCTTTATCTACTTTTACTTCACCTGTTGGCGTTAGTAGCAGATCATTTTCTACTGTCACTGGACACATAGCCGCCCAAGTATTACTTGTTACAACTAACATACCTAAAGCAATGATTTTTTTACTTAGCATAAGCGCCCTATTGATTGATTTTTCCCTTTCGCTGAGTGTAACTGATTGACACTCATTAGCTCAACTCGGATTTTTAATACAAAAAATAGCAAACGTTTGCTTTTATTCTGGTAGTCATAAATAGTTCTGGTATGATGCTCCCTGTATTTAAATCGTTTATATAGGAATTCTATAATGAGTCTTTCCGAACAAGTACTTGCTGTTAATGATGATCTGCCGATCCGCACTGATAAACCAGTACACAGTGGTAAAGTACGCTCTGTATATTGGTTAACAGAAGAAGACAGTCGTCGCCTTATTAAAGAAAAAGGCTACAACGTTGCCGCAGATGCACCTCTTGCCATCATGGTTATCAGTGACCGTATTTCAGCATTCGATTGTATTTGGCACGGCGAAGGTGGACTTAAAGGAATTCCTGGTAAAGGTGCTGCATTAAATGCTATCTCTAACCATTGGTTCCAATTATTTAAAGATAACGGGCTTGCTGATAGCCATATTCTTGATATTCCTCATCCATTTGTGTGGATAGTGCAAAAAGCTAAGCCTGTTATGATTGAAGCGATTTGTCGCCAATATATTACTGGGTCAATGTGGCGTGCATATACAAATGGTGAGCGTGAATTCTGTGGTATTCAAATTCCTGAGCGTTTAGAAAAAGACGAACAATTACCTGAATTGCTACTAACACCATCAACCAAAGGTGTTTTAAAAGGCATTGATGACGTACCGGAAGTTGATGATGTAAATATCACTCGTAAAAACATCGAAGATAACTACGCTAAGTTTAATTTTTCTTGCGAAGAAGACATCGCATTATATGAGAAATTATTAAAAGAAGGCTTTGCCGTTATTTCAAAAGCATTAAACAAAATCGACCAAATCTTTGTCGATACTAAATTTGAATTTGGTTACGTTAACGATGCTGAAGGTAATGAAAAACTGATTTATATGGATGAAGTAGGTACGCCTGATTCTTCTCGTATTTGGGATAAAAACGCCTATCGCTCAGGGCACATTATCGAAAACTCTAAAGAAGGCTTCCGTCAGTTTTTATTAAATCATTTTGATGAGCCTGATATCTTATTAAATAAGAATCGTATGGAAGAACGCTCTGCATTAGCTCAAGATAACGCACTTCCTTTAGAAGCGATGATGGATTTATCTAAAACCTATTTAGAGATCGCAGCTAAAATAACTGGCGCACCAATTACGCTTAGTGATAATCCAAAAGCCGAAATTATCAAAGTATTGAAAGAAGAGTATCAATTAGTTGATTAACTTTTAGTTTCTCTATCTTATGAATAAAAAATGGCGACCGCATTGGTCGCCATTTTTGTATTTACTGTTCTAATAATCAGATGATTATAGGAAGTGCACTGTTAGGTTAACAGATGCGAAATCGATATTTTTATCGTCAACCGTAAAGTTGTTGTAACCTGCACCAACAGTGAACATTGGTAAGATATTGTATTCAACACCTAAACCAAAGAATGGATCAACGCCGTCATTTTTAAGGAAACCTTTAGATTCCCAGCTGTGCATGCCCGCTTTACCATAAACGTGTAATGGACCAAAGTCGATGCTTGGCTTAACTGCAAAGTTTACAGAAGTAACGTCTGTAGTTTGACCAGCAACGTCATAAGAACCTAAGTTCCAAGCACCCATTTCTAAACCAATGAACGGAAGGATACCAGTACCAATGTGTGCACCGTATACCGTTGAGCTATCACCAGCATAATCAGCAGAACCAACTTGTAGGCCACCGTAAATTAGAGAATCCGCAGCAGCAGTTACTGATACGCTTGCTAAAGCTAACGCTAAAAGTGTCTTTTTCATTTTCAATCCTATTTTTAAAAAAGGGAGCGGCAATCTTTGCCGCTCTTTTTAATCTTATTTATAGTAAAGCAATTAATATGCCGGAATTACCTATAGTCTAGGGGATACCTTAGCAATCAGCAATGGCATTTTTGACTCGTTTATCAGAAACTGGATACGGTGTCCCAAGTTGCTGTGCAAAATAGCTCACTCGCAGCTCTTCAATCATCCATCGAATCTCTTTGACTTTATCTGGAATTGGTTGCCCTTTAGGAATTTTATTTAATAACTCTTTATAATCATTATTAATCCCTTCCACTTTAAGTAGATGCATTCGATCTCGATTAGGGTCAATTGGTAATTTTTCCATTCGACGCTCAATCGCTTTCATATAACGATGAATATCTGCTAATCGCTTCCAACCACACTCTGTCGCGAATCCTTTAAAGATAAGGTTCTCGATTTGTGCTTTGATGTCAGAAAGTGCAAATGCCATGCTTAAATCAACACGACCTTTTAACTTTTTCTGGATCTGGAACGCTGTGGTCAAAATCGTTTCAACTTGTTTTGCTATCTCAACAACCGTATCGCCCAACTCAGCACGAATGTACTCTTTCATTTTCTCGAATGCTTCAGGCTCCCACGCAAGGCCACCCTTCTCTTCGATTAATTTATCAATACCGCAAGCAATACAGTCATCAATCAGGTCCATTACTCGACCATATTGGTTAAAGTACAGCCCTAGTTTTGACTTATTTGGTAAATTGCTATGCAAGTACTTAATTGGTGACGGTACATTAAGAAGGATTAAGCGACGCTGGCCTGCCTTCATTGCATTATGTTGTTCTTCTTCTGTTTCAAACAGTTTTATTTCAACACTGTCTTTACCATCAACAATCGCTGGATACGCTTTTACTTCAAAGCCACCACGTTTCTGCTTATAAAGCGTTGGCAGTTCACCAAAGCTCCATGTTTTAAGCCCTTTTTGTTCAATATCATCATCTGCAACTTGAGATAAGGTTTCTTGAACTTTGTCTTTTAAACCGTCTTTCAGCTCAAACAGATCGCGGCTTTCTTTTAATTTACGATTACGGTGATCAACCACTCGGTAAGTTACTTTTAAATGATCTGGAATTTGTTCTAACTTCCAATCTTCACGTAACACTTCTACCCCTGTCATACGACGTAGCTCTTTTTCAAGGCTGTCTAATAACGGTGCATCAAATGGCGTTGAACGAGATAAAAATGCATCTGCATAGTTTGGTGCTGGCACAAAATTACGACGAATCGTTTTTGGTAAGGACTTAATTAACGCAACAACCAATTCATGACGCAACCCTGGGATCTGCCAATCAAAGCCATCCATGGTTACTTGGTTTAAAATTGGCAATGGTACATGAACAGTGACACCGTCGCTGTCTTGCCCCGGCTCAAACTGATAACTAAGTTTCAGCTTTAAATTACCTTGATGCCAGAAATTTGGATAATCAAGATCCGTTACATGGCTTGCGTCACCACGGAACAACATCTCTTTTTCAAAATTAAGTAATTCAGGCGTCTCTTTTTGTGCTTTTTTCCACCACGTATCAAAGTGACGGCCAGAAACCACCTCTGTCCCTACGCGTTGATCGTAAAAATCGGCCAATTGATCATCATCGACCAAGATATCGCGACGACGAGACTTATGCTCTAACTCTTCAACTTCTTGCAATAGCTTGCGGTTGTCTTTAAAGAATTTATGATTGGTATTCCAATCCCCTTCAACGAGCGCTGAACGAATAAATATTTCACGACACACAGGCGCATCAATTGAACCGTAATTAATCTGGCGCTTAGGTACGATTGGAATGCCATAAATGGTCACTTTTTCGTAAGCCATTACTGCCGCTGATTTTTTCGACCAATGCGGTTCACTGTAGCTTCGCTTAATTAAATGACCGGCTAATGGTTCAATCCACTCAGGTTGAATTTTTGCAACAATTCGGCCCCAAAGCTTCGAGGTTTCTACTAGCTCTGCGACCATTACCCATTTCGGTTGTTTCTTAAATAAACCAGACGCTGGGAATATATGGAAACGCGCATTACGAGCACCTTGATACTCATTCTTCTCTTGATCTTTTTGACCAATATGAGAAAGCATACCGGCTAAAATTGCCGTATGAACTCCTTGGTAGCCTGCTGCTTCTTGATTCACTTTATAGTTAAGCTCTTTCATTACTTGGCTTAATTGATAGTGAACATCTTGCCATTCACGTACACGTAAATAGTTTAAGAAGTCTTTACGGCATTGCTTTCTAAACTGATTGCTTGAAAGGGCTTTTTGCTGCTCTTTTACATGCTGCCATACATTTACAAACGTTAAGAAATCAGAATCTTCATGGTTAAAGCGTTTATGCTTATCATCAGATTGTTGTTTTTTATCACTTGGGCGCTCGCGTGGATCTTGAATTGATAACGCAGCCGCAATGATCATGACCTCTTGTAAGGCATTGTATTTTGGTGCTTCTAATACCATACGAGCTAAACGTGGATCTATCGGTAAGCGAGCTAACTCTCGGCCTACTTTTGTTAGACGTTTTTTAGGATCTTTTGCATTAGCATTAATCGCACCTAGCTCTTCAAGCAGCTTTACACCATCTTGAATGTTACGATTATCTGGCGCTTCTACAAACGGGAAGGCTTGAATATCACCTAAACCAAGTGCTGTCATTTGTAAAATAACAGAGGCTAAGTTAGTACGTAAAATTTCAGGATCGGTAAACTCTGGGCGGGCAATAAAGTCTTCTTCTGAATACAGACGAATACACACACCTTCCGACACACGACCACAACGACCTTTACGCTGATTCGCACTCGCTTGTGAAATCGCTTCAATTGGTAGACGCTGCACTTTAGTACGGTAACTATAGCGACTAATACGTGCCGTACCCGGGTCGATGACGTATTTTATTCCCGGAACCGTTAGCGAGGTTTCAGCCACGTTGGTTGCCAGTACAATTCGACGACCTGCGTGAGGTTGGAAAACACGATTTTGCTCTTGAGATGATAAACGTGCGTATAAAGGCACAATCTCAGTGTCTCGTAAGTTACGTTTTTCTAATGCTTCTGCGGTATCACGAATTTCTCGCTCACCCGTCATAAACAACAGAATATCCCCTAACCCTTCTTCACATAGCTCATCGACTGCATCAAAAATGGCTTCAAGCTGATCTCTATCGGTATCATCGCCATCTTCAACAATTGGACGATAACGTGTTTCAACTGGGTAAGTTCGCCCTGATACTTCAATAATAGGTGCATTATTAAAGTGCTTTGAAAAACGTTCAGGATCGATGGTTGCCGAAGTAATGATGATTTTTAAATCTGGACGCTTTGGTAATAACTCACGCAAATACCCCATAATAAAATCGATATTTAGACTGCGTTCGTGCGCTTCATCGATAATAATGGTGTCGTATTGATTTAAGTATCTGTCGTTTTGGATCTCCGCAAGTAAGATACCATCCGTCATCAATTTAACTTGAGTGCGCTCAGAGACTTGATCATTAAATCGAACTTTGTAACCAACATGGCTACCTAGCTCGGTTTCCATCTCTTCGGCAATACGATCAGCAACAGAACGAGCAGCTAGACGACGTGGCTGTGTATGACCAATATTACCAAATTTACCTCGGCCTAATTCCAAACAAATTTTTGGTAGCTGTGTGGTTTTACCTGATCCCGTTTCACCTGCAACGATAACCACTTGGTTATTCGCAATTGCTTCTGCTATTTCGTCTTTCTTTTGACTAACAGGCAGATCTGGGTATTGAATTGTTGGACGATCGGCTTCACGGTTATTAGCAACCTGCATAGATTGTGCAATGTCTAATGCTATTTCATCAAACACGGCATTTCTTGATTCTTCTTTTTTAATTCGTGATGCGCCTTGAATGCGTTTACTTAGGCGAAAACGGTCACGCAGCATACATTCACTTAAGGCTTTTCTAAGTGTGGTTGCTGAATTTTGATTTGATTGACTCAAAATATATCCTACTGAATCTTTTATTATTCATTAACTATGGTAATTCTATCACATTCTTTGTGTTATCTGCCTTTGAGAGATAAAAATCTGTTTTACTTAAATGTAATAATTCTCGATTGCTCGAACTGATATCTGTTTGCTAAACTCAATAGATTAATCCTAACCATTAAGATAGTTGTATGGAATTTAACGGTAAGCATATTGAACGCGATGCTCAAGGGTATCTAATGAATCATACTGATTGGTGTGAAGAGTTAGTACCTATGTTAGCTGCGGAAGAAAATATTGAATTAACAGAAGCGCATTGGGAAGTGGTTCGTTTTGTTCGATCTTTTTATGAAGAGTTTAAAACATCCCCTGCGGTTCGCATGCTAGTCAAAGCAATGGAAAAAGAACACGGGCCAGAAAAAGGCAACAGCAAATATCTGTTTACGTTATTCAAATTAGGCCCTGCAAAACAAGCCACTAAATTAGCTGGCTTACCAAAACCTGCAAAATGCCTATAATTGTTTATTTAAAAGAGTCCGATGGTTTTAATACATTTTAAAATCAGATAACGCTTGCCACTGGGTTTCAACTTGCTCAAGTGAATTGACACGAGCCAATTGAGGCCCAGATCTTAGCCATTCAGCTAACGCATTTATCTTTTCTTCTTCTCCACAAGCCAGCACCTCAACCGATCCATCAGCTTGATTTCGAGCATAACCAGTTAACCCTAGTTTCAATGCTGTATGTGCGGTATGAAAACGAAAACCAACCCGCTGTACTTTTCCCTTTACAGTAAACTTAACTGATTTTTGCGACATAACTCACCTATAGCTGTAATTTATAATAAATAATTCTTAATTATGAGATATTATCAATTTTCCCCTCATATATACGGATCTCATATGAAAGAATCAGCGTTTCGTTGGATTGACAAATACCTTATCCATCTAAAAATTCAAGAAAAGTTCTATTTACTTTTCTTACTTCCTATTATCGCCCTTTTAAGTCTAACAGCAATTATGGATTCTGCTGCTGATAGCATGATGGCAGAAACATTAGAGCATGAAGTTCAATTTATTGCTTCTATGTTGGACCAACAACAAGTTTCTCGTCAAGATGCCGTCACCCTTTTGTCTCAATCTGCTGAGTTTTCTGTTGGCTCTGGTGAGCACAGTGCTGCTGTTAACTCTGGAAATTATAACATCAGTGCTAATTCAAATGTGACGCTTTGGTCTGCATTATCTGCGTTACAAGTCTCTTTAATCATCGTGGTTTTATTCGTCATGGCTATTAGTGTTTATTACATTATGACCTTCATTGGCGGTGCGATGTTTGCTATGAATAAGTCCCTAGAAACGCTTGAGTCTGGTGATTTAACACAGCGTATGAACTATTTTCCTGTACGAGATGAGTTCAGTACTATTGCGATTACCATTGATAAATTAGCAGACCGTGAACAACAATTAGTATTGGCTATGCAAGAGTCAGTGGCTCTTATTCAGCAAATGAGCTCGGAATTAAGTCAAAATAGCCATAGAAGCTCAGATGCTTCTGACAAACAGTTAGCACAACTTGACCTTCTATCTAGCGCAACAGAAGAGATGGCGACATCAATTCAAGAAGTGGCTAATTACACTCACGAAGCTTCTTCTCAATCTACAGATGCAATGGATTCGGCTCGCTTTGGCCAATCTCAGGTCGATTCTGCAGTACAAGCAATTCGTCATTTATCGGAAGAAATCAATCAAGCTGCACATGCGGTACAAGAGCTAGACAGCAATGCAGCCAAAATTGATGATGCAGTTGCAACCATCAATGGTATTTCACAACAGACAAATTTATTAGCCTTAAATGCTGCGATTGAAGCTGCACGAGCAGGTGAACAAGGTCGTGGATTTGCTGTCGTTGCAGATGAAGTTCGTACATTAGCAAGCCGAACTCAACAAGCAACGGTTGAGATCCAAGCAATGATAGAAGCACTGCAAACAAACAGTAAATCATTATTAACACTAACATCGAATACGGTGAGTAATGCTGAAACTGGCCAAGAGTTAATGCAGCAGGTAAATAACGATATTTCAAATATTGCCGATCGTAATAATACGATAGCTCAAAGTAATAATGAGATTGCAACCGCGGCAAGCCAGCAAGGTGAAGTAGCAATGAGTATTGCTTCTACCGTTGAAGACGTTCGTACTCAATCTAATCAAGTTCACCAAATGATTAAAGATTCTGAATCTAACATTGAGCAATTACGCTTAAAAGGCCAAGATCTAGAATTACTTCTTAATGGATTAAAAGCCTAAGTCGCTTAAAACTCAACATTTCAATCATTTAATTTTAACTTATGCAGTAATAATTTATTTTATTACTGCATTTTTTATAAAAATCAAAAAAACAATCTCATACAATTCATTCCCTTTTAACAAACCCAAAAGTGTCAACTTTTTTTTGACGATAATGTACATTTCGTTACAAATGCAAGACAGATCCGCAAAAAAAACTAGACGCAGATCACGTTTAATTTTTTTATTTACTATAAATTCACAGCCAAGTTATTTCAGAGTGAAATGCTTGCTATCTGTACAATCCGATGGCTATATAAACAATATTTTTGATTATGTGAAAAACAAATAAAGATCAACATATAATCAGGAGAGACCACGTGAACCAATCATTTTTAATTAAAACATCGCTCAACAAACCATTACTTACCTTATTATCAATTCCTGTTATCGTGTCCTTAGTACTTTTCGCTATTGTTGCTTTTCTCATCAACTCACGCAATGCGATAGTAGAAAATAACATTATACAAACAGGACAACGAGCAACATTAAGTTCCGAAATAGAGCAATTACGATTTTACTGGCAAGAAATCCGCGTACATAACCGAGATACTATGTCTGAAGCGGGTGATGAAATGCTTAAAGCCCAGATAGGCTTGCATGACGCTTTCGTAACTGCAGATCAGCATATTGAAACCTCAATTCTTACATCAAAGATGTTATCTCAAGATGGGAGAGCCGATCTTCAACGACTTCAAGCATTATTTTCCGATTATGAAAATAGTTTAAATATATCAATTGATCTATTAATTACACTGCATCAAGCCTACCTAGACACACCAGAATTCTGGCAACCATTAATTAGCATGCTTACTTCAGCAAGCCGTATTTATGGAAACACTGACCCAGAATGGGATACTCTCAGTCTTTCATTTTCTACCGATATCGAAAAATTCTATGATGCTTTAAGTAGAATTGTGAGCGGTCGAGACTTAGCAGAGCAAACGATAGCGAATACACATTTAACAAGTATTAATGCCTTTTTAACCAAATATAATCATATTGAAGCAATCAATAATTTTAAAACTCAAACTTTTAGTCAATATGAAAATTTATACTATTTAGCTATTGATACAATTACCAAAACAAAGAATGAATCAAAAATGCGCAGCGCTATTGTAGGTGATGCGACTAAGATCATCTCTGCCACTGGTTTACGACAAATTAAGCATACTCAAAACTTAAGTCAGCAATCATTAAATGCAAGCCAAAACGTGCAACATACTCAGATTTGGTCATGGTTTGGTGCGGCTTTGCTCTCATCGATTATTGCCTTCTTGCTAGCTCGTAGCCTTAATAGTGTACTTAGTCGTATATCAGCAACCATTTCAGCGATGGCTCAACAACATTTAGCCACTCCAACCCATTTATCTGGTAGTAATGAATTAGCTGTGCTTGCTATGAATTTAGATTCATCAATTAGTAATATGGCTAAAATGGTCAGCGCCGTAAGAGAGCAAAGTAACGATGTTGCTTCCTCTTCCACTGAGCTGGCTTGTGTTATGACACAAAGCTCGAGTAATGCCGAAGAGCAAAGCGCTCAAATTGAACAGATTGCGGCGGCAGTAACAGAGCTGTCTGCTTCTTCAAACTTAGTGGCAAGTTCTGCTAAAAATACTGAAGTGCAAGCAACCGACGCGGCGTCACTATGTCAATTAGGCCAAGAAATTGCAGAGCAAAACAAGAGCCGTGCGGATGATTTAACCGAGCAATTAACAGAGACTGCTCTGGTTGTTGAGAATTTACGAACTCACTGTGTAAGCATTGAAGAAGTTGCTACTGTAATTAATAATATTTCAGAGCAAACCAATTTATTAGCATTAAATGCAGCAATCGAAGCGGCACGTGCTGGCGAGATGGGCCGTGGCTTTGCTGTTGTTGCTGATGAAGTAAGAAACCTAGCAGGTAAAACACAGCAATCTACCGTTCATATTCAGAAAATCATTTCAGAACTGCAAGCGCATTCCGTCGATGCGAGTGAAAAAGTAGACCTATGCTTGGATACCATTACGGTAACTCGTGAAACTTCAATTCAATCTTATGAACACTTAACTGATATTAATACTGCAATTCAGTCTATTTATAGTAACTCGACTGAAATGGCATCGGCAGCATTACAACAATCTAATGCGGTTGAAGAGATCAGCGGTACTGTTGTTGGTATCAAAGATATTATTAATCAAAATGTAACGGGAATTGAGGAGTCGAGTAAAGCGTCGAACTTCTTATCTGAGTTGGCTGAGAAGCAACGCTCTCAGCTTGAGCTTTTTACAGTTAATTAATCACAAATAATTCACTTAGCATGGAGAGGTTAACCCCCTCTCCATTTTTCTGCCAATTCAATCTCTTCTTTTCAGTATACTTTCCATACCCTCTCTTATTATTCATTGCTTTTATGAGATAGTTCACAGAGAATAGTCTTCTATTTTTCGTAATCGAGCATCAAACATGACTGTTTCAATTTATTTAGCAAAAGGACGTGATAAATCATTACGTCGTCGTCACCCTTGGATCTTCTCTCGCGGTATTGACCGCATTGATGGGAAAGCAGAGCTAGGTGAAACAGTTGAGATCTATTCAAACAGCGGTGAATGGCTTGCTCGTGGTGCATTTTCTCCACAATCTCAAATTCGTGCTCGTGTTTGGACATTTGATAAAAATGAAGCGATTGATAAAGATTTCTTTGTTCGTCGTTTAAATCAAGCACAAGGCTTACGTGATGTTCTTGCTGAGCGTGAAGGTCTGACTGGCTATCGTCTAATCGCTGCTGAATCTGATGGTTTACCAGGCATTACAATTGATCGTTACCAAAATTACTTTGTGTGTCAGCTTTTGAGTGCTGGTGCTGAAGCGACTAAAGATTTATTAGTTGAAGCGTTAATCGAGTGCTATCCTGATTGCAATATTTATGAACGTTCTGATGTTTCTGTTCGTAAAAAAGAAGGTCTAAAACAACGTACTGGCGTTCTACACGGTGAAGAGCCACCAGAGTCTGTAATCATTGAAGAGAATGGCGTTAAAATTAGCGTTGATATCGTCAATGGCCACAAAACAGGCTTCTATCTTGATCAACGTGATAGCCGTGAGCGTTCATGCAAATACGTAAAAGACAAAACAGTACTTAACTGTTTCTCTTACACGGGTGGTTTTGGTTTGTATTCGCTTAAAGGTGGCGCTAAACACGTTATTAATGCGGATGTTTCTCAACTAGCACTTGATAATGCGAAGAACAACACTGAAATTAATGGTTTTGATTTATCTAAAGCTGAATTCTTAAACGCTGACGTATTTAAGCTATTACGTGAATACCGTGATAACGGCACTAAATTTGATGTTGTTATCATGGATCCACCAAAATTCGCTGAATCTAAAAACCAGCTAACTGGTGCATGTCGTGGCTATAAAGACATCAATATGCTTGCAATGCAAATTCTTAATCCAGGTGGCACGTTACTAACATATTCTTGTTCTGGTTTAATGGATGCTGGCTTATTCCAAAAAATCATTGCCGATGCGGCACTAGATGCACACCGCACGGTACAATTTGTTGAACGTTTTGAGCAAGCAGCGGATCACCCTCTTGATTCAGCTTACCCTGAAGGTTTCTACCTTAAAGGTTTTGCTTGTCGCGTAGTGTAATTGCTCTGTAACGACAAGCAACTAAGAACATTATTGATTAAAAAAGGCGAGATAGGTAACCCCTTCTCGCCTTTTTATTTACATCAACTAAACGCTATCAATCTACTTTAAACATGTTGAAGTCATTATAGATCGTACTCAAAATATCTTGATCACTCATTGAACCTAAATCCGAAATTCCAAGTGTTGTACTATCAACACCTTGTAAGGTTATGTCGGTTTGATTTCCTAGCTCATCAGTCACCGATAATACGGTTTGCGAATTACCATCATCAATATTTACATTAATGTGCTGCAACATATCATCCATTGTTGAGTTTGCTTGAATTGAATCTGGAAGTAACTCTGCTAAATCGAGAATATCAGCTTCATTATTAGCAGCTACTCCTTCAACGGCAAAATCAGCAATCGATGTTTGAGCAGGCGAAACCGAACTGCCTGCAATTTCATCTGCGAAATAGAATATATCGTTACCGCCACCACCAGTTAAAATATCATTTTGACCTGAAGCGTATAATACATTGTCTGCATCGTTACCATAGTTATCAGAAACGACTAGATGACCTGAATTTGTCAGAGCGTTAAGTTTTTCTTCATCTGTCATTGAGCCTGTTGGCTCTCCTGCTAATTCATCTAAAGTAATACCATCCACTACAATCGTTTGAACCGTATTGCCACTTTCATTTATGTATATCTCTGTATTACCATCAACTTCTGTAATCTGAATTTGAGAGGCTAATAAAGAGAGATCCCATACCGTTGTAATATCAGCAATATCACTTAAATCAATTTTGTCACTATTAAGGTCAAAATCTTTAATTACATCTCTTGCTAAATCACCACCAATAGATGCATTAGTCCAAGTAAATGTATCTGCGGTGCCTACATCAGATAAGTCTAATGGATTACCAAATAAGAATTCATCATTAGCAGTCCCTGTTAATATATCTGATCCCGATACACCTTGAATTACATTAGGGACAGCGACGACAATAGTGATGACTTGTTGGGTAATCCCACCTTTTCCATCCGATGCTTCTACGATAAACTCTTCTGTCGTATCAGCAACTAGTGCCAATGTGCTGTCTTCAAGCAATACATATGTCCATAGCCCAGCAGCATTTATATTTAACGTTCCATAAGTACCTGTTGCTGATGAGGTAGAGGCAATTTGCCATGTGATTGGATCACTCTCTATGTCGGTTGCATTTAATTGGCCTGTAACCGTTTCAACAACGCCTTCTTTTACATCTGCAGTACTGGTTCCAGTAATTACTGGTAAGTCATTTTCACCGGTAATATTAATGGTTATTACTTGCTGGGTTACCTGACCTGTTGCATCAGTTACATCAATAATTAAAGACTCTTGTGCCCCATCAGCACCAATGGCTTGTGCTAATGTATTGTCTAAGTCGTATTCCCATTTTCCTGATGTTGGATTAACACTAAATGTTCCATAGGTAGGTACAGATGAAGTTGAAACACTATAACCAACATCCGTTCCCTCAGGGTCTAGATATTTAATTGTACCTTCAACATGCAATTCGCCATCTTCGACAACCGTTCCTGTCGTTTCTTGCGTTGCTCCGGCATCAACAATAGGTTGATCATCATGACCAGTCACACTAACGGTAATATCTTGAGTTACCGTTCCACCATTACCATCTGAAATTTCGATTGTGAATATTTCTTTTGCAATCGTATCACCTAGTACTTGTGCCTTATCGTTATCAAGTAAATAGATCCACTCACCATTACCATCAACAGTTAAAGCGCCATATAAACCTACAATATTACCTGGTGTTGTCGCTGTATTTGGACCCGATATAACCGTGTAAGAAAAGTTGGTATCAGTTAAATCAATATCTGACACATCTAATTGACCAATAGCCGTTGCGGTACCATCTTCTTCAACACTTCCAATGATTACGCTCGATGCATTAATCGTTGGTGCATCATTTTCACCTGTTATATTGATAGTAATGACTTGCTGTATTGTTCCACCAGTTTGATCGGTTACTTCAATAGTATACGTTTCTTGAGTCCCTGCTGCGCCAATCTCTTGAGCTAACGTATTATCTAACTCATACGTCCATACGCCATTTTCATCTACAGCAAAGGTTCCATAAGGTGAAGTCGGTGGATTAATCACATTGTAATTGATTAGATCCCCTTCAGGATCCACATAAGAAACTTGACCTGTTGCTGTCAAGGTTCCATCTTCTACAACAGTGCCTTCCGTTACTTGAGTTATGTCTGTATTGATAATCGGATCATCATCTGTACCAGTAATATTCACGGTAACGTCTTGTGTAATTACACCGCCATTCCCATCATCGATTTGAATAGTGTACGTTTCTGTTATGGTTTCATCACCGATATCTTGTGCTTTATCGTTATCTAATACGTAAGTCCATTTACCATTTGCATCAACAGTCACCGCCCCATAAGCATTTGCTGGAGAAGTAATGACATCAAACTCAAACGTTGTATCTGAAATATCAATATCCGTAATATCTAATTGGCCTGATTTACTTAATGTTCCATCTTCTGCGACATCCACAGAAAGAATGCTGGTATTAACCACCTCTGGATCATCATTTGTCCCATTAACAGTAAAGGTAATATCTTGCGTACTGCTTAAGCCATGTTCATCAGTAACTTTAACCGTATAAGTTAATTCTAGTTTTTCACCGACACCTAACTGCTGGATCTCTAACGCGGTATTATCAACAACGAATTTATAATCACCATTTGGTTCAAAGGTTAATGTACCTAAAGCATCACCGCTCAACACTTGCCATGAGTGTGTATCTAGTGTGTCTGGATCACCATTATCCCAATTACCTGTTACTTCAATAGTTGCTGGCGTTGTTGCTCCAACATCTTCAGTTAATTCAGGTGGTGTCGTTACGACTAGATTTGGCGCATCATTTTCACCATTAATGGTAATGGTAATGGTCATTTCAGAGCTAGCACCAAGTTTATCGGTGGCAATTATAGTGATGGTGTCAGTAAGGGTCTCACCTTTTGATAAGCTGTCTACCGTTGGATTTGTGCCATCAACCGTATAAGTCCATTTACCTGTTGCGTTATCAACAGAAACACTACCATAAGAACCTTGAGTTCCAGCAGATGCCGTAACAATATCACCCACATCAACATCTGATGTTACGAAGTTTCCAGAAGTAGAACTGCCGTCAGCCTCTTCAACTGAACCTGTGTCCATGCCCGAAATTTTAGGGATATCGTTTGTGCCGGTAATATTAACCGTCACTTGTTGAGATGTTTTTGCGCCATGAACATCTACTGCGAATACGGTAAATACTTCAGAAACAACCTCTCCTTCATTAAGCCCCTGAATATGTGCTGCATCATTGTCTAAGGTGTAAGTCCAAACACCATTAGCATCAACGGTAAAAGTACCGTAAGTACCCGTTAATGTTTTCGCATCAAAAGTAACATCGTCACCATTTGGATCGGTTACGATTAAGGTTTTAGAATCGGTTATTGTTCCATCTTCTTTTAGCTCCATGATAATTTGATCATCTTGAGCTATTTCTGGCGGTAAATTCGACCCGTCAATGGTTACTGTCACGGTTTCTGTAGACATTTCACCAGCGGCATCCTTAACTGTCACTTCAAAAGTATCCGTTAATGTTTCTCCGATACCTAACACTTTGACAGCATCTAAACTGGTGTCTAAGGTATATGTCCATTGCCCATTAATTAATACAAGACGCCCATAATCACCTTGGTTATCAGTTACACTCCAAGTGTGAGTATCACCGGTATCTACATCACCATCATTAAGGTTTCCTGATATTTTGCTATCGGAATCTATATTAGAGATAGTTCCATTCAACTGACCTGATATCTCTGGCGCATCATTTGTGCCTGTAACCTCCACTTTGAAGATCATTTCTACCGGGTCGCCATTTTCATCAACAACCGTTTTACCAAACTTATCGACAACGGTAACGCTAAAGGTATCAGTAACCTTTTCGCCTTCATTTAGCTGTTGAACAGCTAACGAATCATTGTCTAAAATATAGGTCCAATTACCGTTGCTATCTAACGTTAAATGTCCATATGAACCATCACCTGTAACAAGGTTCCAAGTGAGATCTGGTGTTAAACCTGCAACATCATCTAACACCCCAGTTTGAGTTAATGGGCTTCCATCTTCTTTGAAATCAATATCTTCAATAATAGCAACCGCAGGAACGTCATCCGCTACACCAATTACATTAATATTTATTGTTGAATCTGCACTAACGGCACCTTTATCGTCTTCAACTACAACACGTACATACTCTTTTTCAATTTGATCTGGCGTTAAGGCTTGTACTAGTGGGTTATCATTATCAAGTACATACGTCCAGTCGCCTGTTGCTTGATTCAGTGTTAGCTCTCCATAAGTACCTTGGATTACTATGTTTTCACCACTTGAGTCTAAAGCTCCAATCTTATTTCCGTCGACATCAACTAAATACCATGTATGACTATCACATGTATCAGGATCAACGACTTCTAACTGACCAGAAACTTCAAGGATACTATCTTCAACCACCTCTCCTAACTCACCTGTTGGTGTGTCAGCAATAATCACAGGGATATCATTAGAGCCTGTAATAGTAACGTTAACTAAAATGGTTTTTGGCCCGCAGTCTGTCTGTACTGTCACCGCCCACTTCTCTGTAATCTTCTGGCCTTCACATAACGAATCTACATACGATTTATCATCAGCAACGTCATAAACCCAATTACCATCGTTATCAACGGTTAATGAACCAAATAATCCACCATCAACCGAGGAGGTTCCATCGACACTGATAATTTCACAGCCACTAGGAAGATCTATCGTGCCGGAACTACCACCGCCGATTACATCTCCATCGCCATCAACACCTTCTTCTATTGAATCGATATTAATCGTTTCATCATAAGAGCCACCACCGCCGCCGCCTGGATCTGTGTTGCCTTCGATCGTAATTGTTACGTCGAACGGTTCAGAGACGCCACCATGTTTATCTGTTGCCGTAACCTGGAATGTTTCTGTTTTTATATCACCAAAATTCAATGTATTCGTATCTGGATCAGTGTTATCTAATAAGTAAGTCCATTGACCGTTGGCATCAATGGTAAAGATCCCATAAACACCGCTGCCATTACTTACTTGCCAACTGACAACGTCGTCACCTAAATCAATATCATCAGCAATCACATTACCTGTAACTTTAGTAAATTGACCATTAAACGTCTCACCATCAGGAAGAAAGTCTTGAGCATCTTCAATCACGGTTGCTGAATTATCACCTGACACAACAGGTAAATCATTAGTACCTATAATGGTGAAATCTATCTGTTCACTCGTAAATCCACCGTTAGAATCATGGACAACAGCAGTAAACGTTTCAGAAATCTTTTCACCTTCATTTAATGATTGAATAGCAGCAGAGTCAGTATCTATTACATACTTCCATGAGCCATCAGCTTCAAGATAAAACGTACCATAGTTACCTACATAAGTTCGGTCTTCAAATGAGGTTGTATCTCCAGCATCTACATCGGTTGCCACAAGCTGACCAGAAACGGTGCCAGGTATTTGATCTGTTGTATTATCTTCAATGTACTCGCCTGTTGTCCCACCGGTAATTTCAGGAAGATCGTTCGTACCTTGAATAGTAATAACTACATTATCAGTTGATGCGACACCTTGTGAATCTGTTACTGTTACCGTAAATGTTTCGGTAAGAGTATCGTTAGGCCCAAGAGCTTGAATTGCCAGTAATGAATTCGTTAAAGAGTAAGTCCATTTACCACTTGAATCCATGGTTAGCGATCCATATTGACCAACGCCATTATCAAGATTCCAACCATGGGTATCTCCGATATCAGGATCCGATGTTTGCAACTGTCCTTCAATAACGGTTGTTTGGTCCTCAACTGCCGTACCTGTCAATGCACCACTTAATACTGGCGCATCATTCGTTCCTTCTATAGTAATTTTGACTTCAACTTCTGATACTTCACCAAATGAATCTGTAACTTTTACCATGATGGTATCTACAAGTTCTGCCCCTTCTTTTAACCCATTAACAGAACCATTGCTGTTATTCAGTGCATAAGTCCAATTACCGTCTTGATCAATGCTAAATTGACCATATTGACCTGCTGCACCAATAATTTCCCACTCGAGAACATCCGTTGAATCAAGATCGCCAGACTTCAATTCTCCTGTGATTTCATTGTTTATAGCGTCTTCTTTAATCTCACCGGAGGTATCACCAATAATACCCGGTGAACTGTTTGTTCCTGCTATATCAATAATCACTTCAATTTGATTGGTGCCGCCATTTCCATCGTCCACTTCAACGACAAACTTATCTTGAACGATTTGCCCTGAAGAGATCCCGATTGTTGCAGGTCTTGAATTATCTAGTTGATATGTCCACATTCCAGTGTTCGGATCAATACTTAACGCACCGTAAACACCCTCAGGTGTAAGGATTGACCATGTATGATCATCTAAACTATCAATATCTACAGCGGTTAACTCTCCGGTTGCGACATCTTTTCCAGCTGTGCCCTCAATTGTACTGCCCGTTGTTGCACCCGCGATCGATGGTTTATCATTATCACCAATAACATCGATAATAATTTCTTTTGAGGTTGAAGAACCAAACCCATCAGTAACGGTTACCGTAAAGGTATCCTGAACTCTTTCCCCTTCAGATAATGACTGCACTGAACTTTTATCATTATCAAGAACATAAACCCATTTACCATTAGCATCTAATGTCAATGTTCCGTACGAACCTGTACTTGAATCTAACGACCATGTATGAGTATCACCAATATCTTGATCATCTGGATACAGTTGCCCATCAATCTCAGTAATCACAGAATCTTCTTCTATAATTCCAGTTAACTCACCAGATAGCTCAGGGGTGTCATTTGTCCCTTTTACTTTTACTGTCACTTCAACGGTATCAATTGCACCATATTGATCTTCGACTTGAATAATAAATTTTTCTTTTTCGGTTTGACCAGAAAGCAAGCCTTGAGTTGCTGCAAGAGAATTATCTATCGTGTATGTCCACTTACCATTAGTATCTAATGACAATGAACCATATAAACCTTGTGAATCGGTTAATAATGTCCATTCATGGGTATCTGTCGTATCAACATCACCATCAGTTAATTGCCCAGAAACTGACTCTTTATTACCATCTTCAGTAATCGTTTTTGTTGTTTTACCGCCAATAACGGGAGCATCGTTGGTACCTAAAACTTCAACAGTGATCATGATGGCGTTCGTTCCACCATTGCCATCATCAACCGCGATGGTAAATGTTTCAAATTCTTGTTGGTTCTCAGCTAATGCTTGAGTATCAGGATTTGATGGGTCTAATGCGTAAATCCAATTCCCATCAGCGTCTACCGTCATGGTTCCGTATTTACCGACACCACCCCCCTCGACAAGCCAAGTATGGGTATCTGTAAAATCAACATCAACTGCAGTTAATGCGCCCGTTGCTGTCGGTATAATGTCTTCGACTGCCGTACCTGTTGTTCTACCTGTAATCTCGGGTCTATCATTAGTGCCTATGATGGTAACTTCAACAGTATGCTGAGCATAACCGTTATTTCCATCACCAACGACTACAACAAAACTTTCAACAACCGTTTCATCTTTTGCCAGTAGCTGAGCTTCATCATTTTTAAGAACATAAGTCCATTTACCAGTAGCTGCATCAATAGAGAAATTACCTAATTTAGACTCATCTGCACCGATAACAAACCAATTATGAGTATCTGAATCATCTACATCATTAACTATTAAGGTATCTGAAATCGTTTGAACTCCGTCCTCTATGACAGTACCGGTATCATTACTATCTACAACGGTAGGTAAATCGTTAGTTCCTTCTAGCGAAATGACGATTTCTTTTTGAGCCGTTCCACCTTGCCCATCATCAACCGTGACAATGAACTTATCTTCACCCGCCTCTCCCTCAGCCAATTTTTGCGTAGCATCTAATGCATTATTTATGGTGTAAACCCATTTACCGTTTGCATCAACAGTAATAGAGCCATAGGTTCCACTAGCTGGTTGAACATCCCATGTATGAGTGTCACTTAAATCAACATCATCAACAATTAATTGGCCTTCTGTAGTTTCAATTGAATCTTCTTTTACTGATCCTGTAGCTTGTCCCGATAATTCAGGTAAATCATTGGTTCCGTTAATAGTAATTTCAATCGTTTCTGTAATGACACCACCAGCACCATCACTTAATTCCACAGTATAGTATTCTTTTATCGGATCATCACCAGCACCAAGCGATTGAGCGGCATCGTTATCTAAAGTGTATAACCAAACACCAGTAGCAGCATCAAGCGTAAACTTACCGTAAGTACCCGTATCTGAGCCAACGATATTCCAATTAAATGAACTTGTAGCGTCTTCATCTGTTGCTGTTAACGTTCCTGTTGTAGTTAGTGTCATATCTTCTGTCACATCACCAACAGTATCGCCACCAATTACAGGAACACCATTTGTACCAACCACAGTAATGACGATTTCAATTGTGTCAGTTCCACCTTGGTTATCATCAACCGTTACCGTGAACTTATCTTCTACACTTTGGCCTTCAATCAATTCTTGAGTAGCAGATAATGTGTTGTCTATGGTGTAAACCCATTTACCGGTTACAGGATCAATCGCAATCGAACCATAAGTACCGTTATTACTGTCTACACTCCAAGCGTGAACATCGATTAAGTCGACATCTTCAACGGTCAATTGACCTTCTGTTTCAGTTTGGGTAGCCGTATCTTCTTTTACTAAGCCTGTGGCTTGACCAGATACCACGGGTTCATCATTAGTGCCTGTTATTTCAATAGAAACTGTTTCAGTGGTTAAACCACCTTGGCCATCATCGACTTGAATTTGATATTCAACAGTATGAGTCTCACCATTAGCCAGCGCTTGAACTTGTGAAGCGGTATTATTCAGGGTGTATTCCCATTTGCCTGAACCGTCAGCATTCGTCGAAACAACAATAGAACCATAAGGATCTGTATTTGAAGAAAGCAGTGTCCAAGTGTGTGAATCTAGTGTATCGACATCATCAACAAACAGATCGCCGCTTGCACTCAGAACAGTCTCTTCGGTTATATATCCAGAGGTTACTGATGATCCTGCAACACTCGGAAGATCATTGGTGCCAGTCACTTCAACAGTAACGGTATGTATTACGGTACCGCCGTTGCCATCATCGGCAACGATCTCAAACGTTTCTGTTTTCACTTCGCCATTAGAAATAGCTTGGGTCACATCTAAGCTATTATCTAAGGTGTAAGTCCACTTACCTGTTGCATCAACAGTTAATGTGCCATATGTGCCTGCACCATCAGTCACTGACCACGCATGCGTATCGGTGGTATCTGCATCGGTTGCTTCTAATTGACCTTCTGCAACCCCTACGCTGTCTTCAACAACCGCACCTGTATCGGTGCCGCTAATGGTTGGGCCATCGTTTGAGCCTGTAACCGTAATAGTGACTTCTTGTGTATCGATGCCACCGTGGTTGTCTTCAACTTGAACCACATAGACGATGTCCATCGTCTCGCCAACGCCCAACGCAATCACACTCGCTGACGCGGTGTTTAAATTAAATGTCCACTTACCATTCGCATCGACGCTGAACGTACCCAACTCGTCATTACTGTTCGCTTCCACAGTCCACGTGTGCGTGTCTAATGTATCGACATCTTCTAGAGCTAAATCGCCGGTCGCACTTTCTGTTGCTCGGTGCTCTACCGCACCTGAGATAACAGAGGTATTCGTAATTTCTGGAATGTCATTGGTGCCGGTGACTTCAACAGTAACGGTATGTGTTACGGTACCGCCGTTGCCATCATTGACCACAACCTCAAACGTTTCGGTTTTCACTTCGCCATTAGAAATAGCTTGAGTCACATCTAAGCCATTATCTAAGGTGTAAGTCCACTTACCTGTTGCATCAACAGTTAATGCACCATATGTGCCTGCACCATCAGTCACTGACCACGCATGCGTATCAGTGGTATCTGCATCGGTTGCTTCTAATTGACCTTCTGCAACCCCTACGCTGTCTTCAACAACCGCACCTGTATCGGTGCCGCTGATGGTTGGGCCATCGTTTGAGCCTGTAACCGTAATAGTGACTTCTTGTGTATCGATGCCACCGTGGTTGTCTTCAACTTGAACCACATAGACGATGTCCATCGTCTCGCCAACGCCCAACGCAATCACACTCGCTGACGCGATGTTTAAATCAAATGTCCACTTACCATTCGCATCAACGCTGAACGTACCCAATTCATCATTACTGTTCGCTTCCACAGTCCACGTGTGCGTGTCTAATGTATCGACATCTTCTAAAGCTAAATCGCCAGTCGCACTTTCTGTTGCTCGGTGCTCTACCGCCCCCACAATCACGGATGTGTCTGTAATTTCTGGAATGTCATTGGTGCCGGTGACTTCAACAGTAACGGTATGTGTTACGGTACCGCCGTTGCCATCATCGGCAACGATCTCAAACGTTTCGGTTTTCACTTCGCCATTAGAAATAGCTTGAGTCACATCTAAGCCATTATCTAAGGTGTAAGTCCACTTGCCTGTTGCATCAACGGTTAATACGCCATATGTGCCTGCACCATCAGTCACTGACCACGCATGCGTATCAGTGGTATCTACATCGGTTGCTTCTAATTGACCTTCTGCAACCCCTACGCTGTCTTCAACAACCGAACCTGTATCGGTGCCACTGATGGTTGGGCCATCGTTTGAGCCTGTAACCGTAATAGTGACTTCTTGTGTGTCGATGCCACCGTGGTTGTCTTTAACTTGAACCACATAGACGATATCCATCGTCTCGCCAACGCCCAACGCAATCACACTCGCTGACGCGGTGTTTAAATCAAATGTCCACTTACCATTCGCATCGACGCTGAACGCACCCAATTCATCATTACTGTTCGCTTCCACAGTCCACGTGTGCGTGTCTAATGTATCGACATCTTCTAGAGCTAAATCGCCAGTCGCACTTTCTGTTGCTCGGTGCTCTACCGCCCCCACAATCACGGATGTGTCTGTAATTTCTGGAATGTCATTGGTGCCGGTGACTTCAACAGTAACGGTATGTGTTACGGTACCGCCGTTGCCATCATCGGCAACGATCTCAAAGGTTTCGGTTTTCACTTCGCCATTAGAAATAGCTTGAGTCACATCTAAGCCATTATCTAAGGTGTAAGTCCACTTACCTGTTGCATCAACGGTTAATGCACCATATGTGCCTGCACCGTCAGCTACCGACCATGATACCGAATCACCAGCATCAGCATCGATTGCTGTTAATTGTCCATCAGCAGAAGCGATTAAGTCTTCAACAACACGACCTGTACTTGTACCGCTAATCACAGGCTCATCATTAGTACCATTAATTGTAATAATAACTTCTTGTTGAGTAATACCACCATTACCGTCATCAACTTGAATGGTAAATGTTTCAGTTACCGAGTCGCCCACACCAAGCGCTTGAGTCTCATCACGCGAATTATCTAGCGTATATTCCCAAACACCATTATTGATAGTTAATACACCATACGTTGCATTACCACCTTCTAAAATAGTCCAAGTATGAGTATCAAGCGTATCTACATCAGCAACGGTTAATGTTTCACTCACTGTTGGATCTGCATCATCAACATCACCTTCAGTTAACTCTCCAACCGCAATGCCAGAAATAATAGGATCGTCATTGGTACCAATAATGGTTACTGTAATTTGTTGGGTTGATGTTAGGTTTCCACCAGCAGAAACGGATACTTCAAACACATCAGTAATAACTTGACCGTTAGCTAATGACTGAACTGATAAAGCACTATTATTGAGCGTGTATTCCCATTGACCAGTGGCTGGATTTAGAGAAAGCGTACCAAACTCACTTGTTGGGCTGCCTGTAATTGACCAAGTATAAGAAAGATTACTTTGAGGATTAGTAACAGCCAATTGACCTGAAGAGTCTAAAACTTCATCTTCTTTAGTAAGGCCGGAATTATTAGGACTAATGATTGGAGTTGCAGGTGGATTGCTCGCATCGCCACCACTTAAATTATCAATGTATTCTTGATTATCATAAGAAAAGGCGTTTGAAGTAGTGAAATTGGTTGTTGCGATATCTGAATAATAGCCATACTCAATAACAACAAAGCCGTTATTTGCAGAGCCGCCACCTTCACCAGCCGCCGTCGCTTCTAAGATTTCAGTCGGATCTTCCCCTGCTAAAATTGCCGCCTGAATTGCGGCAATATCTAAACCATCTGTAGGTTGTGTAGGATCGAGTTCAACCTTTCCATCAATGGGTTGTATTTGAAGGGGGTCTTCAGGTTTCGTTTCATCGAGACAGCTCATGCAATTTTTGTCAATCGTGACCAGTTTACCGTGTATTTGCACAGTAACTTTCGCCTCATAGTCAGTAAACAAGACCGAGTCTTTCTCAAGATTTTGTCCAACATTAACTTTTGTTGGAACCCCTGATTTATTTAACGAATAAGCATCGCCTTCAATTGTTTTTATTTCTACTTGAGAAGGTATAAGCGTCTCTTTCATGTTACCACCTAAAATCCATTTAACCGCATCAACAAATTAATTTCACTTTAGTATCTTAATCATAGGATACTATTTATTAGAAAGACAAAATCACCAGAGTTAATTTGTTGTTATAAATTTATTACCTGTCCGTTTTATAGCATAGTTTTTGCCAAATTTAAGTATCAAAAATCTCATATTCCTTTATTATTTACAGTGTTTATTTTAATCGAGACATCATCATGAGCAAATTAACGTCAGATACTCAAGCAAACCTAGATCTTTTCATTGCAGAAACGAAAGAAACACAGCTAGTTTGGAGTCTTTATAACGAAGAAGGTTGGATCTCTGTTGAGTCTACTGAATTCGAAAACTCTGAAGTAATGCCATTCTGGTCTAACAAAGCAGACGCTGAATTTCATAACGTTGAAGAATGGGCTGATTTTGAAGTAACAGAAATTCCACTAGATATCTTCGCTGAAGATTGGCTAGTAACATTATCTGAAGATGGTGTTTTAGTTGGTACAAACTGGAACCAACAACTTGAAGGTAAAGAAGTAGAAGCAAGTGACCTTGTGAAGCTTTATCTATAACGTTTACCTCTTAAACGAAAAGACTAAAGGGCTGTAATTATTACAGCCCTTTTTATATTTTCTAATTACATTGCAATTTTCTCTTTTACTTTATGATGTGCCTTTTCACCTATGAGAGCATAAAGCAAACATATAATAGACAAAATACAAGAAGCCACTAAAATCATGAAGCCACCATCCCAACCAAAGTGGTCAACGGTATAACCTAAGATAATATTTGCCGTTACTGCACCACCAAGATAACCGAATAATCCCGTTAAGCCTGCCGCTGTACCTGCTGCTTTTTTAGGAACGAGCTCAAGCGCATAAAGTCCTATAAGCATAACAGGACCATAAATCAAGAAGCCAATCGCAACCAAAGCAATCATATCAATCGTTGGATTACCTGCAGGGTTAAACCAGTAGACCAACACCGCAATAGTTACAAGAGCCATAAATAAAATACCGGCCGGAGCTCGGCGCCCTTTAAATACTTTATCTGAAATCCAACCACACAATAATGTGCCTGGGATGCCTGCCCATTCGTATAAGAAATATGCCCACGATGATTTATCAACCGTAAAGTCTTTCGCTTCTTTTAAATATACTGGGGCCCAATCAAGTACGCCGTAACGAATGAGATAAACAAAGGCATTTGCAATGGCAATAGACCAAAGTAACTTATTTTTGAAAACATACTTAAAGAAGATCTCTTTCGCCGTCATCTCTGTTTCATAAGATTTATCATAATCATCTGGGTAATCATTTTTATATTCTTCAATCGCAGGAAGCCCACAAGATTGAGGGGTATCGCGTAATGTCGCCCAAATAAACACAGCAACTAACGTGGCAAAAATTGCAGGAACATAAAATGCTGAGCGCCAATCGTCATTAAATGCCCATAAACCTAATAAGAAAAGAGGGCCAATCAAGCCGCCACCCACATTATGCGCTACGTTCCAAACCGAAACCAGCTCGCCTCGTTCTTTACGTGACCACCAATGCACCATCGTTCGACCACAAGCTGGCCAACCCATACCTTGAAACCAACCGTTCAAAAATAGCAGAATGAACATAGCTGTAATGCTGTTTGTTGCCCATGGCATAAAGCCAAAACAAAACATAACAGCGGCAGACATTAATAAGCCAGCACTTAAAAAATATCTAGGATTAGAACGGTCAGAAACACTGCCCATCAAAAATTTAGAAAGGCCATAGGCAATAGATACCGCAGCCAAAGCGACACCAAGATCACCACGACTAAAGCCTTGTTCAATTAAATATGGCATTGCCAAACTAAAGTTCTTACGAACAAGATAATAACCAGCATAACCAACAAAAATACTGATAAATAATTGCCAACGTAAGCGTGTATATGTGCCATCTATCTGATTAGAAGGAAGGCGTCCTATATGTGCTTGGGGTTTAAATATACCAAACATAGTTAACTCCATTATGATATTTGCGATGGGAGATAAAAGCTCGAACGAATAAATTAAACACTCGTTCGAAAGCAAGCGCATTGTGATGCCCAAGGAGAATTGTTTCTGTGACTAACCTTACAAGTTGAGGAATTATCAAAATTAATTAAGTAAAAGTTAGAGAGTAATTGATTTAATTTTGGCTGGATTTCTTATTGCTTGTGACGCTAGTTCATACAATTAACATTTGAGTCTGATAAATAAAAATAAATACGATTGCGCTCACAGCACACCATTTTATCAAGTCGTAGGATGACTTCTTCTTGTTGCTAACTTTGGAATCATTATGAAACGCACACTCTTAACCCTTTCTTTGGCGGCTATCCTTTCTAGTTCTTTCTACTCGGCACCAAGCGTTGCTGCATTAGATACGGTTCAACCACAGATTAATTACACAGAGATGACCTCTCAACGTCAGGTTGTTGACCAATTACTTAATGATGCTTACCAAATCTTTAAAAATCCGGCTCGTATCTCTCATGCTGGGTTTACGGCTAAAATGCCAAGCAACATGGAGATGATCACTAACAATTTACTTGATGCTTATAAACTTGAACCGTATCGTGTCGATTTATTGTTTTCTGCCGCGAATGCTCAAATTTATAACAGCAATGTAGACCGAGCGATTGAACTATTTACTCAAATTTTAGATGTTGCTCCTGATGATGTAGACGCCCATTCATATCTTGTTATTTGGCAAAACTTTAAAGGCAACAAAAGCGAAGTAACCAAACATTTAAATGCCCTAGAGCAATTAAACAAAGGTCGCGTTGCAGATTTGAAAAAAATCATGTCGGCCATTGATAGAATCGTTGATACTCCATTAAGCGATACAATCAAGAAACCAACCAAAGGTAATAACGCAATCATCACCCTAGGTTATGCTTTAAACCCAGATGGCAGCATGAACGACATCTTAATTGATCGACTTAATGCAACATTGACGATGGCGAAACAGAACCCTAACACTTACATCGTCGTAACTGGCGGCGTACCTAAAAACCATAAAACCGAAGGTAAGTTAATGGCCGATTGGTTAGTGAAAAATGGGATTAATAAATCGCGTATTATTGAAGATAACTACGCAAGAAGTACGGTAGAAAACGCACTATATAGCAGCTATGCATTAGCTCGCCATGATATTGACCACGCTACCATTATTAGTTCAGCAAGCCATGTTCGCCGTGGACAAGCATTATTTGAAGTCGCTAGTTGGCAGACTGGTCCTAAAGGGATCACATTTGATACGTATGCCGCTAACGATCGCCCACTCGAAGAATTAAAAATCCCAACGGATGGTGAGTTATTAGGTATTTATCGTGATGCATTACGTGTTTATGGTATGTGGAGTTACCGCTCTTATCCTTTAGAGCAACGTTAATTTCATTTACTTTCTATATAATAAATAAACAAAAGGTGACCAATTTTATATAGCCACCTTTTGTATTCTGACTATTTTCTAACTCTCAATCAACCACACTTCTTCCGCAAAGCGTGATAATCCTTTTTTGATTTTAGGATGGTTTGCATCAGCTTCATCACGCTGCAAGCGAGTAACTGTCATACCAGAAAATAGTGTACGAACTTCATCTTCTGGCACAGAGAATGGAGGCCCTGCCATTTCAGTTTGGTCATAATCTAACGTTACCAATAAGATGCGTCCGCCTTCTTTTAAGCGAGAACGTAATACTTGTACATATTCTTCACGCATCTCTTTAGGGAGTGCGACTAATGCTGCGCGATCATAAATCAGATCTGTAGCGTCAATTGGCGCGGTAAAATAATCACCAGAATAAATGGTTAGCTCATCAAATTCATATAACTCAAGAGTGCTAGTTAATGCGGTAACGGTTGGTGTATACAAGCGCTCAGCAAAAAAAGCACGTACGGCTATTTTACTTAGCTCAACACCCGTGACTGAATTATGTTTTTCAGCAAGCCAATCGAGATCCATCGATTTACCACATAAAGGAACAAATACCGTATCACTACGTTGCGGCTTTAACGCTGACCAATATTGAGTCAAAATTGGGTTTGTATCTGATAGGTGAAAACCAATTACATTACTTGCCCACTTACTTTCCCAGAATTCATGTTCCATTTACTTTTCCTTCCACTCACTTTTTATTATTCAGAAATGGTACCTCATCCCCCTATTCTGTTCTACAAATACTCAATTTATCAGCACATTGGTTTATCTATAACCGAAAAGTTAATTTATATTCCATTTCGTTATATATGATAACTTTTATCACTTATCTTACCGACAGGCTTACCGTTATTATGCCTTTAAATACAAAGGGCTTGTTTCAAATCGACACATAACGAGCGCACTAAATAAACAGGAAAAGCAGTATGTCATTAGCCGTTATCATCAATTTGATCGTCTTTATCGGTCTTATCTTCTTTCTTAATACCCAACAGCGCAAAGAATATACGTTGTCTCGCCTTGTTCTTATTGGTTTAATTGCTGGTAGTCTTTATGGTTTAGGTCTTCACGTCATTCATGGAGAAGGCAGTACTGTAATCAAGACTACTCTTGATTGGGTGAATATTGTTGGTAGCGGTTATGTTGGTCTATTAAAAATGGTTATCATGCCATTAGTATTAGTCTCTATGTTCTCTGCGGTTGTTAAACTCGATAAATCAGGCTCTTTAGGAAAAATTAGCGGCGTTACTATTAGTGTACTTTTAGTCACAACAATGATCTCTGCCTTAATTGGTATTGCAGTAACTCACACTTTTGGTTTAACTGCGGAAGGCTTAACTGAAGGCGCTCGTGAAACGGCTCGTGTTGCGGTATTAGAGTCTCGCATTGGTAGTGTTAGTGACCTGACAATTCCTCAAATGCTAATTAGCTTTATCCCTACAAATCCATTTGCTGATTTAACAGGTACTCGTTCAACCTCTATTATTGCTGTGGTTATCTTTGCAATTCTTGCAGGCATCGCTGCACGTAAAGTGAGTCAAGAGAAAGAAGAGTTAGCAGCCCCAATTAATACCTTTGTTGATGTTGCTCAATCAATTGTTATGCGCTTAGTCAAAATGATAATGGCACTAACCCCTTATGGCATCTTGGCGCTACTAACTAAAGTTGTTGCTACATCCAATGCTGCCGATATCTTAAATCTACTTGGTTTCATTGTTGCCTCTTACATTGCTATTTTATTGATGTTTGTTGTTCACGGTTTATTGGTTTCGTTTGTTGGTGTAAACCCTGTTGATTACTTCAAGAAAATTTGGCCTGTATTGACGTTTGCATTCAGCTCTCGTAGCTCTGCTGCAACAATCCCACTAAATGTTGAAGCTCAAATCACAAAACTGCGCGTTCCACCTGCAATTGCGAATTTATCTGCCACATTTGGTGCTACTATTGGTCAAAATGGGTGTGCGGGTATCTACCCTGCGATGCTAGCGGTAATGGTTGCTCCAACAATGGGGATCCCAATTGATGCTCACTTTATTCTGTCTTTAGTTGCCATTATCACGGTAAGCTCGTTTGGTATTGCTGGTGTTGGCGGGGGGGCTACATTTGCAGCATTAATCGTTCTTCCTGCAATGGGCTTACCTGTTACGATTGCTGCCCTACTTATTTCTATCGAACCGTTAATTGATATGGCACGTACTGCTCTTAATGTAAGTGGCGCAATGACAGCGGGTACAATTACAAGTCGAGTTCTTGGTGAAAAAAGTACGGATGAACAAGTAGAAAGTGCGCAAGCGTAAACAAAAACATATACTCTAGCTACAATAAAGGAAGCCAAAATGGCTTCCTTTTTTATGGTTTAAACCTAATGAATATCCCATTTGTATTCATGTTAAATATGACGAAGATTGCATTAGAAAAACTAATCTTAAAAAACAATTTTACTTGCTAGAAATAATAAAAAATTTATCTATAATGCGCGCCATACAGAGACGAAATACCTCGTTCTAATAATCAAGTTAAAAGGTGACGCTGCTATGGCTAAGAAAATCATAACTAAAATCGCAACTGCTTATCAGCGTTCATTTGTTGAATTATACAAACGTGATAATAAATAAGTTCGATTGAATCAAACAAAAAAAGGAGCTAATCAGCTCCTTTTTTAATGTATCTATTAAATAACCTATTACAATCTATAATATTTTCAATGCTAATTGCGCAAGGTTATATGCATCAACATAACCAGAATGCTGTCTGCCTTCCCATTCAATATCTAACTCTTCCATCGCCTTTCTTTGGCCCATTCGCTCATTTTTCTTACGTGATTTAATACGATAAATGGTTGCCAGATTTAAGAATTCACTGAATGGAACTTCTATGCCTTTTGCTCTACATTCAGCATCAAGAATTTGCTCATCGTGTCCCCATGCTGCATAAATTTTATTGGTTCCACCGAAATTCTTAATCATAGACTTCAATACGTCAGCTAATGGTCTACCCTGTTTTTCTATTTTTCGAGGGGAGATCCCTGTTAACTCAACACAAAACTTAGATATTTCGTCTTTTTCTGGCTTCACATAATATTGAGCACGTTTAACAACTTCACCTTTAATTAAGTCGATCTCCGCTAATCCTACTTCAATGATCTCCCCTGTTGTTCCTTTGCCATCAACATTCCAACAGCACATTTCTAAGTCAAAACAGACGATACGATTAAAGTTCATGGAGATCCTTGGTACTCAAATAAAACGGAGGCGCTATTCTACCTAAACAAAATGATAAGCGCGATACTATAAAAATCGATTGCTGAAAATTCAATCGTAAATGGTCACTTGGTTTCGCCCCTTCATCTTACTTTGATATAAAGCCTGATCAGCGGCTTTAATTAATTCCTTTTTGTCTTCACCATTCCATAAAACTCCGCCTATACTGATGGTTTGCGAGATCTCAAATTCATCAAACTGTGTTGGTGAGTTTTCAACAAGATGATGAATTTCATTTGCGATTTTCGTTAACGCCTCTTTGCTTTCAACTTTAATCACTATCGAGAATTCATCACCACCTAGCCGAGAGAATGAGGCTTTATCTTCTAAGTATTTAGATACTAATTGGCTAATATGCCGTAATACCTCATCACCTTCTGGGTGACCATAAGTGTCATTTATCTGCTTAAATTTATCTATATCAAAGCACAGTAATGCAAATGAAACGTTTTCATTAATATGGCTATTTATGATATTTCTAATTGCTCTTCGATTTAGTAAACCAGAAAGATCATCATGCATAGCCAAATAATGTAATTCTTTTGTTCTTATCGCCAATAATTTTTCAATTCTGTATTTATCTCGCGTAACCATAAAGGTAAGAGTCGCTATTAAAATAGAGATTGCGACTGAACCAATAAGCATCCAAAAGAGAGTTAGGCGTTGATAATCAGTTAATTTGTTATTGGTCTTATATTCAATTTTCCAAACACGATTTTCTATTTTTATGCTATTTGTATAAATTTGCCCACTAAAATCATCCCACTGCGCACTTCGGTGCATGATAGGATCATCTTCAGCATCAAATCCGGTATCAATAATACGCACAACTAAAGACTCACCTAATGACGTCGATGAAATAAGTTGTTCAAAATAACTCGTAATTCGGAGTACGCCAATCATCACTCCTTTTAAATTTTGTTTATCAGCAGTAAATACAGGGTGATAAACAAGCATCCCTGTTTTTATGGCATTACGATCTAAACTGTCTTGTAAAAGCCTAACCTTATCAGAGACACTTGGTTTCCCTGTTTTGATAAATTCATCAAGAACCAATTTAAAACGCTCACGAGATGAGTAAAAACCGAGTAATGGAATATTGGCTTCATCCCTTGGGTAAATATCAGTAGCGACATAAATCGGCTCATGATTTTTCATCACATATCCATAGGTTTTAGGCTGTTCTTTAGGAACGGTATAAAGCTTAAATGAGGGGAAAACATGCTGAACATTTTTAGTATGCTGCTCAATCTCACTTTCTTGAACTTTCTGCATCCATTGTAATGATATAAGGCTTTCTGAACTTGAGAGAAGAGAACTAGCAAATAGGGGAAATTGTAACCAATCTTGTTTGGATCCGGATTGATAAAAGTTAGCTCCAGCACCTATAAAATCAATGTCTTTTTCGATAAGAAGAGAAAGTAATACTGATTGACGGTCTGCTTCTTTAAAAAAATTCTCTTTATTATTGTCTAAATCAGATTTATAGACCACCCTCATTGAGAGCAAACTAAAGAAGAGCGCTAAGATAAAGCTGGTGGTTATATAGAAATAACTATTTTTAAGCACGCTTATCCCTCAAGCAGTTGATATATTGTTAATTCTAATCTTTATTAAGAGAGAGCGAAACTCATTAACCGATAAAACTAAAATTTTATTAACTTAGCGACAATCTGTTCAAAATAGCGCCAAACGGTGTCTGTTATCCATTTTTAAAGCGCTTCTTTTATCTCTTATCCCTTGAATATGCTACTATTCACCACAATTTAGTTAAAAACGTTTGGTGTATTGCACCCAAAAATATAGAGAATTAATTATGAATTTTGACGTAAATGCTATTCCTTCTACCTTTGATCTAGGTCACATTGTCCTATTCGGTACTTCTGCTTTGTTTGTATTACTTTATGCAATGAAAAAAGGGAAAACCGTAGAAGTTGAAAAGATTGTTGAAATTGAAAAAGAAAAGATCGTTGAAAAACCTGTAGAAAAAATCGTCGAAATCGAAAAAGTGGTTGAAGTTGAAAAGATCATTGAGAAAATCATCGAAGTTGAACCAAAAGTAAAAGCATCTACTCCTGAATCTGCTCTTCAATTATTATCTCTTTTACAAAAAGAAGCACGTTTTATCGACTTTATGCAAGAAGACCTTAAAGGCTTTGCTGATGCAGAAGTTGGCGCAGCGGCTCGTGTTATTCATGAAGGTGGCCAGAAAGTATTATCCGACTACTTCACTCTTACTTCAGTTCGTACTGAAGAAGAAGAATCTCGATTAACTATTCCTGCTGGTTTTAATCCATCAGAAGTTCGCCTAACAGGTAATGTAGTAGGTGAAGCTCCATTTAACGGCACACTTATCCACCGTGGTTGGAAGGTAGCCGAAGTGAAACTGCCAAAACTGGCTGATGGTTATGACGCAACAATCGTTGCTCCAGCAGAGGTTGAACTATAATGGAACAAGCTAAATACAGCATTGGTATCGATTTAGGTACAACTCACTGTGTTCTTTCTTATGTGGATTTACATGATGAAGATGCAAGCGTTCAAGTGATGCCAATCCCTCAATTAACCGCTCCTGGCCAAGTTGAAGAGAAATCACAGCTGCCTTCTTTCATGTATCAAGCGCATGACGCTGAACTATTAGAAGGTGATACAAGTCTTCCTTGGACAACCAAACCAAACGCAATTGTTGGTAGCATTGCTCGTAACCTTGGCAGCAAAACGCCAATTCGCTTAATTGCAAGTGCAAAAAGTTGGTTGTGTCATGGTGGCGTAAACCGTCGTGAAGCATTCTTACCGCTAAATAGCCCAGAAGAAGTGATCAAAGCATCACCTCTTGAAGTGACTAAGCGTTATTTAGAACATTTACAAAACGCATGGGATTTTCAAAACCCTGAACATCCTCTAAATGAACAAGATATTACGATTACCGTTCCTGCATCATTTGACCCTGCAGCTCGTGATTTAACGGCAGAAGCGGCAAATAATCTTGGCTTTCGTAACCTTACTTTATTAGAAGAACCACAGGCGGCAGTATACAGCTGGATCAAAAATAACGATGATTCATGGCGTGACCAGGTTTCTGTTGGTGATGTGATTTTAGTGGTTGATATCGGTGGTGGTACTACCGATTTATCATTAGTTGCAGTGACTGAAGAAGAAGGTAATTTAAGCCTAAACCGTGTTGCGGTAGGTGATCATATTCTTCTTGGTGGTGACAACATGGATTTAGCCCTAGCTTATCGTTTAAAAATGAAGCTAGCGCAAGAAGGTAAACAACTGCAACCTTGGCAAATTCAAGTAATGACTCACGCTTGTCGTGATGCTAAAGAAGCCCTTCTTAATGATTCAGAGTTGCGTGCAGTTCCAATTGTGGTTCCTAGCCGTGGGTCTAAATTGTTAGGCGGCACGCTGCAAACGGAATTAACTCAAGAAGAAGTACAACAGACATTGGTTGAAGGTTTCTTCCCTGTTGTTCCTGTTACTGAACACCCTGTTCAATCAGCTCGTGGTGCACTGACTCAAATGGGTCTACCTTACGCACAAGATGCAGCAGTAACTCGTCACCTAGCTAGCTTCTTAACTCGTCAACAAGCGGCAACTGATGACGTATTTGGTCAACAGAATGACGCTGATTTTATTAAGCCTACTGCAATTCTTTTAAACGGTGGTGTTTTAAAATCAAATCTTCTTGCTGAGCGTTTACTGGGCATTATTAATGACTGGTTAATTGATGCTGAAGCAGAAGATGCAAAACTGCTTGAAGGTCTAGATCTTGATTTAGCGGTTGCTTCAGGTGCTTCTTACTACGGTTCTGTTCGTACTGGTAACGGTGTTCGTATCCGTGGTGGTATCGCATCAAGCTACTATGTTGGTATCGAAAGCTCTATGCCTGCGATTCCAGGAATGGAACCACCAATGGAAGCGCTGTGTGTTGCTCCATTTGGCATGGAAGAAGGCTCTCATGCTGATGTTCCTAGCCAACAATTTGGTTTGGTAATTGGTCAGCCGGTGCAGTTTAAGTTCTACGGTTCAACGACTCGTCGTGACGACCAAGCTGGTACACACTTGGATTTCTGGATGCCAGAAGAGCTAGAAGAGTTACCTGCAATTCAAGTGACGTTACCTGTAACTGAAGGCCGCACAGCAGGTGAGGTTGTTCCTGTTCGTTTAGCGTCTAAAGTGACAGAACTTGGTACTCTTTATCTTGAAGCCATTGCTGCTGATAGCGGTGAGAAATGGCACGTTGAATTTGATGTTCGTGAAGCGTAATTTGGATATTATTCTTCGCTAGTTGCGCATCTTAAGAGTTCAGTCACCGTTATGGAGGCTGAACTCTTTTACTATATGCCCCTATATTTTATCGCTGCCGCTTTCTCTTTTATTGCAGCTTCAATGGAGTTTCTATGAGTTCTTCTAATCGTTATTTAATTGGTATTGATCTTGGTACTACTCACACTGTTGTGGCTTATACTGATATTTCTCTTGGTATTGAAACTAGCCCAATTGAAATCTTCAATATCGACCAATTAATTGGACCGGGTGAAGTTGCTCGTAAACCCCTACTTCCATCATTTCGTTACCATGCTTCACAAAGCCAAATCACTGAAAATGACCTAACACTGCCTTGGAATGTAAAAGCGATTGATGGTGAAATAAAAAACGCAATCATTGGTGAATGGGCACGTGAATTAGGCTCAAAGGTAGAAGGTCGCCAAGTAGTCAGTGCTAAGAGTTGGTTATCTCACACTAAAGTCGATCGTACCTCAGATATTCTGCCTTGGGCAGGTGCAGAAGATGTTGAAAAAGTCTCTCCTATTGTTGCCAGTGCGAGTTATTTAAATCACGTTCGTCAATCTTGGAATTACCACCACCCTGATGCGCCAATGGAACTTCAAGAAGTAGTTGTTACGGTACCCGCTTCGTTTGATGAGAGTGCTCGTTCATTTACTATACAAGCAGCAAAACTGGCAGGTCTTGATAAGATCATTCTATTGGAAGAACCACAAGCCGTTTGTTATGACTGGTATCACCATCATCAAGACACAGCAAAAGATATTCTAAAGAACATTCCGTTAATGGTGGTGTGCGATGTAGGTGGCGGCACTACCGATTTAAGTTTAATCCAAGCGCGTTTTAATAAAGACGAATTAGCACTTGATCGCATCGGCGTGGGTGATCACCTAATGTTAGGTGGTGACAACATTGATTTAGCCTTAGCGCATTTAGCTGAGCAACGCTTAGACAGCGGTAAGAAAATGACGGCAGCCGCGTTAACTAAACTTATTCAACAAACGCGTAAAACCAAAGAACGTTTACTGTCAGCTAATGCACCAGAATCTGGCCATATCACTCTATTAGGGTCTGGCTCAAAATTATTAGGTGGTAGTCGTAAAGTTGAGTTAACCAAAGAAGAAGTTCATCAAATTGCGCTTGATGGATTCTTACCACTGACTGACTTTAATGACCGTCCAAATCAACGTCAAACCGCTGTTGTTGAATTTGGCTTACCTTACGCTTCTGATCCTGCTATCAGTAAGCACTTAGCTCAGTTCTTGGATAATCATAAAGAAGTGTCAGCAAAAGCACTCGGTTGGGATGATAATGATTTAGCTGCTCATCAAGATCGTGCTATTCCTGTTGGCCTATTATTAAACGGTGGCGTATTTAATAGCCCTCTCCTTGCTGAACGTTCACTTGAATTGATGAATAACTGGAAATGTGACACTGTCACTCAGTTATCTAACCCTCATCCAGATTTAGCTGTTGCTTATGGTGCCGTAGCTTATGGTAAAGCACGTCATGGTGCACAATTAAAAATCGGTGGTGGCTCTGCGCGTTCATTCTATTTACAGTTAGAAGAGAAAAATAAACAGCCACAAGGTTTATGTTTATTGGCAAAAGGCAGCGACGAAGGTGAAGAAATTCGCATGACAAGCCGCCGTTTCTCACTAACATTGGGCGAACCTGTTCGTTTTAATTTGCTTTCAACAACAAAAGATCAGCTTGCTACCTCAGGTATGATCACTGAGTTAGCCGAACCAAGTTTTGTTAGCTTACCGCCTTATGTCGTAACACTTGAATCAAGTAAATCAAAAGATGATCTACACGCAAACCAAAAAGATCGCGTTGAAGTAACCCTAGCCTGTCAATTCACAGAAGTCGGCACCATTAAGATTGAATGTGTTTCTGTTGAGGACGATTCACAGCGTTGGTTAGTCGAATTTGAAGTACGTAATCAAGCCTCCAATAAAAGTGCTAACCTTGCGGATCAAATTAGCCTTCCCCCTCGCCTACCGAATGCTATAGCAAGTATTAAAGAGGCTTATGGCGGCAGCAAACAAAACCCAAATGCCATTAAAGCCTTTTCTAAAAACATAGAGAAGCTGATAGGTAAACGTGAATCATGGGATTTAATTACCTCACGGGAACTAGCAACCGCATTACTTGACAGTAAAAAACGTCGCCGCCGCTCTGATAAACATGAACAAAACTGGTTAAAAATGACAGGTTTTGCTCTGCGTCCTGGTTTTGGCTACCCTGCCGATGAATGGAAGATATCTCAAGCATGGGAAACCTATCAACAAGGCATTCAATTCGAGTCGAAACAATCTTGGAACGACTGGTGGACATTCTGGCGTCGTATCTCTGGTGGTTTAAGCCTAGAGCAGCAAGAAACCATTTTGGCTGATATGGCAAAATACCTACACCCGGGCTCTTTGCGTAATCCAAAAACATTAGAAGAGGCCAGTAACAAAAGTTATGAAGCTATGGTTCGTCTAGCTGCTGCACTTGAGCATCTGGATGTTGAAGATAAGACACTGATTGCCTCTTGGGTATTAGGCCATGCAAAAAATGACAACCAACCGCAAGTCCATTGGTGGGCGTTAGGACGTATTTGTTCTCGCTCTCCATTCTATGGTAGTCAGCATAATTTAATACCAGCAACCCAAGTGGCTCAATGGTTACCAACACTATTAGCTCAAGATTGGAAAATACAACCAATGGCAGGTTTTGCCGCAGTTATGATGGCACGATTGACTGGTGATAGAACCTTAGATGTCTCAGATGAACTACGTGAAAGTATTATTGATAAACTGAAGAAGAGTCGCTCTCCACAAAGTTGGATAGATCTCGTCTCTAGTCAGCAAGCATTAAGCGAAGCGGACTCTAAACGACTTTTCGGTGACGCTCTACCAGCTGGGTTACGTTTAATTAATTAAACTGTTGGCATGACAGAAATAAAACAAATGACGCTTTTTGCTTCTTTTTTGTCAAAGCTTCGCAAACTAACTAAAATTGTCTTCAAAAAAATGATGGATTGAGTATACTGAATTCATCACAATTTTTAGGTAACCTTAATGTTCCATATCGTTATTTTAGCGAGTATGGTGTTACTTTATTTTGTTGGTTGGTTTCGCTTCGGTACTCGAGAATTACGCAATGCAGCCAAGAGGTTCAGTGAAATAATTCCTGCCCCTCAAGAGCTAGTTATTGAATGGATTATGTATAATAAACAGATATTGGATATCAATGAGTTTCAACGTTTTATCATCCATTTAAATAGAGCAAGCACTGAAGATTTAAAAGCAGAGCTAGATAGTTTTTCACATTATCTTGAAATACACGCGCCAGAGTACGTGATTACAAGAACTCCTTCTTAAACTATCAGCGATATTAAACAAAAAGGCTCAAAGTTAATAACTCTGAGCCTTTTTTAATTTTATCGCTAATCGTAATTAACTTCTTGAGCCTAACTTCACTTTACCTTTCGAATTAAACCACAATGCTTGTGCTTTCTTCTTTCCGATAAGTATTGGTAAGTCATCGTAAAATAAAAAGTTTTTCCATGTTTTCTTAAATGTGCCCCAAGAGGTTTCAATCAGATTGTATTTCTCATAACAAAAATAAACCGTTACATCATCAGCCCAATCAATAAACTCTAATACTTCATCTGGCAATGCTTCATTATCACTATCCCAGCGATGCTGCCAATCAATCTCATTGCTCCATGAGCTTTGTTTCATTGGCCATTCTTTCGAACCAAAATGATCTGCAGTTGGACTGTTCGCACTAATAAAATCATTCCAAACTTGAGCAGATTTTGCTTGAGTGAATGGCTTAATTAATGACAATAATTCATCATCAACTGGCATTGATTGATGAGTAAAAATCCATTTGCGATTGTATTCATCTAAAGGTAAATAGCTCATAGTTCATTCTGTATTTAAGGCATGTGGCTCTATTCTATCGTCTTTTTTATTAAGCCCAAATAAGAATATTTAACAATGGGTTGATTTTTATCATTAAGCCCCTCATTACAATAGTATTGAATAGAAAAACCATACTAATTCTATAAACTAGTATGTACTTAAAATTATAATTATTCGGTTACGCATGCCTTCTGCTTCATTATGTGTAATCACCATTACAAGGATTATTTCATGATCACGCATGTTGGCATATTAGATCAAGACCCCGTCCGTCTTGTAACCCCTCTCCTTGATCTCTCCGTAAAAGGCGAGCATATGATTTTTATTGGCGACGAGACACAGAAAGATATGTTTCATCGCTTAGAAACCATACTTCAATATAAGGGAATTACTTCTGATTTTTATGAAATCCCAAATATTGTAGACACTCATTTAATTAAAGAATCTTTGCAAGCATTAGCCGCCGAAATGAAACATCATTTTAGCGACATTAAATTAAATGCAAGCTGTGGCCTTCGACATCGTCTTCTTTCTGCCTATGAAGTGTTCCGCTCTTATCATTGGCCAATTTTTGTTGTCGAACCATTCAGCGATAAATTATGCTGGCTTTACCCTGATGGTCGCAAACAAAAACACGTAGCTGATAATATCCGTTTAAGTGATTACCTTGCTATCTTTGGCGCACGCTGTGAGTTTTCTGAATCTGAACTTCCAGAGAGCATTGATAAACGTCTGCGTGAGCTTTGTCAGCGTTGGGCAAGTAATGCACTAGAATTAGGCCCAGGTCTTGCTACATTGAACTACTTAGCGACAACTTGTCGCAAAGAACAACGCCTTGATGTTGAGGTGACAGAGAAGCAGCAGAGTTATAAAGAACTTAATATGCTACTGACTGATCTTGTTGAAACGGGTTTAGCTACCTATGAAAACGGCACCTTAACGTTTGATTGCGAAGAAGCTCGACGTTTAGCTAACGGTGAATGGTTAGAGATATTAGTTCATAATACTGTGGTCGATATTCAGCAATATTTACCAACACTTCAAGATCACTCTTTGAATGTTCAAGTTCACCGTGAAATTGGTGATAAAGACGTTCGTAACGAGCTAGATGTGGTTAGTATCGTGAACAATAAGCTGCATATTATTGAATGTAAGACCAAAGGCATGCGTGATGATGGCGATGACACTCTCTATAAATTAGAGTCGTTACGTGACCTTCTAGGTGGCTTGCAAGCGAGAGCTATGTTGGTGAGCTTCCGCCCTCTACGTAATAATGACATTATGCGAGCGCAAGATTTAGGCTTAGCGATTATTGGTCCAGATGAGTTAGGCGATCTTAAAAAGCATCTTCTCAATTGGTTCTTAGCCGCTGGTGGTCATTGATTATTACAGCAAAAAAATAGATAAAATATTTATTATACCAACTCAAAGAAAACGTTGATTTGGTATAATAATCCAACCATTTATCAAAACGCCTTTTGTTTATTTAGATAAACCGCCATCGCCTTAATCTCCTCATCACTAAATGGTTTCATTGCAACTTCCATTGGGATATATAGTCCATTTTTACGACGATTTTCTCGATAATCAATCATCTGGTTATATAAATAGATTTCTGATTGCCCGCCAATTTTAGGATACAGTGGCATCACGGGTAGGTTCCCCTCTTTGCCATGACATTGCGTACAACCACCACGACCAGGGTTCATATAAAGTGATTCACCCAAATCGTATTGTTTTGATTCTTGCCCTGCAGCGAAGGTTATCGTTGAATAACATAGCATCGAGACAGATACAGCAATTGATAACAATATTTTCATTATAAACTTTCCTCTAAACAAACAAGCCACTGTTTATACACAGCAGCAGTATGATGTAGATAACCACTAGCGATAAATTTCACTTCCCCTTTAACCGCAACCATTGTTGCTGGCAATCCATAAATGCCCATTACAGACATTGACGACATATCCGATAAGAAACCTTTGTTAAGTTGCTGCAAACCAACATCAGCAATCACTTGAGCCACTTCTGGTGTTTGCTTGCCTATATGCACTGTATTAACCGTAATATTGTGCATTTTACTTTGCTCAAGCGTAACTAACATCGGCAACTCTTTACGGCAGGGAGAGCACCAAACCGCCCATAAGTTTACTAAGCTAATCGGTGATTGATCTAAGCTGTGTTGCATAACCATTGGTAACTGTGATTTGTCCACTATTGCAGGTTGAAATGACTCAACTAAGGGGCATTGTTGAGCTTTTGTTGGCATAGAGAAACCAAACAAGTGAATAATTACGAAAATATTTAATAATCGCCTACTCATTTATCTACTTCCTTATATCAAGCTCAATTTGAATTGCTTGGCTAATTTTCTCGGCTCCATCACCATACCCATACACATCTATCAACTCACCTTGAGGGCTATAGAAATACAAGTAAGTAGAATGAAATACTTCATATAATTCGGGAAGTGGCGGATAAATGGGTTTACCATCGCGAGAGTAGCCATACGTTGCTCGTAGAGATTTACTGACTGCTTTAGTTTGCGCTTGAGTTCCCACTAGCCCTTTAAGTTTAGGGTGAAAATACTGCACATATTTTGCTATGTTCTCTGCACTATCACGATGTGGATCGATAGAAATAAACAAAGGGGTGACATCCTTTGCTGATTCACCTAATCGATTCATTACGCCAGCCATATCCAATGTTGTTGTTGGGCAAATTTCAGGGCAAGATGTATAACCTATGGCAATAAATAGATACTGTGTTGGCCAACTTTTCTCTGTCACGGTCCCCATGTTAGCCTCACTTAATGTAAAAGTAAGCGGAGACGCTTGTAGATAGACAGAAAATAAACTGCTCCAGCTTAACAGAAAGGCACACCCACCTTTTAGCATGCTTTTGATAAACAATTTCATTATTACTCCTAGTGGCAAATAGTATTAGTTAAACCCATCGCTATTAAGTGAGGATTTTTCAAGCCGGTTTTAACGGTAGGCAGTAGCGTTTCCTTACGAAGGTCTAGCACCACTAATTGGTCACTATTACGCTGAGTTGCAAATAACGTTTTCGAATCTGCCACAACAACGACATCACCTAAAGGAGCATCCATTGGAAAATGTTTCGGTGGTTGCTTATCGGTTAAATTGAATATGTTAAGCCCGCTTTGCGTAGCAACAACACCAATCGACTCTAACCAACCTGTACGTATCTCAGTCGTTTTATCTTTAAAGTCAATGCGTTTTACTACTTCGCCACTCCAACTATTAACAACTAGCCCGTGCCCATTCTCACCGGCTAAAATAATATGTTCGCTATCAGAACTCACATAAGGCCTCCAAGGTTTAGATTCTAATGCGATTTTTGCAAACTCTTGCTCCATAAATAAATCCCAGATCGTAACACTGTTTTTTCCAAGATCACCGACCATAACTAAACGAGCATCAGGAGAGAGTGTTACTTCAGATACTTCACCACCACTTCCTAACTTGATTTCTCTCGTCGCTTCATCATGCACCCGCCACACTAACGTTCGGCCACTGTTTTGCTCTGTTATATAGAGGTTATAACCACCGGCATCAAAGTTCACACTGTAAGGTTGCTCTAGGTTTAAGATTTGCTCTAAATAGCGACCCGTTAGTGGTTCAAGCATCACTAATTTATCTTTTAGTGCCACGGCTAGCCTCGCCCCATCAGGTGCAATGATGATTGCTTGAGGGATCGATTCTACCGCCATTTTCCAATGCTTTTTTTTAACTAAATCGTACACATAAACTTGAGGCGTTTTCCCATCGATATAAAGCAACATATCTTGTACATCGGAAACTTCCATTGCAGTTGGAACTACTTGCATCTTTAACGTATCAACGTAAGCGTGCTTAAAAGTATCAATAACTGCTACATTTTCTGTGGCTTTATCGGTTATAAATGCCCAGCGTGCACCGTCGTCATAACGACCAAGCTCATAGGAATTTCCGCTAACACTTAGAAATATAAGTGATAATGCCATTATTTTTTTCAGCATAATAAAAGCTCCAAAGCCCCTAATAAATAGGGGCTAATCTATGGATTGATTAAGGATTTCGAATACAACGAGAGTAAAATTCTACATCTTTACTCATTCCTAACCCCGAGCCAATTTGATAACCTTGAGCCCAACCTTTATTCCCTTTATCTTGACGGTGATCTAACATTTCCGGCGTTTGATCTTTCTTACGCGGGGGTAATGGTCGAACAAACAACGTTGGTCCCGGCAAATCTGTCGAGCTACTCCAGAAGAAATACTTAATTGGTGTATTTGGGAAAAACTCTTCATCAATTGCTGGTGACGTCTTGTTATAGTTCACAATAGAGACGAGTTCACGAATGTTAGGCAAGCGCCAATCATCATAATTCGCATAATTAAGATTTTCACAATACTTAATTGAATCTAACCAATTACGTCGTTGGTAATCAATTTTCTGCTGCCACATACGGTCTGTTACTTTTTCCGTTACCGTACCATCTTTGTTGTCGACATAACTCATGTTGTGATATGCGGCACCATTATCTGCACGCACACAACGAACCAGCTTAGTTGATGCCGTGTGCTGACCCATGATATGACCTTCAGGGAAACCTATGTGCCAAGCGTGATCAGGATGGTCACTTACAGGGAAGCCCCACACACCTGATTGAAGACGTGGCATATTTAAGAATGCATCAGTATTAATTGCTGGGCGGAATTCACCCAAATCAGCGATACTTTGCAATTCTTTCATTAATGGATAACGCCAATCGTCATAGCCATCTAGCTCTAAGTTACTGCAATATTGCTCACCTTCTACTGCCGTCATCCAGATACGTGATGAGTCACGTTCCCACATTAGCTTGGTATTGTTATCCACCACTATTTTTCCTGAATTACTAATCGTGTAATCCATCGGGTTTTTCGGGTAATCATTATCTTCACCATGCATATCGATGAAGTTTTGAATTAGACCAGTATCTGGTAACACAAATCCTTCAACAGGTGGCATACCTTTACCTGTAATAAATTCACGCTGTTCAATTGGTGTATAGAACATTCCTGTCACGTAGGCAACAATATCAGCATAGTCATCTTCACTAAGCATTTTAGCAAACGGGACCATAACCGCAGCTTGACGGTTTGTTCTCTTACCATCACGATAAGCTGTCATTTGCTCAAATACATATGCAGGCATTTGACCTTTTAGCGGTGGATAAGCCGGGTTGGTACTTGCTCCTTGTTCACCATGACACATCTTGCAGCTTGCATCGTATTTCGTTTTACCACGGGCATATGCATCACTCGCAACCACTTCTGAACGAGGGTTCCATTTCATTGGACGCTCACTTAATACCAGTGAAACATCAGCGATTTCTTTTGGCGGAACGGTATATACCATCTCTTTCATTTGTGATGACACACCTGCTTGGCGTTCCATATCCATATCAACAAATTGGTTATAGAAATACTGCGCATCAAACCCTTCTAGTTTAGGACTCAAGGTTTCAGGAACCTCCTCGATTGCCGGACGGTGACAGCCTAAATAACAAGCATAGATAATACGATTAGCAACTTGACGTTCTTGTGGCGTTAAATCAGCAGGAGTACGTTTAATGGTATAATCTTCATAACCATTATTAATATCCTGTACCGGTGTTTTATCTGTAGCAAAACTCGGAGTAGCCATAAGGCCAAGAGCTAACAGCGTTGTTGCCAGCGTATATTGTTTACGGTGCTTATCCATGACTTACTACTCCTAGTTGAGACATCAACTCACGCATTCTCTCTTCATCTTTCATTCGCATATTACGTTTCAGATCCGGATGGGCGATATCGTAATGACAGCTTGAACATTTCCAATCTGAGTCTGTATCTTTACGAGAAAACGCCAACTGATGAGTTTGATCAGATACCGGAGAGGCCTCTGTCGCATTTTCTGCACGTTCTTCTAATGTTCGATGACAATTTACACAACCAGAATCAAACACATACTCGGTACGTTTTGGATGCAATTTGTCATAATCTAATGAGTCCATTTGTAAAACATACTCACCAAATAAATGACGCATTCCTGAAGTGCCCTTCACCCAAAGCTCATCAACCACATTTGAATCTGGAAGGTGACAAGATACACAGTCAGCAACAAAACCTTGCGAGTTGTTGCCACCGTGCACACTGTTCGCAAAAGTTTCTACTGCCGGTTTCATTGTGTGGCAAGTACCACAATATTCATTGGTACTAAAAGCATGCATGACTTCGCTAGCAGGTAGCGCTGCTAACAACCCTATACCTACACCTACCGTCAATAACACAGCAATCACAGCACCTTTAACACTACGAATAGACTTAAATAATGCTTTCATTAGTGACTACCTGCTTGTTGTAATTCTGCTGATGTTTTCACCATCGCATCACATTTAACTTCTGGCGCAAATGCTAACCAAAGCTCTACTGGATAAATTTCCCCTGCAATTGGTCGTTTTTTAAGATTAAATAGCATCACATGATTACCCCCCGGTTTTAACTCCACAGGGTGCTCTGGTTTAAGGGGTATTTGTGGAATACGTTGCATTGCCATTACGCCATCAACATGAGTCATTGTATGTAGCTCAGTGTAACTAGTTAACGTATTTACCGTTGCACCATACAAAGCTTCAGGAGCAGGAAGTCGAAGTGAATCTGTTTGCGCATCTGGCTGATACGTTACCGTGAAATAAAGTCCCGTTTTATCTGAACCTGGTGCTGGCTCACGTATTACACAATCAGAAACAGAGACAGCAGCATAAGCAGAACAACAACTCAAGCCTAGTATTAAGGCACTTATTGTACGTTTCATAATAGGGTTCCTATTTAGATTGAAATTAGAAAGAGACGATCAAACCAAGATTAATATTGTCGCTTTTTGTTATAGACTTAACGTTTAGGTTCTGATTCGGCTCTTCACTAAAAAGTGCACCCTCTGCAAATACCGTAAAGTGTTTATTGATAGCGTGACTTACATTAGCAAGTACAAGCGATTCATTATCATGAGTATTTTTCCAATCAGCATACTGGTAGCCCAAGCTAAATGAGGTCTTGTTGTAAGTGTATTTACCTGAAATCCCATATACATTGCGTTTATGGTAAGGTGCATCGTAATCGAACTCAGCGACACCGCCTAAATAGAAGTTCTCCCATTGGTAACTCGTAGCGACAACGGTACGTTGACTGTCTTCTTTAGCCCCATTCATCATCTCTTTTGATGTCAGTGATTGGTTTACTACTAAACTAAAATCACCTTGGTTATAAAGTGCACGCAAACCAATAATGTCAGCATCATTATCATTGTCATCCTTAGGTGAAACCACTGCAGCTTTAAAGTGGAAAGGTCCAAAATGAGGGGTAATCAATGCCAGTTGGTTGAATAACGTTGGCCGCCAAACAATAAATTATTACTGTGGCGCTCCATATTATTGCTTTCAAATATATCGGCCTTGCTATATAAATCGGCCCATGTACCTGTTGTACCTGAACCAATAAACATCCCACCCCATTTTTTATTCATCATGATGATGTTAGCTTCACGTACAATCAGATCGTTATCTGACGCATTTTCGACCATAGATTCTGAGTACTCTGCCTCTAACTGGTAACGTACACGGAAATCATAAACAGGAACAAAACCAATCAAACCTGCTTCTGCTTGATAAATATCCGTGGTGTAATCAGTATTCTCTTGAAGTGCAACTTGAGCACGAATGGAACCATAAAATTCAGGCTCCAAAAACGTCACCTCTTCAGCAAAAGAATAGCTAGAGCTCAACATTAACAATGCCACTGAGATTTTATTTATTTTCATATTTTTTTCCACAACTTGAAATATATCGTTGTGCGCGAGTATATAACTCAAATAATGGAAGAAAATGGGGGATTTAAAATTGCAGTTATTCAGAAAATGAATAATGTGATTAACGTAACTGGAATCGCTACTAATCATTAGATCTAGATCATAAACGAATTGAAAAAACAAAAATTCTATTCATTACTAATTACGCGTTAGATTACTTAAAACTAAGCGATCTAGCTCATTGACGTAATTTTGCTATACTAGCGAAAAAATTGTGTGATACCTTCATCATGTCTTTTCAAATCAATACCCTACGAATGTTTTGCTTGTTAGCAGAAAAACTCAGTTTTACCGAGACTGCTGATATTCTAGAAATGAGTCAGCCCACATTAAGCAGAAAAATCAGCCAATTAGAACAAGAGGTTAAGTTGCGCTTGTTTCATCGCGGTGGAAATCAAATTCATTTAACCCCTCAAGGGATCGTATTTTTAGAATCATGCCAGCGTATATTGCAAGATCTCGATGATACTATTGATGGTTTATATGACACTTCTGAGAGCATTCGTGGCGAGATAACGGTAGGCTTACTTCACCCTATGGGACGCTGGCTCAGTCAATATTTCTTTTATCAATTTAAAAAATCACAACCAAAAATACATATTAACCTAGTCACTCTTCACCCCACTCAACTACGTGAAATGGCTAATTGCGATATTATGATATCTCCATTATTACCGACAGACTTATCATTGATAGCAAAACCAATCTTAAAATATCGTCGTGTTTTCTGTGCATCACCGAAATATATGGATCGCTATGGTATACCAGAACATCCTGCGCAGCTTATTAATCATCAATGCATCACTAATACCAATTCAATTAAGCGTGAAACTGAATGGATCTATGAAGATTTACACGGAAAAATAGATATCGTTGATGTATCAGGAATCATCACAACTGACTCTGTTGATATTGCCACTAATTTAGCTATATCAGGAATGGGAATTGCGCTTATTCCAGAAGACCAAATTTCTAGGCAGCTTGCTGAAGGACGTTTAATTCAACTGTTTAATGGTAATTTTGGACAGAATGGACAAATTTATGCCGTCTATCGCTCTCGAAAATATTTGCCAACTCGCATTCGTGTATTTATGGAAGAGCTACAAAACTTTCTAAACCGTGAAGACGCATGTGACCTATTATACTAATCAAAAAAATGCCGCTGATTCATTTGAACCAACGGCATCTTAGTAGCTTTTTATGTTCTTCTATTACAGAAGATTACGAGCAGCTTCAATCACAACTTTAATTGAACGTGCTTCAGTTTCTTTTAGTGTTGCGTGATCTGGGATCTCTTTTTGTGTACGGTTAATAATTACACCCGCAACACAACCAGCACGTAAACCAGAGCTTGCACACATTGTTAATAATGTTGCTGATTCCATTTCAAAGTTCAGTACGCCCATGTCTTGCCACTCTTGCATAGAACCCTGGAAACGCTTAACAACACGACCAGAGAACGTATCGTAACGTTCTTGACCTGGGTAGAAAGTATCACTTGATGCTGTCACACCTGTGTGAACCGCTGCACCTTGATCAACAACCGCTTTACGCATTGCCGTTGCAACATCAAAGTCAGCAACTGCAGGAAATTCCATTGGAGCAAAGTGAAGACTAGCGCCATCTAAACGAACAGAACCTGTAGTCACAATCATATCACCTACATTTACATGAGGTTGAATTGCGCCTGTTGTACCTACACGTAGGAAAGTACGAACACCCAATTGCGCTAGCTCTTCAACAGCAATTGAAGTCGATGGACCACCAATACCCGTTGAACATACTACAATTTTCTTGCCATCTAGCTCAGCTAGATACACTGTATATTCACGGTGGCTTGCTAGAAATTTAGGGTTTTCCATTTGCTCTGCAATTTTTTGAACACGCGCTGGGTCACCAGGAATGATCGCCATTTCTGCACCTTGAAGATCTGCCTGTGTTACGCCTAAATGGAATACTGCTGCTGTCATGGTTAGCTCCTTGCGATTGTAGGGTCGCGTTAATTTAATTAGTTATAATTGATTCGATGAAGTTACTTTACCCAAACACCTCTTGCATTAGTGTGATTAAGATCCCGAAAGGAATGTTGATAACATGCACTCTTGCAAGGAAAATCGATTGGCATCACAGAAAATAAAGGTTGTCGATTAACTTATACTCAAGATTAACTCTACTGACAGAGCCTTACAATAATTTCAAACTCAATAAGTATAATTGTATGCCCAATATTTGAACTCACAGATGTTCTAGAAAAAACAAAATACGAACAACAAAGTTAATTTACCTCCCTCAATATCACTTTTTTAATAATTAATAACCTTAGGATTGGCTTTTTACCCTCTCATATCCTTAACTTATAATAAGTTATATATTGTATATTGAGGTCACGGATGAATAAGCAGTCAGAGAAAAATAACTCAAATAATAAAGCTGAATCACTTTTAAATTCGGAAAATGAAAAGTCACCGTTTAAACATAAAAAAAATAAAAGCCAAACCTATCTAGCAAAGAGACTCTCTCTATATCCTCAATTAATGTTAATTTTACCCAGTTTTTCTTTGTCTCAAACTCTTACATCAGAAGACAATATTGAAGAAAAAGACTCAAATATAGAAAGCGGTACATTAGATGTGTCGAATTCTCATCATAATGAATCACTCATTTCACCTCTAGATCCTATTGTTGAAAACAAAATGAGTAATATTCAACCTAACCAAGATGATGCGAATGAACACACTCCAATAGCAACGCCCAGTGCACGAAGTAGTTCCCATTTAGCCTCACACGCAATAACTCCTATTGGGATTCTTCCTACGCCAGTGCAAAACCATACAATCAACCAAGCCCCTGCTATGTTGGTCACAGCCCCTACAACATTAAGCACACCTCCTCTACAACACTTACAGCAGCAAGCTATTATTTCAGGAAAAGACTCTGCGACAACAACCGAAGACGTGACAACTCATGTTGCCGGAAAAATGACAGTAATAGACCCTGATCTTGGTGAGGCTCATTTTTCAAACACTGATATTACTGGCTCACTAGGCACTCTGCACCTCACTAACTCTGGTGCATGGACGTACGATCTTGATAATACTAACCCGACGGTTCAAGCATTAGGTAAAGGCGCGACAGCTACCGATACCATTATTGTTCATTCGGCCGACGGCACGCCTCATCATGTGACTATCACAGTAAATGGCACTAACGATAAAGCTGTTATTGCAGGGATAGACTCTGGGGCGGTCACCGAAGAATCTCAACTTCATACCTCCGGCACACTGACTGTCACCGATGTGGATACAGGCGAAGCGCACTTCTCTAATAGCAACATTATTGGAACTTTAGGCACACTACACTTAACAGATAATGGTTCGTGGACCTATGATCTAGATAACTCAAACCCGACCGTTCAAGCTCTTGGGCAAGGTCAGCAAGTAAAAGATATTATTACTGTTCAGTCAGCCGATGGAACACCCCACCAAATTGCAATAGTGGTAAACGGTAGAAACGATGCAGCTGTCATTACGGGGACAACCACAGGTGCGGTAACAGAAGATCGTATCAATGGTATGCAATGGTTGTTAACCGATGGGAAAATGCATGTCTCCGATAGCGATTCTGGAGAGGCTAAGTTTGATCCGGTGATACATGCGCATAATTATGCGGGCATTGGCTATACATCCATACTTGGTGCAGAGGTAATTGTAACTCCAGATGGCGATTGGCATTACCAACTGGATAATAATATTCAGCAGGTTCAATCTTTAGGGCAAGGTCAGTCCTATGTCGATAAAGTCACAGTGCATACCGTCGATGGCACAACGCAAGAATTACAAATCACCATTACTGGGACAAACGATAATCCAACGGTCACAGGTTCTAGGGTATTACCCGCAGGTTCCGAAGATCAAACATTGCATATCACTCAAACTCAGCTCCTAGCTGGTGCGAGTGATATTGATAAGAACGATGCTAGCACTTTGTACGTTGATGCTGTTACCGCTGATCACGGCACGGTTACGCATAATACCGATGGTTCCTTTACTTTCCATCCGGACAAAGACTACAACGGCCAAGTCCACTTCACTTATGATGTAAAAGACGCTCATGGTGGTTCAGCACAAGCAACGGCATCGACAATGCTTACTGCAACATCAGATTCAGCCATTATTAGTGAGGTATCGACTGATCATGTCACTGAAGATGGTCCGCACAGCAGACACAATGCAGGAGTAACAACCGAACTCGCAAATGGGCGGCTACAAGTTGTGGATCCTGATAGTGGTGAGAATAAATTCCAGTACAGCCAGTTTGGTGAAACAGCAGTTCACGATCCGTTTGGTGGGATGTTACGTATTGATAGCATGGGCAATTGGGGGTACAGCGTTAATAATGCTAATTTGCAACATCTTGCTCAGGGGCAAACCGAAACCGTTGTCTACCGTGTTCATAGTTATGATGGAACAGCATACGAGTTACACATTGACGTTGTAGGCACCAATGATGCGCCAGTCGTTACCCAAGTGGCACTCAGTAACGGCACTGAAGACACGCATTATCAAATGCAAGCGAGTCAGTTTGGATTTACGGATGTTGATAGTGGCGATACGCTACATTCAGTTGCAATCACAGATCTACCACCAGCAGCACAAGGTAAGTTTGTACTTGATGGACATGATGTTACATCGGGACAACAGATCCCTACAGCTGACATTAGTAAGCTTCAGTTCGTTCCTGCACAAGATTTTAATGGCGATGTTCAGTTTAAATATACTGTTAACGATGGACATACCGACTCTACAGAGGCTACCAACACACTTCATGTTGATGCGGTTGGGGATAAAGCCGTTATTACAGATGTTGATACTGGCGATGTCCATGAAGGACATGGCTATACTGCACCAGATGGCAGTATGTCCGTTGGCAGTGTTGATGATCGTTCACCTGACTATATGCACGGAAATATCGGGAAGTTGTGGAACGATGAAATCCATACCGATGGCCACCTATCGATAGTGGATGCTGATGCAGGAGAAAGCCAGGCCCAAACAGGCACTTATTACGGCACTCATGGTCGTGTCATACTTCAAACTAACGGGGACTGGAGTTACTTTGCCTCCATCGGCCAAGATGCAACCGGCAGAGCTATTGATCATCTGGGCAAAGGGGAATCACTAACCGATACTGTCACCGTTAAATCTGCAGATGGTACCACACACGATATCGTTATCACCATTCACGGCGATAACGACCGTCCGTATTGCTCTGGTGAGGTGCAACTCAACAGCGGTAAAGAAGACCTCGCGCAAACCATCACTACAACTGAGCTATTGGCAAACACCGTAGATGTAGATACGAACGACACAGGCAAACTGACGATTACGAATCTTCATGCCGATCATGGTTCTATTCTAGATAATCAAGACGGTACCTTCACTTTTACCCCAAGCAAAGACTATAACGGTCAGGTTCATTTCACTTATGACGTGCTAGATGCACATGCCGGTGTTACTGCTACGGGCGCAACGTTGCAACTTGCTGCGGTATCAGATGCTGCCCAAATTATTGCAGCTGGTGTGACTTTAAAAGAAGATCATGTTCTCAGTGGCACTACTTCTCTGCATTCAGAAGGGCAGTTTCATGTTATCGACCCTGATGGCCCTTCCGAGTCTCAATTTGCCATGGCTCCGGGACAGATAACGTCTTTCTATAAAGGCTCATTCGGTGGTGACTTACAAATAAACTCCAACGGAAATTATTTCTATAACATTGATAATAGTACCGTTGATCATCTAAGAGATGGTGAGCATGTAACAGACCGATTTACAATAAAAAGCGTTGACGGTACAACGAAGGAAATTGAATTTGTGATTCAAGGTACGAGTGATACACCGACGATTGCCCGCTCTAGTTTACACGAGTTTTCCTTTGAAGATGGAAGCGTTCTACATGGCAGTCTCTATGGACTCGATCCCGATAAAGGTGATAAACAAACTTTAACGTATGAAGCGTTAGGGAGTGCCGCTGGATTTCATTTAGATCCAGATGGTAGTTACACCTTCGACCCATCTAATTCGGCATACCAACACGCTTCATTAACTTATGGGAGTGATTTACAAATCTATGTCCCAGTCAAAGTTACGGACAGTGAGGGCTTGTCGAGTGTTCACAATATGCGCTTTACTGTTATGCCCACCAACGATGTGCCAATTGTAACCAGCTCTGTTTCCCTAAGCTCAGGCACTGAAGATCATTCCGTCGTACTGCATAGCCGCGAGTTGTTGGCTCATGCCAGTGATGTCGATGATTATGACCGATTGCATATATCCAATCTTCACGCAGACCATGGTTCGATTGCTGATAACCATGATGGGACATTTACCTTCACGCCTGATAGCAATTATAATGGTGCCGTTAAGTTTAGCTACGATGTGACGGATAACCATGGCGCATCGACGCATACCAGTGCCTCTATGACGCTGGCTGCTGTGGAAGACAAAACTGAGTTTATTGGCGTTAACCACGGGGTTGCTACAGAAGACATCCGCACCCCAATGAGTACAAATGTTTCGCTGTTAGATGCCGTTGATTGGCAGGCATTGCAGATTACCGATGTTGACAGTCCCAATACACAAGTCACGGTCGAATTTGCGGGTAAACAATACACATGGGATTTAGGATCTGATCTCGACGTTACAACACCCTATGGTAAATTCCAATTCCACACCATTACCAGTGGGCCCCATCAAGGTGAGCATTCTTGGAGTTATATTGGCGACAATAACAATGTTCACGTGCAAGAATTAAAGCACGGTGAGTCATTAACTGAATCAATAAAGCTAATAGCAACCGACGGTACTGAATTTCCTATTACGGTTAAGGTTAACGGCACAGAGGATGGGGTCGTTATCGATTCCAAATCAGAACTTGGTCATGTCGTAGAAAATGCCCAAACAGGTGCTTCAGTTTCCGGCAATGTGGTCGCACACGATGTTGATCTCCACGATACGGTGAGTTGGACACAAACACCAACCGGTGGCGTCAGCGGTCAGTATGGCACGTTCCACCTAAGTGCCGATGGTCAATGGCATTATGACGTTGACCAAAGTAAAGCTACAAAATTAGGAGACGGTGACGAGTATTGGGAACACTTTACAGTTGAGGCAGTATCTACTGATGGTAGCCACGTCTCGAAAAGTGTCTCCGTTGTTGTGTATGGCAATAATGATGTACCAACCGTCAGTGGAGAAGTCACTTTACCTTCAGGCAACGAAGATACTTCAATACATATTACTCAAGCTGAATTAATCGCTAATACTACAGATGTTGATACTAACGATAGAGGTTGGTTACACGCTCAAAACTTGACGGCAGACCACGGCAGCTTGGTATCAAATTCAGATGGCAGTTTTACCTTTAACCCTGATCCTAATTACAACGGAGTGGTCCACTTTACTTACGATGTTGCCGATAGACACGGTGGCATCGCTCATACTGGTGCGAACACAACACTTGCTGCCGTCAATGATGCTGCTGTTTTTAGTGGTGTCGATACGGGAAGTGTTACTGAAGATCACAACGTCCACGCTTCTGTACAAGGAAACTATTCTTATAAGCTTGAGACAAGTGGGACATTAACGGCGACAGATACGGATACCGGTGAGTCAGGCTTCGATTTTAGAACATTGATAACAGCTTCAACTCATCCTGAATGGGCACCTTACCAATCAAAACTGGGAGGACAGCTGGAAATAGATCAACATGGCAACTGGAACTATTACATTGATAACCGCAAGCCTGAAGTTCAGGGTTTAGGTGCAGGTGAGACTCTAACTGATACCGTCACTATCCACTCTAAAGATGGGACTCCATATGTCATTACAGTCACAATTCAAGGCACCAACGATGCTCCAATTCTCGGAGTCAACCAAACATCATCGACTACGGGTACATTAACAGAGACTGATGTAGATGTTACTGACTCTCATACCTTCTCTGTCGTCAGTTCTGCAGGTCAATTCGGTTCACTGTCCGTCGATCCAACTACAGGTGATTACGTCTACATACCAAATACGTCTATCGCAGGGATGAGTTATAACTCTGCCACCAACACCTATCATGGTGTCGATGTGTTCGAAGTAAAAGTCAGCGACGGCCATACGGAGGATTCGAAATTCATCACCTTTGATGCCTCAGGACATGTCACCATGTCCCCAACAGGTAGCTTGACCACATCAACCACAGTGCCTCAACAACCTACAGTTACAACGACACTACCAACCTTGCTGATGGTCAACACCGTCGCACCAACCAACACCGTCACTCTGGATCTTGCATCAACAAGCGATTCAGGTTCATCGAACACTGACAACCTTACCAACGACGCTACCCCAACGATTACCGGACACACTGATATTCCGTATTCGCAAGTGACCGTTTACGATGGTTCAACACCCGTTGGACACGCGCTGTCTGATGCATCTGGACAATATAGTGTTGCGGTAAGCAGCTTATCGGACGGCGATCATAATCTATCCGCCAAAGCACTGGCTCCCTCATCAGTGCTACCGGCTACGTCTTCGCTTCTTTCTGTCCATATAGATACACAGGTTAGCGTTCCTACGATTACTTTTGAAAACGCAGGGGCAGACAACTTATACAGTAAAGCTGAAATCGCCCGAGGCCATGCAAATACGATCACAGCAACCGTGACGCCTCCTGGTGATGCCAAAATCGGAGAGCATCTTGTCGTTAACGGTCAGGATCATGTATTAGATGTTCATACTCTACAGCATGGAATACAAATTGAAGTTCATCCGGGTTCTAATGTACAAGCAACAATGACTGACGAACACGGTAATACCGCAGGTAGCCAAGGTTTTGCTGCAAGCGCTATACCTGAACCTATTATTGTCAGACCACCATCGGGAAGCCACCAAGTCTCTGGCACGCTTGGGGTTCCACCTCTATTACCATCGTTAACTCCGGTACCAACAGCACAAAGCGGTTGGCGAATCCACTTACCAAATGGGCAGTATGTCACAAGTCATCATGGGCAATATGGGACATTAACCATCGATCCTCAAACCGGCCACTTACATTACCAAGAGCAAGCCCAAGTTCACACTGGTCCTCATGGCAGCGCTTCGGGAGTCGGCCAGCATGAAGACAAGTTTGAAGTGGCACTGCAAGGGACAAACCAAGATGAAGTAGTCGCCCATGTGAACGTTCAAATACTCAGTCACGGACCTGGGAATAGTGGTAAACTTACAATTGGAACCGAAGCTGTTGATATGACGATCACGCCTGTAACCCATGCATCACACCCTGCTCCACCACCACCGCCGCCAGTACAACATAATGAGCCAGACATGACTTCACAAGCGGACTTTACGGTTACACTAAGCGATGACAATTATCTAGATTTAGCCCAACACGCTTACCATGAACCAGATCAACAAAACAGCCACCATGGTGCTGCAGCTTATCTGAATGTTCTGGGCATTAAACCTGACACGGCATCGACAACGGTTCACGATCAACCTACCGATATGGACATCGTGCTTGCACAAGTAGACCAATCAGATGCAACAACACATGACCAAGCGCACTTGGATATGTCGGATGCGCTTGAACACCATGATACGAACATCAACCACAACCAAGATGATGAACATCACCATCACAATGATATAGATGGACTTCCAGATATCGACCCAAACTCATAACTTAAAACAAGCAGAAATAAAAAGGGATCACATAACGTGATCCCTTTCTATATATTGTTACTTTCTATTCGCTGATAAATCATAAGAATTAGGGCACTATATATGCACCTACTCTGTCACTACCTTTCACCAAACGCCATACTTACGTTGGTGTAAATCGGTTTCCATAGGTATTGGAATACTGACTTCTCACCAGTGGTAATGTTTACTTCACCAGTCATGCCCGGCAGGATAGAAAAACTTTCAGGATTATCTCTAAAGTATGCCTTATTAACCGAGACTGTAACCTCATAATAAATATCACCCCGTTCACTTTTACTGGTTGTCGGTGATATTTTCTCTACTACTCCTTTTAACGCACCAAAGCGACTGTAATCAAACGCATCGACTTTAATACGTGCGGGCTGCCCTATGGACACAAAGCCAATATCTCTAGGAGATAAACGAGCTTTAAAACTTGCCTTTCCATCGACAGGAACAATTTCTGCTATCGTTCCACCGGGAGTAATTACCCCCCCATTTTGAGTAGAAGGGATACTTTGAACCAACCCCTTAACTGGTGACTTAATTACAGTATCCAACACCTTTTCTTTACCAGAACGAATACGAGCTCTTAATCCGCTTAAATCAGCTTCGGCTTTAGATCGTTCTATATTAGCCTGAACTCTGGCCTCTGCCCCTAACTGTTTTAACTGAGCGCCAACGGTTTCTGCTTTACGCTTTAACACATTCTCTTGGCTCTTTGCTTTTTGGATTTCCTTTTCAATCGATGCTAGTTTCTGCTTCATTTCTAGCACTCTTAGCTTAGAGATATTCCCTGCTTTCTGCCCCTTGATTAATATATCCAACTCTTGTTTAGTCGCGTTTAATTGACGTTGATAAACGGGTAATTGCGTTTGTAATCCCTCCAATTCCGCGGCGACCTGAGCTTGCTCCTTAATTACAGCGCTTCGCTTTTGAAAAAACAATTCTTTCTCAGCTGCAAGTTGTTTTAACTGCTGTGATACTTGCCTAGGATAAAAATCGGCGTATTTCGAAAAATCAGGATCTCGTGTTTCGACTAATGAATTCAAACGTTCAATCGTTAATTCTAACGCTGCTCTTTGGGCATTCAATTCATCTAATGCGGTATTTTGAAACTTAGAATCAAACTCAACTAGAGTTTGGCCTTTTTCAACCAATTCCCCTTCGGATACCAAAATTGATTTAAGTCGACCACCAGTCTCACTTTGAATGATTTGACGCTCTCCTTCAGGGATAACAGACCCCTTTGCTTTGGCAATCTCATCAACATTAGTAAATACCGACCATCCAATAAATAAAATCAAACATATAGCAATAAAATAGGTACTTAATGACAATAAACGAGCCGTCACTTTTGATTCAACAACATCCACATTTTGCTTATTCATAGAGAGGCCTCCATTGCTATCTCTGTAGTTGAATTATCTGGTAGTGGTCCTGCATATACAAGTATCCCACCATCAAGCACTATTACTTGATCCGCCAGCTTTATTAATTCAGGATCATGAGATGAAAAGACAATGGTCGATCGCCCTCTGCGTTGCGAAAGCCATTGCTTGAAAAGATCTCGAGATGGAATATCCATTACCGGATTATCTAATAAATACAATGGATATTCATGAAGGTACAGCTTCGCTTGTGATAACACCTTTGCTTCATATCCAGATAAAGCGTGAGAGATATTCACTACAACAGATTCATTTAGCTGAGTATCTAAACCGCTAGGTAATGTTCTAAACCATGCTTCACCACCCACCTGCTTAATTGCATTAATAATAAGACCATCATCAATGCTTTTGTTATCACTCACAAATTCACGAACAGTTAGTAATAATAATTCAGGCTTTGCTGAGTAGTACCCTAACCATTGTCTGTATATTTGAGGGTCATATTGTGACAAATTATGGTGATTAACCTTAATTACCCCGTTCTGTGGTTGGCTTAAGCCTGCCAATAATTCAAGTAACGCCGTTTTCCCACTTGCCATTGGTCCTGTAATAGCCACGACTTGACCTGGTTCTATTTTCAAAGAAAGTCCTGAAAGTGCAGGTTTCATTTGTTGTGGAAAACGCAAAGTAATTTGATCTAACTCTATGGTTGGATTATCTGATGGTAATGAGTGATGTTGAAAGGAAAAGTCACCTTCCACTTTTTGATTCATTGATTGATTGATTTGTAATTTTGCTTGCTTAATTTGAGTAAAACGAGCACTACTATTAGCGAGCATTTGAGCTGGTCCCGTGACCCTTGATATAAGCATCATGGTGGCAATTAATCCACCAGAGGTCATCACTTGATTAAAAATAAGATCAATACCAAGAGCCACTACCGCCAATGTGCTGAGTAGGCCTAATGCATAATAAATTGACGTATATTTGGCTTGATGCGCATTATGAAAGAAGCCGTTCTTTGCCGCTAAAACATTCGCTTTTTCAAAACGTTTTATCCAAAACTTACTCATGTTAGCACTACGTATAAAAGCTAATTTACTATTTAATTCAAATAGTAACGAATAACGTGTTGTGCCTGAAACTGTTGTTTGATGGGAAGATCTAGCTAATTTTTTTTGACTGTGGTGAGCTAATCCATAATAACAAAGTAAAGAAATGACAGGAACGATAACGAGCCAACCACCTAAGAATCCAATCGCAATAAGAAAAAGCAAAACAAAAGGTAAATCAAATAAAGCTCCGCCTAGTGGACCTTGAAGTAACCCTTTAAAGCTTTCAGCAGTTGTGAGTCGAGACATTAAAGCAGATGATGGTAATGAGCGATTAGCTAATAATGAAGATCGAAAAACTCGATATAATACAGTTTCTGATATTTCTCGACTGATCCGATTTGAAATCGTTGTAAGTAACTGACTTCGAATTACCTTTAACAAAAGCATCATTAAAAATAATAAAGCGGCTCCAATAGCTATCCCAAGCAACTCATGCTCTGCATCGCCACCAATAACATGATCATAAATTGACATCGTAATAAAAGGAATAACTAACGCAAATAGATTAGCAAAAAAACTAACCAATAAAAGCTTAGGTAACAATGGCTTAAATTTACTAATCCGTTCACCTACCCAATCTGGTGCATTTTTCTCTTTAGGTTGTTCATGAATAAGAACGACAAGAGAAGAAAGCTGGTTTTCAGGCCAGATTTCACTTTCAAACTCACCTTGTTGATAAGCTTGAAATTCATTCAATAAAAATCGACATACTTTAATTTCATCATCATTTATATACAGTGCCGCTAAATGTGACGTTGATGCTAATGCCTTTGAATAAGGATGAACAGTATAAGCAATTCCTAACCGCTCCAATAAGGTAAAAATATCATTAACATCTTCAAGCTTATTTGATGCAATCCACTCTCGACTAAAAGCATGGACATTCGTATTTACGTCCATCGCCATCAATAAATTAATGACTTCAGATTGATAATTCTTATCCATTAACTTTCTCCTTGTAATGGCATAAGCTCAGCTCGTTTTTGAGCTAATTCAACTAAGCTAGGATGGTCTGTATTTAAAATAATGGTTTTGCCCTCTTTTGATAACAATGACAGAACTTTTGCTAACCTTGTTACAGACTCAATATCTAGAGCTATTTCTGGTTTATCTAAAAACAGTAACGGTGTCGGCTTTGCCAATTGGCACACTAACGAAACCAATTTGATAGCACCTTGGCTTAGTTGCTCTCCTAATTGAGCACCGACCTTTGTTTCCAAACCATTAGGAAGATCCGCTATGATGTTATTTAAGCCAAGCGCTTCTATTAAAGGTTCAATATCTCCTACTCTATCGACGTTGAACCCCGTCAAATTATCTAATAAAGATCCTGAAATAAGAATTGGACGACTGGTTACAAATGCAGTTTGATGGCGGTAATCATAATAATCACCGACAGATACATTGTTATTCCAACATAATTGGCCACCTGCCTTTGCATCTAATCCTGATAGGTTAGCCATCACTTGACTAAGTAGGTCGGTATCCTTACCGTTTAAGGCAATAATTTCTCCTTTCTGCACACAAAAATCTAATTGGTAACAAGAACCAAAGCGTTCAATCGTATAACCTTCAGCTGTTAAGGATTCAAACATCGGTAATTTTTCTGATTTAATTGTTTCATGTGATGCTATGTTCTCAAATAAATCGTTGACTGAATGATTTGCAACTTGAAACGAACTGTATTTCAATCTCAATCCAACCAAAGCACTCATAGGAGCAACCGCTCTTCCCGACAAAATAGAACAAGCGGCGAGTCCACCAGTGGTTAAATCGCCAGATAGCACAGACAAACTACCAATAATAACCATAACCACTGAGGTTCCTAACGCGGCGATTTGAATACACTCCTGAGCAATAGCTGTATTTCGTTCAGATTCAGCGACGGACAGCCATCGATTCTGATTTAATTGTTTAAAGTATTGAAATGTTCTCGACTCTGCTGCCTGTTTTTTCACACCTTCAAGCATAGTAAATACCACAACTAAAAAGTTCATACGGCTAATCTCATTCTCCGCAGCTATTTTTGCATGTTGATATGATTTACTTGAAAACAACCACACCAAAAGGGCCGCAGCTATCCAAACTATTATTGGAATAAAAACAAGCCCACCACCAACATAAGCAACCAATGAGAGAAAAATCAAAACAAAAGGTACATCGATTAGCCCACTTAATAATCCACCAGAATAAAATTCTTTAATTGAAGAAATCCCTTTTAATCCTTCTTGCAAATTACCGGGTTTTAGACTTAACAGTTCTTTTGCGGGCAACTCAGTGAGCTGATGCAATATATAAGAGTACATACTTTTTTCTGTATTTATTGAAGCGGCAGCTAGAATCCAAGAACGAACAAATCGTAGAAATGCATCAAGTAAAATAGCAACACTGGCACCGCAAACTAGCAATACAGCAGTGCCATAACTCTGATTTGGTAGGATTCGATCATAAATTTGTAGCACCACTAACGGGATCGCTAATGATAAAATATTGATAAGCAATGACGATGGTAAAACCTTCAGCATCACTTTCTTTTGAGTAGAGTAGTAAGAAGACAACAAATCCATTTATAGTCACCCAATAATAAAGAATATAAAACAAGTCTTGGACAAAATTCTTTAATTATCAAGTAAACAGTTGGTTTTATGTGCTTTTATGCACTAAATTAAATGTTAGATGGTCAAATCAATTTTTAAAGGAAGATATAATGAGACGGATATCATTAAAAACGTACTTATTTATTATTTTTACGACTATTTTCGCCCTGTTTTCCGCACATTTATATACCAATATAAAAAACGCCGTTACGAAACTATCAAGTGAGCACATCTCTGATGTTGCCGAACTTCACCAGCAAATAATCAGTAATAATGTAAACTTCACTATCTACCAAATAGACGCATTAGCAGAAGAGATATCTGATCTAAGCTCATTGGATATTAATAATATTCCCCCATCGCTCATCAAATTTATCTCTTCCGCTTTCTCTCACTCTCCTGCATTAACTAATGTATATATCTATGACATTGAGAATAATGGTATTAATTTAAAAAATATTGATGGCGGCATCGAAGCAGAAATAGCAACAAGCTTATCATTGGAGGAGATGTGGAAAACAAATGAAACATATACCTTTAATAATGAATATCTATATTTAAGTCGCTCTAAAAATACGAATCTCAAAATTATTTTACAAATTTCAACAGCCATTTTTTTTGAAACCACAGATCACGAACTTGTAAATAAAAGAAATGTCGGGTTTTATCTCTACGATTACCAGCTAAAAGAAATAATTTACTCTGACCATGTCCCTACACCTTTATCTTATTCGCAGCTGCAAGGCGTGCTACATGATAAGCATGAGACTGTCTCCCTAGATGGTTCTTCCTATACGGCTTTTGTCCACAAATTAAATCGTAGATCTCTGTATTTTGTATCTCTCATTCCTGAAAGTGTTATTAATCATAATTTTGATATTATATCTAATGATTTGTTTTTGAATGTCATCGCCTACATATTTCTCGCGATATTGATTATATTTTTATCCTCTTCTTACATATCAAATCGATTAGTTACATTGTTTAAAAACGCGCAAAAAATAAATCACTTCCAATTCAATCAACAAAAGAAGCAAGATTCGATTGTTAAAGAAATTCATAATCTGAGCAGCACGCTTGAAACGATGGATCAAACTATTGATGATATTTTAAAAATGGTCTTCATCATTGCAAAAAGTGGTAATTTATTTCAATTAGGAGCGATTGTTGATAAAAAAATCCATAAGATTACGACAGGTCACAGTTATCTTTATATAACGGATAACGACAATACATTAAGCAGTATCGAAGGTAAGAAAAAGATCCCTATCAAGAATCAAGATCAATCTTATTACTGTGAAGCCTCTGTCCATTACTTCAATTTACATAATGATAAGAAAAAGCTCATTGGCTGCCTAGTCATTGAAGTTCCACTTAATCATACCGTCCCTAAATACCGATTATTATTTATTGAGCGTTTAGTGCAAATAATCGCAGTATCCATTGATAAACATAAACTTCTAGAGCAACAAAAATCTCTTTTACTTTCTTTTACTAAATCGATTGCCTCTGCCATTGATGCAAAATCTCCTCATACCGCAGGCCATTGTCAACGGGTACCAGAATTAACATTGATGCTAGCAAAAGCAGCACAAGAAAATCAAAATCAATGGAGTAAATTTTCATTGAGTGATGAGGAGTGGGAAGAATTATACCTTGCTTCCTGGCTGCACGATTGCGGTAAGCTAACCACCGCTGATAACGTAATAGATAAAGCCACAAAACTGGATATGTTTACTAACCGTATTCATGAAATACGAACTCGTTATGAAGTACTCAAAAGAGACGCTGAGATCACATATTTAAAAAGCCTTATTGATGGCGAGTCAAATGCTACTTTATTACAAGAAAACTATCTCAAAACAATAAAAGAACTAGAGGAAGAATTTGCTTTTATTGCTCAATCTAACCTAGGTGATGAGTTTTATCACGATGACAATGTTGATCGTTTACATAACCTTGCTACAAGAACTTTTACTCGAACTTTGGATAAACGACTAGGGCTATCATGGGAAGAAACACAGCTGCTCTCGGATAATGATAAGCAAACACCCTCAATTGAAACGGTTTTACAAAATAACAGTAGCCATCTTATTCCTTGGGATCTAAACAGAAAAACAGATGAACAATTTAATCTACAACCGCACCCATTCAAATTTAATCATGGTGAAATATATAATCTCGCAGTTCAACGCGGCACTCTAACCAATGAAGAGCGTTTTTTAATTAATGATCATATTATTCAAACTATTAATATGCTCAAAGCGCTGCCCTATCCTGACCATCTAAAAAATATACCTCTCATTGCAGGAGGCCATCATGAACAAATGTCAGGAAAAGGATACCCTTATGGTATTCCAGCATCGGAACTGCCTATCACAGCAAGAATGATGGCTATCGCAGACATATTTGAAGCATTAACCGCTAGTGATCGTCCTTATAAAACACCTAAAACATTATCTGAATCCTTAAAAATATTAGCTTTTATGGCAAAAAATAAACATATTGACGCTTCCTTGTTTAACTTATTTTTAACAGATGAAGTTTACCTGAACTATGCAGATAAGTTTTTAAGCTCTGAACAAATTGATGAGGTAAACATTCAAGAATTAATTGAAATTTCAATATCTTGATAGTTATATTTGATTAGATGAAGTTACCTTATCCAAACGCCCTTACATTAGTGTGATTAAGATCCCGAAAGGAATGTTGATAGTATATATTCTCGCAAGAAAAACCGATTGGCATCACACTTTCTATGTAAGGTCAGAATTTTCACATACTATTTATTCTAGTGGTATCGTAAATAATATTGATGGAACTATAACCTAAAATATATAAAATAATATTTTTAGTTGTTTGAATACTGTCTTTAAAAAGATAAGGCTTTTGAAGGTGAACTCTATGCGTAGTCTTTCGTTAAAAAACTACTTGATCATTGTATTTGGTGGGTTATTTATTATTGGGTGCACCCATTTGTATTTTGTCATTAAGACATCTTCATCAGAGCTATCTCAACGTCATGTTAAAGATGTCATCGAGTTACATTACAAACTTATTAGAATAAATATTGAATCTACAATCAATCAGATTAATGATATCTCAGAGGAACTAAAAGAAAATCCAACTTTAACGTTTAACAATCCCTCACCACAACTAAGGAAAAATCTAATTAATGATTTTCATCAAGTACCTTCATTAGTTAGTATTTATTTATATGATTCAAATGATCAAGGTATCCGTATAACCTACATTGATAAACTATTAAATATCACTCCTGTTGACCAATCCTTTTTACAATCTCACTGGAGGTACGCTGAAGATAATCATTATTTACATCTAAATAACCACATCTACTTAAGTTACTTAGGAAATCATGGGAATCATCAACAAAAAATAGTGATTGAGATATCAACGGCTAATGTGTTCAATACTATTGACAGGGAGTTATTAAATAATACGGATGTTAGTTTTCATATTTATGACCGTATGAATAGTAGCTTTTTATACCATTCAAATAAAAACATCCCATTTAATGATAATGAAATCACCTCTTTTATATTGGAAAACAAGAGTAAGGCTTCTAAATATAGCGTTGATTACAACATTCAAACAAACTCTTTTAGAAATTCAAACCTTGAATTTATTACTTTAATTCCTAACCACGTAATTTTAAAAAATCTAACACCAATTCTGGATTCACTTATTAAACAAATAATTATGTATTCAATTTTTTGTTTTATTATTTTAGTCTACATTTCATACAACCTATCATCAAAGATTAACAATCTCATTGAAAATGCACATAAAATAATGAGGTTTGAATTCAAGAATCAAAAGTATAAAAAAAGCAATATCAAAGAAATAAAAAAACTTAGTGATTCTATGAAATTAATAAGTTTAACTACTGACAATATTCTTTCTCAAATAATAATTATTTCTAAAACTGATAACATATTTCAACTTGGACTTTCTGTAGTTAAACAAATTGATAAAATCACTAATGGTAAAAGTAAATTATTTACTATAAATATAGATGGAGAATTTATTTGTTATGAAGGGATTAGCAAAATAAACATTGAAGACAAAGATAAAAATAAAACTTATTACAAAAAATCATTAGAAAATGAACATATTGTGCATAATTTTAATTTATTTAATGATAGAAATAAAATTAATGGATGCTTACAGATAAATGTTACTCCTGAGAATAACCTGAGCGATGATACTCTTGCATTTATAGAGCGATTAGTTCATATAATTTCTATTTCTACCCGAAAACATAACCTTCTTGAGCAACAAAAAGCATTATTTACCGCCTTTACTCAATCCATTGCTTCCGCCATTGATACAAAATCATCGCATACCGCAAATCATTGCCAACGAGTACCAGAGTTAACTCTTATGTTAGCTAAAGCGGCTCAAAAGAACCAAGTCGAATGGAAAGACTTTGCTTTAAGTGAGCAAGAATGGGAAGAACTCTACCTCGCAGCTTGGCTCCATGATTGTGGAAAATTAACAACAGCTGATCACGTTATTGATAAAGCGACAAAATTAGACATGTTTACTAACCGTATTCATGAAATACGGACTCGTTATGAAGTGCTCAAAAGAGACGCTGAGATCACATATTTAAAAAGCCTTATTGATGGCGAGTCAAATGCTACTTTATTACAAGAAAACTATCTCAAAACAATAAAAGAACTAGAGGAAGAATTTGTTTTTATTGCTCAATCTAACCTAGGTGATGAGTTTTATCACGATGACAATGTTGATCGTTTACATAACCTTGCTACAAGAACTTTTACTCGAACTTTGGATAAACGACTAGGGCTATCATGGGAAGAAACACAGCTGCTCTCGGATAATGATAAGCAAACACCCTCAATTGAAACGGTTTTACAAAATAACAGTAGCCATCTTATTCCTTGGGATCTAAACAGAAAAACAGATGAACAATTTAATCTACAACCGCACCCATTCAAATTTAATCATGGTGAAATATATAATCTCGCAGTTCAACGCGGCACTCTAACCAATGAAGAGCGTTTTTTAATTAATGATCATATTATTCAAACTATTAATATGCTCAAAGCGCTGCCCTATCCTGACCATCTAAAAAATATACCTCTCATTGCAGGAGGCCATCATGAACAAATGTCAGGAAAAGGATACCCTTACGGTATTCCAGCATCAGAACTGCCTATCACAGCAAGAATGATGGCTATCGCAGACATATTTGAAGCATTAACCGCTAGTGATCGCCCTTATAAAACACCTAAAACATTATCTGAATCCTTAAAAATATTAGCTTTTATGGCAAAAAATAAACATATTGACGCTTCCTTGTTTAGCTTATTTTTAACTGATGAAGTTTACCTGAACTATGCAGATAAGTTTTTAAGCTCTGAACAAATTGATGAGGTAAACATTCAAGAATTAATTGAAATCGCACATTCATAAAAAAAGCCAACTGAAAACTGTTGGCTTTACCTATTTCATGATTAATCTCGAAATAATATTATTTCTCTTTAAATCGCAGTAAACGAAGTGCATTTAAGGTAACTAAGGCTGTTGCACCACTGTCAGCTAGTACAGCAACCCATAAACCAGTAATACCAAATAAACTAGTCACTAAGAATACTGCTTTCAAACCAAGCGCTAGAGTAATGTTCTGATGAATGTTACTCAGTGTTGCTTTTGATAGTGCAACCATTGGCCCTAGTTCTTCTAATCGATTATGAGTTAATGCTGCATCTGCGGTTTCAAGGGCAACATCTGTTCCTCCACCCATTGCAATACCAATAGAAGCAGTCTTCATTGCTGGTGCATCATTAATACCATCACCGACCATTGCTGTTTTTGCCTGTGCAGTTAACAACTCAACGTATTTCACTTTGTCTGATGGCAATAAACCCGCTTTATAGTCAATATTCAACTCTTCAGCAATCGCTTTTGCTGCACGTTCATTATCACCAGTAAGCATGATTGGTTTTATACCTAATTTAACTAACTTTTCTACAGCCATTTTAGCATCAGGACGAAGTTCATCGCGCCATGCAAGTAACCCTGAGATCTGCTTATTAATCAGCACAAGTACAACCGTTTTACCCTGTTGCTCTAAGAACGATATTTGACTTTCGATTTCAGGAATAACCTCACCATCAAACTGCTGCGGGGCATACAGTTCAATATGTTGATCATTAACAGTTCCTTTAATGCCTTTCCCAACAACTGTCTCACGCTCATCGGCTTCAATAACAGTTAACCCTTGTTCTTGCGCTTTTATTACTACGGCTCTTGCTAATGGATGAGATGAGCCCATTTCAACCGCTGCTGATTGAAATAAAATACTTTCTTCAGTTTCAGCTTCAACTAAAACACGAATATCAGTTAATACTGGCTTACCTTGAGTTAGCGTCCCCGTCTTATCAAATGCGATGTTTTGAATATGACCAAGCTCTTCTAATGCAGCGCCCCCTTTAATTAATGCACCACGTTTTGCCGCAGTTGCTAGACCAGATGTAATGGCTGCTGGCGTAGAAATCACTAACGCACAAGGACAAGCAATCAATAGCATTGCTAAACCTCGATAAATCCATGTATCCCATGACTGACCAAACATCAGCGGTGGAATAATGATAACTAATAGCGACAGTAGCATCATTGCTGGTGTGTACCAACGACTGAACTTATCCAGAAAACGCTCTAATGGGGCTTTACGTGATTCTGCTTCTTCTATTAGATGAAGAATACGATCAATTGCATTCTCACCTTGAGCTGATGTTATCTGAATTTCAATGACACGATCATTAACAATAGAACCTGCCATCAATGGATCGTTTGCCTTCTTATCAACAGGTACAGATTCACCTGTTAAAGCACTTTCATCAAAAGAAGCGAATTCAGAAAGTAAAATCGCATCTGCGGCTAAACGATCGCCTGGAGAAACTTGAACTTTATCTCCTACGTTTAATTCTGATGCTGCTACTTCTTCTTTTGTACCATCGTTATTGATTCGCAATGCAGTATCTGGCACTAAATCCATTAATGCTTTCACGCCACTTCTTGCTTTCGCCGATGCGTAGCCTTCTAATTGTTCACCTAACATAAACAATAAGATAACCATTGCTGCTTCAACCGTTTCACCTAAATACACAGCACCAATAGCTGCTACTGTCATTAACGTTTCAATTGAGAATGGGGAACCATTTTTTGCTAAACGAATGGCTTTACGGCCAATAGGAATTAAACCAAACAAGCCAGCAACAGTGAATGCGATAGTTCCTAGCTCTTTATTGACTAAATTAATACCCGTTGCAATAACTAAAAAGGCAACCAAGATTAATAGCAGTAAATTTTTTTTCCAAAATGGCTGAGATTCGATCTCAGATGTACTTTTCGAACCCATATCGGACAAGGGAAATCCCGTAGTCTTAGCAACGCTAATAACCTGAGCAAATACAGCTTCACTATTTGTTCTTACGGTCAGTTTTTCTGTCGCAAAGATTACCTTTGCATCAATAATTTCTGGGATGGCAAGAATGGCCTTTTTCAATTTAGCAGCACAGCTTGGACAATCCATATCTGCAATAAGCCAGCTGCGAGATAACGAACCGTTATTCGATGTTTTAGCGTTGACAACTAGGGGGTCCGACTCCCCAGGATCACTTCCACAACATGAGTCCGTATCTGTTGCTTTATCAACGCTGCTACAGCAATCAACTACCGCGCTTTCTGCTTTTATCGAAGTGATTTTTGGTGCAGCACAGCATGAGCTTGATGGGTTATGCTTATGATCTTGGCTATGAGTGGTTTTATGAGCAGTACACATGAGAAAATCCTTTCTGTTAGGTTTAGTTTGTCTACACTAACTATAGACCTTAGAGCTAACTCCAGGGTCAAGAATAAATTTACTCACATATAAAAAAAGACACCGAAGTGTCTTATTTTATTTATATCAAATTTTATAGCTATAATTTCTACACTGGATGTTTGAAACAATGTCCAATTGACTCACTCAATGCCTGAAGTACATTTCGACGAGTGATTATCCCAACTAACTTACCTTCCTCTACCACTGGGTAAATTTTAGGTTTATTTGCAGTCATGGTCTGCGCCAAATCAATAATCGTATCTTCAGGTGTAACCGTAAGTACTTCTGTTTTCATAACATCTGCAACAACGTGCGTGTCTTGGCAATGGTAACTTACACCAATTAGCGACTTAATCAAATCCTGCTCTGAAATGAAGCCAATCACTTCACGTTGTTCATTTACAACAGGGCCGCCAATATGCTGCGAAGTAATAAATTGATCCAAAGCCGCTGATAATGACATATCCGCTGTCAAATAAAGAGGTCGTGCGCTCATGTATTGTTTTACTTTTTTATTTTCCATCATAGCCTCCTAACGTGCTATCAATCAGTTTTGATAACTTAAGTGTGGACTATTTTTAGGAAAAAGCTAAATCACTCTTTCCTATCTCTGTGATGGATGAAACCTATTGAGCAAAAAATTACCTAAATCTATGAACCACCCAACAAAACATCAATTAAGATTTTCTTATTTTGTTCAACGGATGACATTACGTTTTCATACCCTGCAGTGTTATTTGTTCTTTCCATTCGATGAATCACCGTCAAACATTGTTTAATGTTTTCAGGATCTTTCATCAAATTTTTACCTTTTAGCGTTAGAGTAAGCAGCATGTAATTTAAGTCTGATGAATAAGGGTACGTTTGACCAATTTTAATCAACTGTGCTTTATTACCATCTGAAGACGTTTGTCCTCTTAGCCATTGGTAAACTTTATTTAATTTTTGAAAATGCGTCATACCTTGCTGTAACAACTGAGGCGCATTCTTTTTTAGGTTCGCTTGATCAAATATTTTATATAGACCAACACACAGTTTTACCTCGCCTGACATTGCTAATACACCAAAAGCAGCAACACGAAACTCATCTGATGCTACTTTTCGCTCAGATAAAAAGCGGTGATAACAAGTCGTCGCTATTGCCTTGGCTTTATAACGCTTACCTTGTTTGTACAATTGACGAGCAATAAAAATATTAATATAACCCTGTAGTTCATCACGCTTATCCATCGCTATACGTTTTTTTAGCGTAATGATAAGTTGCCCAAAATAACGACGATACTGATCTTTATTTAAGGTCATATTTGACTTGTAAACAATGTCTGCAATATCCATGATCATACGATTTAATGTCGTAGGATTAATACCTATATGATAAAAACGTTTCATTACCATATTATGTACTAATGCGGGTTCATTATTTTCAATGATAAATTTTAAATAAGAATAGAAAGCATTGTCATTTTTTGGATTATGTTCAAAAGCTTTTGCTAAAGAAGCTTGGACTTTAGATAGCTGTTTTGCTTCAGTATAAATATCAGCAAGCATTAAGTTTGCTTTGAATAAATACTTTTTCGAACGAAGTAAAAGCTCAAGAACAGGGATTGCTTTTGGTTTTTCTACCACATGACAATACGCCATTAAATTCTGAGGCATTATTTCACTTTTGTCGTGACGCTGATACACTTTTTTAAAAGTTGAAAAATCTTTCGCTTTATACAACTCTTCTAAAGTCATATTGAGTAACATTCGATTTTTATACGTTCCAGGATAAGTCTGTGCGCGCTGAATAAAAGCGGATTGAGATCCTTTGACTTCGCCCACTAACTTTTCTATAAGCAAGGTTAGATTAAAGGATTTTTTAATTAAATCATCTATATAACCAAAATTAATTGGACTATTAACAACAAAATCAGGAAAAAGCTCTCTTGCATTAATATCATCAACTAGTGAGTCATCATTATCAATGTCGATAATAAAAATAGGACGTTTACCAAACTTAGCTTTTTCACGAGCGTGGTTAACTATCTCACAAATTACTTCATGATCAGCATAATGGTATTCAATAAAATAATAGTCATAAACAGGTAATTCTGAAGCTCTCATACTGACATTAAAAGAATCAGCACTCTTAAAGCCTGCTTTCTGAAAAAACTGACGGATCTGAGTACTACGCTCTCTTTTTTCAGTAAAAACCAACACATTCATTTGTGGAATGCGTCTAATTAACTCAGCACTGCTCATTTATCATATAACTCTAACAAAAGTAACACCAACAACATACCAACCCGTAAATATAAAGAAACCCTAAATTACATATAAAATCAACATACATGTAAAATAACGTGAACTAACTCACGGAAATTCTGCGCTACTTTATCACAAAATAACGCAGAATTAAGCTATTTAAATATTCGTCAATATCGCTTGTAAAGGATGCTGCAATTGCTCTCCTTCAAAGCGCTTTACTTGACTTCGGCATGAGTACCCAGTGATCAGACAGCGCTCTTTATCTAAATTAGCTAAGTTACCTTTCCAACTTAAATCATAAATTGCTTTTGAGCTCTCTAATTTATCCGCTTCATGTCCATAAGTACCAGCCATACCACAACAACCTACCGGGACCGTATTTAATGTTAATCCAAAATGAGTAAATATCTCTCCCCATTCCTTTTCAGCATTTGGCATTTTAGTTTTTTCAGTACAATGGGCAAATAATTGCCAAGGCCTTGTATCAAACACCGTCGCTTTATCAAAAGAAGATAGTTTAGGATACAACCACTCATGCACTGTCAAAACTGTAAAATCACCACGGTTATCCGCCAAAATTTCATTGTATTCATCCCTATAGCAAAGAACTAATGCAGGATCTACGCCAACCATTGGTATTTTTAATTCAGAAACTTGATTTAAAAACTCACTTGTTGTTTGAGCTGTGGTTGTAAACTGTTTTAAAAAACCTTTTACATGCTGTGCTTTGCCATTGGGTTTAAATGGCAACAATACGGGCTTTAATCCTAGGCGTTGAATGAGTTCAACAAAATCACTCACGACACCAGCGTCATAATAACTAGTGAACGGATCTTGAACAATCAGTACATGCTTCTTACGTTCCTTTTCAGAAATACCTTTCAATTTTTCTAGGTTAAATGGAGAAATATTTTTCTTCTGACAGTGTTCAGCTAACGTGGGAACAGACAGTAAAGGCATATCAACATAGCCTACTATTTTTTTCGTTAACGTTTTCGTTGCAGATTGTTTTAATATGCCATTAATCACTTTGGGTACTTTAGCCATGAGCGGCAACATAGTTTCAATATTCGCCACCATGTAATCTTTCATTGGTCGTTGATAACGGCTGTGATAGATATTTAAAAAACGCGAACGAAAACTTGGTACATCTACTTTAATTGGACATTGGCTTGCGCAGGCTTTACAAGCTAAACAGCCCATCATTGCGTCATGCACTTCATGCGAATAATCGTATTCTTTATCTTTATTTATACGATTTCGAATACGATCTATAATTTGCTTAATCGAGGGGCGCTTTGTTAGAAGTTCTCGCTCTAACTCAACAGGATCAATTCCTTGTTCTGATAATTGACGCAACCATTCACGAACAAGCCCTGCTCGCCCTTTTGGAGAGTGACGACGATCTGCTGTTACTTTCATTGATGGGCACATTGGTGAGCTTGTTTCATAATTAAAGCACAAACCATTACCATTACATTCCATCGCTTGATTAAAGCTATCTCTTACTTCAATTGGAATTTGGCGGTCATAATATCCACGCTTTGTATCACTTACTTTAACTAATTCATCATTACTGTCTAACGGCGTACAGATTTTTCCCGGATTCATTTTATTGTGAGGGTCAAAAGCACTTTTCACGCGACGTAACTCTAGAAATAGCTCTTCACCAAAAAACTCAGGTCCATACTCTGAACGGAAGCCTTTACCGTGCTCCCCCCACATTAAACCACCGTATTTTGACACTAAAGCAACCACTTGATCTGAAATGGTATGCATTAATGCTTCTTGTTTTGGATCGCACATATCTAACGCAGGACGTACATGCAGTACCCCAGCATCAACGTGGCCAAACATACCGTAGTTGAGCTGATGTGAATCTAATAACTCTCTAAACTCTTGAATAAAATCAGCCAAGTTCTCTGGTGGCACACAGGTATCTTCAGCAAAAGCAACAGGCTTTGCTGCCCCTTTCGTTGCACCTAATAATCCCACGGCTTTTTTTCGCATCGTATAAATACGACCAATGCTAGCTACATCTTGCGTTATTTGATAACCAATAATACCGGCAGCTTCTGATTCAATAAGTTGATCTAACTTTACAATAAGATCCGAAACTTGTCGTTCAACCACTTCTGGCTCTGTTCCTGCAAACTCCACCATATTTAAGCCAAGCATTTCTTTGTTTGGAACATCAGCAATTAAATCACTAACGCTATGCCAAACAATGTCTTGCTTTGCAAAATTCAGTACTCTTGAATCGATGGTTTCTACAGAAAGCGCATTAGCTTCAACCATAAATGGGGCATTTCGTAATGCAGCATCAAACGTATCATATTTTACATTGATTAAAGTCCTGGCTTTTGGAATAGGCGTGATATTGACTTTCGCTTCGGTTAAAAAGGCTAATGACCCTTCTGCACCACATAACACTCGCGTTATATCGAATTGATCGGTTTCTGTATTTAATGCGTTTTTTAAATCGTATCCCGTTAAAAAACGATTCAATGGAGGGAACTTCTCTTCTATTTTTTGACGATTTTGGCGACAAACCCCAGTAGTAACATCTAAAACAGACTGTATAGGATCTGGCTGTTCATCATAAGTGAGCTCTGTATTCAAATACGAGCCATTAGCAAGAACGGCTGTAATTCCTAATACGTGATCGGAGGTTTTTCCATATTTAAGTGAACCTTGTCCCGATGCATCGGTATTAATCATCCCACCAATGGTTGCACGGTTACTGGTTGATAAATCAGGTGAAAAGAAAAAACCATGAGGTCGAAGTGCATCATTTAATTGATCTTTAATTAAACCGGTTTGAACTCTCGCCCAGCCTTGTTCAATGTTGATCTCAAGAACGTTATTCATATGGCGTGATAAATCGACCACAATGCCTTTTGTTAATGACTGTCCATTTGTGCCTGTTCCACCACCACGAGGAGAAAATGTAATGCTTTTATATTGTTCTTGGTTTGCTAATTTGGTTAGGCACTCAACGTCTTTAGTGGTTCTTGGCAACAATACTGCCTGTGGCAATTGTTGATAAACACTGTTGTCGGTTGATACGGCTAAACGACTCGAATAGGTTGTTTCGATATCACCACTAAAATCGGTTTTCTTTAATGCTTCTAAATAACCAACTACTTTGGGGTCAATAGTAGATTGGAATGGTAATACTGGTAACATTGCTCCATGCTCCTTTAATCGCTGATCCTCAGCGTCATTATGTTGTTCTATACACACTTTACAACATCTCGAATGGATAAAACATCTAACCTATGCTATATCGGCTAAATATTTGTCTTTTTGCCTATCAGTCTTGTTTCTCATTTAAAAATAAGTAGGCAGATACACCGCGCAGACCAGTAACAGCACGCTGCTCTGGTTTGATTCTGTGGCATATTTATTGCTTGTGTAATTCATATCGCCGTAACACTTTTATAGAGAACGTTATGAAACCTGCAATAAGAAAAAGCAAAACAATCACTACTGATGATATTTTATTAACACTTTGTCGCTCAATGTCAGGCGTACTGAGTAAAGCAACTCAAAGTTCAGTGAACTATTCAGCAATGGTTCAAAAAATCACTAAAACGAGTTTAAAGCCAGACTTTGGGTGTTTTGTTCTCTTTGATGGGGGCTTCTCTGGGTTAGTAGTAACAAACTTTACTAAAGATGCCGCACTAGAATTGTATACAAAGTATATGCGTAATATGGGCATGCCAGATGAAGAACTTGCTATTTTGCACACTTCAGATGAAGTTGGAGATGTTCTTGGTGAATTAATGAACCAAATCGTTGGTGACTTTACAGGCCAGATCCGCAAAACATTGCAAACGACGATCTCACAAAACCAACCAAAGATGCTTTCACTAAACAAACAAGTGATCTTATCAGTTGATACTAATTTAGATCGCCCTCAAGCCCGTCGCGTTACTTTTACTACAGAAAATAATCATATCTTCTATCTTGAACTAGCAATGGATAAAACTGAATTTATTCAACTTGAAGAGTTTGAAGAAGAAGAAGAATTTAATGCTGATGATCTTTTTGAGCAGCATAAATCAGGAAGTAATCAAAAATCAGAGAGTAAAAAGGATAGTTCTCAAGATTTTGATGATTCATTATTTGATGAGCTAGGCATTTAATTTACTCTATCGAATATATTTAGTACTAAATGTAATTGGTGTTTCTGTGTGATCGTTACTTACATAGAGCACCACCTTAGGTTCTCGTATATATCTTTCTCCTTACTAAATTCTCTTCTACACCTTTTGAATACCAAATACCTTCCAAATTAAATAAGAGACAGGTAAAATAACGGCCCCGTAAAAAGTAAGGTAAATCTATGTCGTCTACAAAGCAAAAGGCTCTAAAAAAGATCGCTAAATGTCTTGAACTTGGTAATTCAGCTAATGTGAATGAAGCAGCTCAAGCCATTAAGATGGCGCATCGCCTTATGCTTAAGTATGGCCTTGAAAAAGATGACATTGAATTTATTAAGATGGGGAAAACACAAAGTACTCATCTACTTCCGAGTAACGTTGGCAGCAATATTTTAAAAATCATTCGTGGTATCAATACCCGATTTGGTGTTGAAGCGGTATTGCTAAACCACAAAGGGCTAAAAAAAGTCGAATTTATTGGTTCTGCTGATCGTGCTATTTTCGCGGCTTTTGCCTTCGATATTGTTTACCGTGAAATGAATGAGCAAACCGGCCAGTTTAAAAATAGTTTTGCAGGCTCTGGCAAAGGACAACTCGAAGTCACTAAACGAGTGAATTCATTTTTAGCTGGTTGGATTGAAGGCGCTCTTGAAAAATTACCCGTAATTGCACCCGATGACGAATCAGCAAACAAGATCAATGATTACATCGATAAAGAATTTAAAAATATTGACCGTGAAACGTTTAAGCAACAACTAAAAGAAGCGATGGCGAATATTACTGCTGATTATGAGAAAGGCCTTAAAAAAGGAAGAACAATTTCAGTTAACCGCCCTGTTGCTGGAACCCAGGCTCCAAAGCTTTTAAGATAATACTTTAGTCGCATATTGAGTATAAAATCAAAGCACTTTGATTTAAATCAAACAACTGCCCTTGATTGCACGATACTTTAACTTTGTTAAATAAATGTATCAGGGAGCGATATTATGACTTTATTAAGAAACCCTAAATGCTATACCGATGTATGTATTGATGGAAAGTGGTACCACTATGACCACTGCGGAACTAGGGTTTATATGTTAAAAGGCGGAGCCTCTGCTGAATTTGATCTAAACTCTGAACCTCTGACCGAGGGAGAGCTTATTAATCAAATCAAACAAATCTCACCTTTTTAATGAATAAACTATTACTCTATTTCAATTGTGACTAGATCATGGGAAATTCGAAGTACTTGCAATAAATAGCTGATATTTTGGTTATTTATTGCTGTTTGAGTAATAGACATTAGCATACTACCACTACTGATATTTAACGTACTTGACTCTAATTCAGTCGCTGGTGCCACTTCGACTTTCACTCTATTCTTTTGACTTTCGCACAAATAATGCACTTTTAAATACTCAGTAAGATTCGCATCTTCGTCTATCATTGCTATGTTTGAAAACTGTTTTTCAGGTGCATACTGATATTGAACTGCGGCCTTTCTTCCTTCAATGGTCCACAATTTAGTCTGCATTATTACGTATGAAAATGGCGGCAACTGTAACGTTTCTGCAATCTCTTTCGGTGCTAATACCCTTTGTGCGCTTATACTGCTTACAGCGTAATGCCATTTTTGTTTTTGGCATACCTTAGCAAAATCAGTGTCGGTTACAGGATTAAAGCTCAATGTATCTGTAGAAACGAACCAACCACGACGCTCTTCTTTATATACTTTACCTGATAGAGCTAAATGATTGAGCGCCTCACGCAGAGTTATACGTGTGGTTGAGAAAGATTCTGCAAGCACTCTCTCTGATGGCAACTTATGTCCAGATTTTAGCATTCCACTTTCTATTTGCTCTTCTATGGCGTCTTTTATCATCAAGTATTGCATTTAGTCCTCCTTAAAGCGTTGGGACATAAATGTCACTTGATAAGTAAGCTTGTAACGTTGCATTTCGCAGTAAATGTCCCTTTTTTAATAAGATCGTGACTCGTATATTTTCCACTTCCGCTTGATGTAGGTACTCTGCAATCTCTTGCTCTGTATCGACATAAAGACGCTCTGCATCACGACGACATAATTCCACAAACTCTGAAGGGCAATCATTAAAACAAATCACCCATTCTGCTTGCTGCATTAAACGTAACGATTTTAACGTTAACATTTCTGTCTCTTGATGATATTCGATCCAATTTCGTTCAGCCTTTGTTTCGATATTCGATGATAAGTACTGTGAAAATAACTGCTCTAATTCATTTCGTGTTGTTAACTTTTCGACTTCAGGAGATCGTAAAAATGTTTCCCAAAACTTACGGCGCTCGTCAACCGTCATAAAGTGTTGCTTAATCACATTTCTCTTATCAGCACCAAAATCAGCTAACATGGCAATCTTAGAGGACAGCTGCGTTTCCATTTGCTCACGTATCATTCTTATTAAGACTGGTGACGAACCACCACTAGATATTGCAACTTGAACACGTCCTCGATTTACCATTGATGGCGTAATGAAATCGCAATGCGGTGTATCATCGACAACATTGACTAAAATACGAGCGTCATGTGCATCACGATAAACTTGATGATTCAACTCTGAGTTGTCTGTCGTTGCCCACACTTGAACATATGATTGTTTATCAAGTAAATCGCTATGATAAAAACCTTTTATATAATGAATCTTATCTTCTTCAACGTAATTCATTAGGTAAGATTTAATTGAAGGGGCCACCACGGTAATATCTGCATCTGCTTGCAATAGCATATCTATCTTTCGACACGCCACTTCCCCACCACCAATGACTAATACTGGTCGCTTTTGAATATCCATAAAAATGGGAAAATATCTCATTACTGCTCTTATCCTTAATTTTTATTCTCTGAGAGCACTATACCTTGCTTTCATAAAAGAAGGTATGTATTCACAAACTTGTTAACTTCAACAACATAAGACCACGAAAGTACTTATAACCACTATCTAGGTGAATTTATCACTTGTTACAGATGCTTACAAAGTACGCAAGCTAAGTTAATACACTGATGTAAAATGGTTTCCAGCTCAATTAATTCAGTTCAAAAACGCGAACAAACTTGATTTTTTGAACTATAAGCGCCATAACTGTCTATATATTTATGTCTGTCCATTCCAAGGGGAATACGATGAATAATCAAATGTTCGGCCAAACTCATACTCAAGAGTCGGCTCTACAAACAAATAAAGTATTACGTAATACTTACTTTTTACTATCAATGACACTGTTATGGTCAGCACTTGTTGCTGGTGTATCAATGGCACTGAACTTACCTCGCCCAGGTATTATCATTATGCTTGTTGGTTTCTACGGTCTATTGTTCTTAACAGAAAAGAACCGTAACAACAGCATGGGTCTTGTATTTACTTTCTTATTTACAGGCTTCCTAGGCTACACGATCGGTCCAATCCTTAACATGTACATTGGTGCAGGTATGGGTGATGTGATCTTAACAGCACTTGGTGGCACAGCCCTTTCTTTCATGGCTGCATCGGCTTACGCATTAACAACTAAGCGTGATTTATCATTCCTTAATGGCGTGTTAATGGCTGGTTTTGTTGTTCTTCTAATTGGTATGGTAGCGAATATCTTCCTACAAATGCCTTTATTACACCTTGCAATGAGTGGCATGTTCATTCTGTTCTCTACAGGTGCGATTCTATTAACAACACAATCAATCATCCGTGGCGGTGAAACAAGCTACATTTCAGCAACGATTACGCTGTATGTTTCTATCTACAATATCTTCATCAGCCTACTAAGCATTCTTGGTATTATGCGTGATGATTAATCGATAAGTATTCGATAAACATAAAAAATGCCAGCCCTCACAGGCTGGCATTTTTGTATCTATTATTCTAGAGTTCGCTCATACACCAGAAACACACTAACTAGTATACATTGCACATTCATCACTAATGTCTTCTGTCGGTAAGTAATTTTCTCTAACATAAAACTTGTTAAGTAAACGAATTACCGAGTGTTTCTTTACTGGTTTCTCATCCATTAACACATGCAGCTTACGAGCTACATTTTGAATCGTTAATAAGTTTTCCAGAGGTAAGCTTGCCTCTAAATCATTCTTTAAACTATGAGCTTCTTCATGCCCATTAGCCACAGAAAGATAAGCCCAGATGTAAGCAACTGCATTATGGGAAGAAGACACTTTTTGGTTATATTGAGCTGAACGATATTGTGATTCAGGGCTTTTAAGCTCTCCACCACGCTCTGTCCAATAAATCGCTCTGTAGATATCTTTCTTTACTCCTATTCCATGATAGTAACAAGAGCTAACGGTAACCATAGCTTTAGGATCATCTTGATAAGCTGCTCGTAACATCCAATAAAAGCCTTCAGGGTGCCCCTCTTGCTGCCTTTGGTACCATTGAGCGAGAAATAATTGAGCTTCAAGATGCTCATTTAATGCTAAGGTCGTAATCGTTTTTAACCCTAACTCTATATCTTTCTCGCAACCTACCCCTTCTAAATAAAGTTTACCTAAAATAAAAGTGGAACTTTGTTTTCCTGTAGAGTCACCTAGTCGCGCAGCCCAATATTTAGACTTTTCACTGGCTTCAGGATCATCATAATTATCATCATACAATCGAACTAACGCATAAAAAGCTTGTTGGCTATTTTTCTCAGCCGCTTTGAGGTACCACTTTATCGCCCCGTTTTGATCAACAAGCTCTAAATCAGCCCCTAGTGCCAACTGTGCTGTAATATTCCCGCTATTCGCTCTATTTATTTTATCCTGTCTATCTGCTTCATCATCAAAAGTAGCTGGCGTAGATACATGCAAGTCATGCTGTTTACGTCGAGCTCTTGTTAACCTTTTTTTATCAACAGAGTGAAAATGCCATATCATGACAATTAAGCAAAATACACTGCCAAAAAATAAGAACCAATACATATCAATATCATCGAAAAATGGAACACGTTTTTATAAACCTATTCTAATGATTTTCGCACTCAATTAGAATGAATACCTTTTAGAAATCTAGCTTTATCTTGCTATTTCTTATGAAAACGCACACAAACATACAAAACAACACAGTTTGAGTATTTTTTATTTAGAATTCCTAGCTTTGTTACTGTTCTTTTAGCAAAAGTTAGCTAAGGTTATAAACAAATCATTCATTATTATGGCTTATATGAAAAAAACGTCTCATTACTATTTGTTTGTGTCTCTTTTTATCTTCTCACACCTTAGCTTTGCAAGCTGGGGGCTTTCTGATGAGCAACCAATAAAAATTAGCCCTCAAGTTCAAACAATTGAAAATGATATTAGAGCTCTACCAGAACAACATTTTTTTTCTAGTAATGATTACGCGCAAGTAAAGCGGCTACTATCAACAACGATTTCTCAGCAAAAAAAACACGCTGAGGAACTTAAAACAGCGCTAAAAAACTATAGAAAAGCGCCAGATGAGATGAATTGGTTATTGGTTGAAAATAATCATCAATCGTTAAATTCATTAAATTTAAGCAAACAACAATTACTAAAATTAACAGACCAAATTACAAGAGATCAATTAACTGGGTTTGGCCCATACGGAGTAACTCAATTTTATTCTGAATTAACCATTACTCAATTAAATATCGAATATTACATTCATTACCAAATCCGCAGTTTTAAAAATTTATTGCGTGATTTGAGAATATCTCCAGTTCCTATCATTAGCGTTATTTTTAAAGTGCTTTGTGTCTTTTTTATCTTTAGTTGGTGGCTTAGAAATAGTGATCGTCTAATTAAAGACTTCAAAAAATCAAAACTTGAAGGAACCAATAAACCCAATTTATTCATCCGAGGCATTTGGTACCTAACTCGAGCACATAAAGCGATAGCTTGGTTACTTCTCATTACGGTTACGCTACGTATTATTTCAACACTACCAAGCTTACAGCACCTAATATTTTTGGAAATATTTACATGGTGGGTATTGGGTGGCTCAATAGCGGTAAGTTTTATCCTTGAATTTATTTATCGCAATAGTAAGCATAATAAAAAAGAAATCATTACCTTACGTCTAGCGTCTATTCGCCATTACGTTTGGGGGATTATTGTTGCTGGTGTCATTTTACAAATATCTTCAAGAACACTGGGGCAAGGTACTATTTATGCTTGGATTAATTCTTTAGTCTATTTATTCTTTGTTCTTTTAACGGTTTATACTCTCAAACAATGGCGGACGATTGTTTTTGATAGAATCAACCATATTGATCCATTACCGGTATCAATACAGTGGGCAGCTCGTAACCAAGAAACATTTTTAATCTCAATTATTGCTACAGCATGTGCTGCAGCTTGGCTTTCATGGCGAGCGATTCAACACAGCGTTATTAGTGTGTTATCTCAATACGCTGCATTTAGCCATGCTTTAGCGTATTTATTTAGAATAGAAGTGGCTAAACAAACCGAAGTGTCTCGTGAACAGTCTAATCTTGTTCGAATTAAGGGTACCGCTGCTTTTGATTACATATCTCCAGGCTCTGAAGAGTCCGTATTAATTGAAGATTATGCTAAAGAAGAAATGACAGCCCTGTCACGTTACCTATTAACTGACAGTCCAGCAGTATGTGTACTTTCTGGCGAACGAGGTGTAGGTACAACTACCTTACTAAAACGCTTACTTAATAAAGTAAAAAATGCACAGCCTCTCTACTTAAATTGCCCATATGATGGATACTCTGCTTTATTACCAGAATTCGCAAAACAGTTAGGGTTATCTGAAGGATCAACAGAAAGAGATATTCTTCAGCATTTACGTAACAGTGATACTTGCTATCTATTGGCTTTTGATAATACGCAGCGCCTAGTCAAACCGAAAGTAAATGGTTTAGTCGATTTAATGAAATTAACCAACCTACTTCGTCGTGCTCGAAAAAGCCATCGCGTTGTATTAGCTATCGAAAAATCAAGTTGGCGTTTCATTGATCGCGCTCGTGGCGAACGTCTATTATTTGATCTTGTTACCTTTATGCCTAAATGGGATGAAAAACAAATTGGTCAGTTGCTCGAATCTCGCATTACCACCACACAAGCAGCAGAAACGAATGAAAAAACACCTTCAATTTCTTTTGATGGCTTAGTGCTACCAAGACAATGGGATGAAGAAAATTTAACAGAAGAAGAACGAGCTAAAAACGGATTTTATCGTATTTTGTGGGATTACTCTGATGGTAACCCAACTGTCGCATTGCGCTTTTTCCGTTTATCGTTACATAGGGATAAGGATACTGATGCCGTTTTAGTTCGATTATTCAGAGCCCCGCACTCAGACGACTTAGAAGCTATGCCTAAGCCGATGCTTGCCGTTCTTCGCTCTATTGTTCAGCTTGAAATTGCTTCTCCAGAAGATCTGTGTGAATGCAGTCGATTAAGTATGGCTGAAGTCATCAGTACACTTAGATACTTTCAAAGCCGCGGCTATATTGAATGGAGTGATGATAAGGCTCGTATTTCTGATCATTGGTTCCGCCACATTACAAACGTTTTGCATCGTCAACACTTATTGGTGAAATAATATGCTTAGATTATTTATATTTTTCATTACGCTCACCTTTGGTAGCACAACCTTTGCTGAAGAAGCTCAATCTATCGATAACTTACACCAGTTTGCCAGTTTAATTCGCTGGAGCGGTGTCGCTTTTTCATTCGTTATTGTATTTGTCGCTTGGCTATTATTGCGCTTTACTCAATCGATTGTTGATGGGATCAGTAGTCAATTTGCTCAACGCCGTATGTTGATGCAAAAATTACAATCCTTCTTTCAATTCTTTATTTATATGTCGACTGGTATGGCGGTATTCATGCTCAGTTTTCGTGTTGATGAAAGAGTACTGGCATTAATAGGCGGTACAATTGCGGTTTCAGTTGGTTTCGCTTTAAAAGATCTTACTGCTTCTTTTATTGCAGGCCTGACCGTTATGATTGATCGCCCTTTCCAAGTCGGTGACAGAGTCACATTTGAAGGACACTATGGCGATATTATTACTATCGGATTACGTTCAGTAAGAATGCAAACCTTAACTGATGACATTATTACGATCCCGAACAATAAATTCTTAAATGATGTTGTTGTAAGTGGGAACTATGGTGCATTAGATATGCAAGTAGTTATCCCTTTCTATATTGGTATGGATCAAGACATTAATACTGCGCGCGATATTATTCAAGAAGCGGCATCTTCTAGTCGTTATATACACTTACCAAAACCGGTTGTTGTTTTAGTTAAACAAACCATTACTGATAACTATTTGGCTATACAACTCACCTGCAAGGCTTATGTTGTTGATATAAAGGTAGAAAAGTTATTTGAGACAGACATTACTTTACGCGTTATGCAAGAGTTCAGAAAATCTAATATACTGCCTCCACGTATCGCAGTGCAAAGTCAATAAGCTTTAAATAGAAGCTCTTATTCTCAAAGAGCTTCTACGTTCAAAAACATTATTTTATTCAATTCATTGCCTTATTATCTCTCGCTGTCCTCTAATTTTATTGATAACATATCATTCTATATTAGCTAACTCTTTGGTTCTGTAATGAAATTAATATTAAAATCACTCCTATTATCTGCGTCATTATGCTCCTCCTTAGCGTTAGCTAATACAGAAGCACATCAAGATTACTTAAAAGGCACTGCCTATTTAAACCAAGACAACTATAAAGATGCGATTACCTGGTTAACAAGCGCTGCAAACAATGGGTCAATTGAAGCACAAAATAAAATAGGTGTGATGTACGCGAAAGGTATTGGTACTGGTGTTAATACGCACTTAGCCATTCAATATTTTACTAAAGCAGCCAAAAATGAAAGCTCAATGGCTTACTATAACCTTGGTAAAGTATATGAATCACAGAATAAGTTTACGACAGCTACCAATTGGTACAATAAAGCAATTGAGATGAATAACAGTAATGCTATGAATAATCTTGCAGACTTGTATCTACAAGGCAAAGGATTAGTTCAAAATACTAATCAAGCTGAATTGCTGTACGTCCAAGCAGCTGAATTAGGTAATGCGACCTCAATGCGCAATCTTGGCTTTCTATATTTTAAAGGTATTGAGGTTAAACAAGATATGGAAAAGGCGTATTTTTGGTTTAATTTAGCTGCAGCGAAGGCTTATCCTGAAGCAGACACATATCGAGATTTTACTGGCGAAAAACTGTATAAAACACAACGAATTTCTGTACAAAATGACGCATTAGAATGGCTAGAAGAGCATTCTAAATAAACCTATCCGCATCTTTTGTTATGACTTAATAGTGGTTGCCTTCGTTAACTAAGGCAACCACTAATCTTATCAAGCCTTTCTACGATCATTTAAATAACGTGGCAACCAAGCTGACATCGTGATGAGCATAAATATTTGCGCGAAGTTTTCGACTGATTTTATAACTAAAACAATAACCGAACTTGCTTCTAATGTGCCTAATAATAAATCGGCACTAAAACGTATAGCTATTATCACAACTAACAAAGCACACAGAGTCAATAAACGATCTTTTATGTTAAGTATCGGCTGCGCTTTCGATAGCGAAATGGCTAAAACTACAGCCCAAGATAACACTGCCATATATAAATAATTCATATACAGCATAATAAAGGCAATACCACTGGTTACGAACGACATAATTAACCAAAATGGCATACCTGCTATCACACGATATAACAAATCGCCATGCTTACGCTGTAAACTCGAAAAATGGACAATAACCATCGCGCCCAGTGCAATACCTACAATAGAGTCTGTTAAAAAGTGAACGCCTAACCATACTCGTGAAATTGACTGCACAATTATCAATCCAACAAAAAGACAGGCATATCGATGTAGTATCAACGTCGATAATTGTTTTCTCTTTAATGAAAGATAAAACACACCATAAATGATAACGGAAAGCATGGCGTTCATGCTTGGCATTCCAAATCCATTAGCTTGAGTAAGCTGCAATTGCGGCAAATAAACAAACGGTCGAGGTAATGCTAGCCCTTGTTTAGCTAATTCGGTAAGAACAACGCTTAGAATAATACCGAATAATAATGTCAGTGCAGTTTCACGCCCCAAATACACCAGTGCAACAATAAATAGGAAGTAGAAAAAAGTATCTGAACTCGTTTCACTTATCATAATAAAAAACATTTTAATGCTAATGTTCACTAAAGCAGGCAAGCTGTCTATGCTTTCCCGTAGAGACATTAACAATTCTAATTCGACTTGGTGTATATCTGATGCTTGACCAACTAAATTATTAACCCAGGTAATTCTGTTATCACTCTCTAGCGGTTTAGCAAGCCAACTCTGAAGTAACTCCAACTGTTCTGGGTAACGATATTTCTCATGTTTTATTTTATAAGGTTCGGTTAAGTAAACTGCTTCGGTTTCAATACCGTAATGAGGAGCAAACCACGATGGTATTCGATAAAAGCCATTACTGGTTTCTAAATCAAATACAATAATATCGGAATCACTGGTACAACGATAAATTATAGCCTTTTCATCTTGGTGTAAGATTTCTTTTGCTGTCACAACTAAGCCAGCTTCTTCCCATGTTTCTCGCTCAGCGGCTTCTCTGGCCGTTTCTCCCTTATCAATACCCCCTCCCGGTAATGATAACTTCCCCGTAATTAACTCTTCAATCAAAACTACTCGAAAGCCATCATCAACAACGCATACCGCGCCTTTTGAATTTGGTGCTTCATCGGCTATTGCTGGTATAGAAAAGAGTGCTGAAAACAATGTTGAAAGAAATAACATCAAAGTAAAAAACTGCTTCATATTTCATCCTCTTTTAAAGATTTACGTAAATAATGAATATGATCTTTTAAGCCTTGCTGGTTATAAAAATCTAATGCCTTTTGATTAAAATTCCAAACTTCAACAAAGAGTTCTTTTACTCCATAATCCTTTAATTCTTGCTCAATTCGTGCCATTAATTCTTCAGCAATGCCATTTCTGCGATACGTTGATTCTACGTACAGCTCATCTATGGTAGCCATCATCACCGGCTTACTTACCGTTGAAACTAATTCACAAAAATGCGCGGTAACAAATCCAATAACTGCACCGTTAAACTCTGCTACATATACTATGCAGTCAGGGTCATCCAAATAACGAGAGATGCTTTTCTCTTCTTCTATCTCAGAAGCCGTTTTAAATAATTCAGGGCACTGTTGATGATGCTCATCATGCAACTGATACATCATTGAATTTAAGCAAAACAAATCGATTTCTTTCGCTCGACGAATAACTGAATCCATGTTGATACCAAATAATAATAGAACGGTAATTAGAGCATGATTTATATACAAAAAAAAGCTCTTCAGAATGAGAATCTGTATTCGTTGAACGACCTATCAGTTTTACCTAAGAATGCGTAAATACGTCATCGTATTGAACCATAAAATAATTAATCGCTCTAATTAACGCTTTTCCTTACTTTATTTTGACTATAAAAATGTTAATCACGATACACTCATTTCACTCACTATCTTATAAAATAAGTAATTATGTTTTTTTCTTTTTCTCCTAAACATCGCATTTACGAATTAATCGCTTTTTTTCTGTTTATTTCAGTTATGGGGACGGTTTTACTACTGACCCCTGCTCCTGATTTATTCGCATCATTACCGCCGTTTGAAAATGAACTTCTTAAATGGTTGAGTCGTTCAGCAGGTGAATACCTATTTATTCTTACCTTAGCGATTCTCTGTTCAATCCCTATTATTCAGCGATTACCTATAAAAAAAACACTCTCTTTATATCTACAGTTTGGCATTCTTCTCGTATTGAGTTTTATGCTTAAAAGCGGTGTAAAAGCAATAACTGAGATCCCTCGTCCATATACACAAGCCTTAGTACAAGTTGATCTTGTTGACAGTACTGAACGTTTTTATTCATTAGATGAAGACAGCAAACAAGCACTGATTAGCCATACCGAAAACAGAGTGAGCCCAGCCCGTATTGAACAATGGCGAGCAAGTACTAACTATTCATTTCCATCTGGACACACTATATTTGCTGCAATCTGTGTCTTATTTTGGGGCGGATTTTTATTACGTCATAAGCACTATCTTTTAACCACTGCCGTCATTACTTGGGGAGTAGGTGTTGGTTTTAGTCGTATTTGGCTTGGTATGCACTGGCCTTTAGATCTAATTGCTTCAATTATCAGTGCGTCCGTCTTAATCTTATGTGTTCCTACAATTTGTTTAGAAAAAGCACCAAATTCTGAAAACTAGAACTCTATTTCACACAAAATGCTCCATACCTTTTCGCCTGCTGGATGTAACCTAGCTTGATAGCGATAAGCATAATACTCAATAGAAAGTCGTAATGTTGGTTCGCCAATAATTGCGACTTTTTTTTGTTTTAACTCTTCTTTAATACTATAAGCAGGCAACCAAGCAATTCCTTGACGATCAAGCACCAACATTTTCAGCATATCGGTCATTGATGACGAGAATATTGGATTTAATTGTACTTGCTCTCGCACTGTTTCAACTTGTCTCCCCATGTATGACGTTGAGCTATAAGCTAACCATGGTAAAGGATCTCCACTATCAAAATTAAAGATCGCCTTGCCTTGCTCGTTACATGCACTAACTGGCAATAATTCGGTTTTAGACAGTAATTGAGATTGATAAGGCGGCAGTCTTAGGATCTCATCATCAAATGCTAATAAAATATCACACGCGCCCTCTCTTAATTCTTTGGTCGCCTGATCAACATCAATTGCCTCAACACTTAATATCGGTTTGTAATCACTCTCTGGTAATAAACTTTGTATTGTAGGAATTAAACTTGTAGCTAATGAATGAGCTGCCGCGATTTGTACAACGTTACCTCCCAATCGGGATAAATCTGAAATTTGATTAATACCCGTCATTATTTGATTAACCAATGTTCGTGCCGTGATCCGGAATAGTTTCCCACTGGGCGTTAACTCAATCGGTTTGCTTTTTCGATCAATCAACTCAGCACCCACGGTATCTTCTAATAAACGAATCCGTCGACTAAACGCGGGTTGAGTTACATTCCTTAATGCCGCGGCTTGAGAAAAGTTCCGCACTTTTGCTAGCACTAAGAAATCTTCTAGCCACTTACTTTCTACATTCATGTCATTTTCTCACTGTCCTTTAAAGGGACGAACATCACTATTCCTAAAATGCATTATTACGATTTACATAATATTTTTATGCTAGATAACTCTAATAAATCACTTTCAGAGAAAACAATTTCATCTACAACGTATAAAAATCATCCAAAAAAACGACTTACTGAGAGTTAATTCTAATTTTTACGCTTTTAGCTATGCCGATTTGACATACAACTATAATTCTTAGCATTTAACAAAAACCACAACGACTGACATGATTTATTCAACTTCTGCATTAGCAAGATTAATTAAAAAAACTTAACTATTTAATATAAAAAGGATGTTGTATGTCGGTAATAATCGAGATATCTGTTGTGTTAATTTGTATCTATTGGGGACTAAAAATGGGTGGCCTCGGTGTTGGTTTAGCGGGAGGTCTTGGGCTCGCGATATTAACGCTTGGGTTAGGACTTGAACCTAGCGCTCCTGCTATCGATGTTATTTTGATCATCATGTCTGTGGTAACAGCTGCATCAACAATGCAAGCGGCTGGAGGAATGGATTGGTTGGTTCATCACGCTGGTAACTTAATGCGTCGCCATCCAAAATACATCAATGTATTAGCACCAATGATTACTTGGTGTATGACTATTATGGCGGGTACTGGTTACACCGTATTCTCTACTCTTCCTGTAATATCTGAAGTCGCTAAAGAAATCGGTGAAAGACCATCTAGACCACTTTCTGCCGCGGTTGTAGCATCTCAAGTTGCCATTTCGGGTTCTCCGATTTCTGCTGCAATGGCTGCAATGATTTCTATCATGGAGCCTGCTGGCGTTAGCTTTTTAGAGATCATGGCTATTTGTTTACCCGCCTCTTTTATCGCTGCTATGGTTGCTGCTTTTGTTGCTTCTCGCCAAGGCTGTGAGTTAAAAGACGATGTTGTTTACCAAAAAATTCAAAAAGAAAACAAACAACAAATAACCAAAACGACAGAACTGATAGATCCAAAAGCCAAATATTCTGTAATGTTCTTTGCATTAGCTACCTGTGCAATCGTTATCTATGCTGCCATTCCATCCCTTCGTCCTGTTTTTCCAAGCGGTGATGTGATGTCAACACGAGACATTATTATTGTAAGCATGTTTGCTGCGGCGTGCTTAATGGTGCCAATGTGCAATATCCACCCTGATCGTATTATTCGTACCACGACATTTCGTTCAGGCATGAGCTCTGTTGCTGTGATTCTAGGTATCGTAACTATGGGCTCTACCGTTGTTAATGCACACCTACCTGAAATAAAAGAGTTTGCAGGTTCATTACTTCACTCTTACCCAATGCTGCTGTCTCTCGTTCTTTTTGGAACCTGTACATTATTAATGTCTCAAGGTGCAACCACTCCTCTTATCATTCCCTTAGCTCTTAGTTTGAACGTCCCACATTGGGCTATTTTGGCATCATTTGTCGCAGTAACTGGTGTCTTTGTTCTACCAACATATCCAACCTCTTTGGCCGCTATCGAGTTTGACTCAACGGGTTCAACTCGAATGGGGAAAAACATTTTCGACCATCCATTTATGTTACCAGGGCTAACTGGTGTCATCGTCGCAATTGGCGTTGGTTTTCTACTGGCTCCAGCTGTTCTTTAGCGCTAAATCGATACAATAAATTTATTGAAGGATTAATATTATGAATAAAAAACTAGGTATCTTAGGTGGGATGGGGCCATTAGCAACCGTTGAGTTTATGATGAAAATAATAACTCAGACACCAGCACATAATGATCAAGAACACATTCCAATGGTAGTGAGTAGTGTTCCACAAATTCCAGATAGAACGGCATTTATTATGGGCCATGGTGAAGATCCTTACCCTGAATTAAAACACAGCTTTGATCAGTTAGAACAGTCTGGTGCAGAATGCATTGTTATTCCATGTAATACTGCACATTATTGGTATTCACAGTTAAGCGCGACTAGTCATGTTCATACCATTAGTATCATTGATAGCGTTGTACAAGAGACCCAAATACGTAAACATAAAACGGTTGGGTTACTTGCGACAACTGCAACAATGAAAGCAAGAATGTATCAACAGAAGCTCAACCAGTATGATATTGATGTGATTGAAACTAATGACATGCAGCAACAAGCAGTTATGCAAGGTATCTACGAAGTTAAAGCTGGAAACATTGAAAAAGGGAAAGCGTTAATGCTACCTGTATTTAAAGATATGTTATCCCGAGGCGCAGAAGCGATTATTCTTGGTTGCACTGAAATCCCAGTAGCGCTAGCTGAGCAAAATTTACAGTCACCGCATCATTGTTTGGATTCATTAGAAATATTAGCAAAGTATTGTGTTGAATGGTCTTATGAAGCAGAGCCAGCAGCGATAGCAAGCTAAGAAGATTCTTTACAATTCTTATTCACTGATTTAACCGCCATAATGCCAAAACCAATAAGTAGCAATAACGGCAATAGCCAAAGCACATAGGTTTTCGCATTTAATGGCGGTTCATATAAAACAAAATCCCCAAAACGACGCGTCATAAATGCTACCACTTCTTTATCACTCTTACCTGCTTTTATTTGCTGATAAACTTCCAAGCGTAAATCTTTGGCTATTGGCGAATTTGACTCGACTAAATTTTGGTTTTGGCATTGAGGGCAACGCAATTGTTTCGCTAAATCAATAGAGCGTTTCTGCTCTTGTGGTGAATTAAATTCAAACAGCTCGACGCTTTCAATTACCTCTTTATCCGCGCCAACAAACAAGCTTGAACCATTATCAGAATTAGCCTGAACAGATACCGAGCTAAATAATGCAATAATTAAGAACAGTAATTCTTTGCATTGTTTCATTATTATTCCTCAAAAAAATGAGCAAATTCACGTTGCCATTTTTTCTCATCTAAAGCGCCAGTAAAGCGATGTAATATCACCCCTTTCTGATCAATTAAAAAAGTTGTCGGTGTACCAAAAACACCTAAATCCATTGCAAGTGATCCTCTTGGATCGAAAATCACCGTTTGGTATGGTGAACCTGTCTGCTCTAACACTTGTTTCGCCGCAATGCGATCGTCTCGATAGTCTAAGCCAATGATGGTTATGCCCTGCTCTTTTAATTGATGTAAAAACTGATGCTCGGTTTTACAAATGCCACACCAAGCTGCCCAAACGTTTAGCAAGGTTAATGGCTGTTGCTGAAATAACGATTCATTTAATAATACAGACGTATCCATGACTTCTGGCAATTCAAAAGCAGGGATACTCTCACCCACCATCGCTGTTGAAGTACTTGATTCTTTCGTTTCTAATCCGCTAAGTAATACGATAAAAATACCAATACATACACTAACGGCTAGGCCTATTTTCGCTATTGTTTTCTTAGAACCTGTTTTCATCAAGAGTGCCTTTATGCTTCTTCCGCTTTTTTCTTTTTAATGATGGCGATAATACCACCTAATGCCATTAAGATAGAGCCGAACCATATCCACCTCACGTACGCTTTATATTGTAAGCGAAGCGCGAAACTACCATCTTTAAGTTTTTCACCCAAAGTGACATAGATATCACCATGCCAAAACCAATGCATCGCAGGTTCACTCATGTTCATCACACGTACTTGATAATGACGACGCTGTGGCTGAACTGTCGCTATTTCTTTGCCTTCTTCACTGATCACTAAATTAGCTTGCTCTGCGGTATAGTTCGAAGCAACTAACAAATCCGTTTCTACATAAGTAATCTCATAATCGGCTAATTTCGCAGTAATACCTGGTTCCATTTTCGCACTGGTTTCAAAAGAGTGCTCAGCATTCATTGCCGCCCCAATCATCACAACGGCAACGCCTATATGTGCCACTGCCATTCCAAGCGCTTTTCCTTGTGATTGTTTTATTGTCCATAATGAACCTCCAACAACAGCGACAGCTAATACCCAAATAATCGATGGCACAATAAATAGCTCACTGTATTGAAGTCGGTAGATAATCAACCCACAGATTATTGAACCAAGCACCAAGTGTAAACCGTTTCTTTTGGTCGCGATTTCTGCTTTTTTGCCCCATTGAACGAAAATTGAAACGGCCATCATCAACAGCGCTATTATCGCCATAGGCACAAACAGTAGATTGAAATAAGGAGCACCAACAGAGATATTTCCTAACCCTAAAATTTGAAAAATCATAGGATAAAAAGTGCCTAGCAACACGGTTATTGTCGCTATTGAGAACAGTCCTGATAACAGTAGAAAAAGAAAATCGCGACTCATCAACTCAGTGATCGATTTACTATTTAGCTGTTTACTTTTAAGTGCATACAAAGAAAATGAAACTAAAAGCACAGCAAAAAGGATCAATAACAAAATAATGCCACGAGTAGGATCAACCGCAAACGCGTGAACCGAAGTCAATACACCCGAACGCACCACAAAGGTACCAAGAATACTCAAACTAAACGTAAGCAACGCTAAAACGACAGAGGTTTTAAGTAGCTGTTGCTGTTTATGGCTGACAATTAACGTATGTAATAACGCGGTTGCCGTTAACCATGGTAATAACGAAGCGTTCTCTACCGGATCCCAGAACCACCAACCTCCCCAACCTAATTCATAATATGCCCACCACGAACCTAAACTGATCCCTGCCGTTAATAAAGCCCATGCCAGTAAGGTCCAATTTCTTGCATAACGAACCCATGTAAATGGAACTTCTTTCATCATTAGCGCTGCCAGAGCAAAAGAAAACGTAGCGGCAAAACCAACATAACCCAAATAAAGTAATGGTGGATGAAATATCAATCCAATATCTTGCAACATTGGATTCAGATCTCGGCCTTCTAATGGTGTATTTACATAGATAATAAATGGATTTGAAGCGAAAAGAGTAAAAGCGGAAAAAATTACAATCAGTGTATTTAACACCAATAAAACACGAACGACATAAGCCTGCTCAACCCGCTTTCTATTTAGCGTTATAAGCCCTGCCCATAAGGTTAAGGTTAATACCCAAAACAGTAATGAGCCTTCGTGGCCTCCCCAAATAGCGGCAATTTTAAAAAAGACAGGTAACGCTGAATTAGAATGTTCAGCAATGTATCGAATTGAAAAATCATCGATATAAAAACCATAACCAAGCGCAGAGATAGAAAGAATACAGAACAAACCGCTCAGTAAAGAAAGAGGAAAAATAGCCATTAACCATTGTTCGTCACTTTTAATAAGACCATACCCAACAGAGCCCATAGCGACAAATGATAAGATCATCGTTGCTATTAACCAAAATTGACCGATTTCAGCAATCATACTGCCCCATTGATTTCCATAAAATTAAACCGATATAAAAACGCCATGCCTGTAACTACCTATATGGGAAGTAACGTTAGCATGGCGATACCACATTATACGACGGTCATTTGTCCCGCATAAAGCACAAACGTACGCAGCATTAATACACCAAGTAAACTTAGTGATGTCACAACAAAAATAAAGCCTTTACCATGAGCGACTTCTTTTGGCGCAAATGCATTAAGGGCTAATGGCGTAAGCATACCTAAGCCAATCACACCAACCCAGAACCAAGTTCCCCAAAAGCCACCACCAATAGCAGCCCATGCAGCAGCCTCACCTTGACCTCCACTGAAAATTAAGCCAGTGAAAAAAGTAACTAATACAAATAATTCAAACACCACAACTGGACGCTCAAAGTTATGTATCCACTTTACAGATGTACTATGACTTGATTCTTTAAACCCAAGAACACCGAACAGTAAACACGCCGCGGCCCCCGAAGATAAACTTGAGAACAAGAATAAAATCGGTAATACCGGATTATTTAACATTGGGTAGGTTTGTAATGCTGATAATAAGAAACCAGTATAAGCCGCCAACATAACCGCTAGCACCGCTAAGAAGATTTCTAATGCATTCTCAAACTGTTCTATCTTCAACAAGATCGTGTCGATAAAACCAAACTTCCCTTTTAAGAACCCCATGATCTCTTTTCTAAAGATGACCCCTATCCAAGCAAACAATACGACCATATACACTTGGAATAAGATAACCCCCATCGACATTACTGACGTTGGATTAAAGAAGATCATAATTTTCCAAAAAGATAACGGTTTAGTTAGGTGGAAAATCAAAATAGTAAGACCAGCAATAATACCAAATGGCGCTAATATTGCCGTCGCCTTGATAATGCCATTATCCGCAGGGTTACCTTCAATCACTTTACGTTTTAAGTAAATAGATATCATAACCGCACCGGCAGACATGCCAGCTAAGAATAGATAGATCGCAATGATCCAATCCCATACCAAAGAGTCAAAATTAAACGCAGCTTCCCATGCACTCATCTTAAATCTCCCCTTTTTTATTTGGGATCTTATACAGCTTAGGCTTGGTGCCTAGATCCACTTTGTCACGGTATACTGGGTTATTATTTAATACCGTATTAATTTCGCTGTCTTTATCGTTTAAATCACCAAAGATCAGTGCTTTTGTCGGGCAAGATTCAACACAAGCAGGTTGCTTCCCTTGTGCTAAATTAGTCTCACGACAAAAATCACATTTATCTGCAGATTTAGTAACAGGATTGAAGAAACGAACTTGATAAGGACACGCTGCTAAACAATAGCCACAACCCACACATTTCTCATTATGAACATCAACAATTCCTGTTTTTTCATCTTTATAAGCAGCACCTGTCGGACACACCATCACACACGGCGCGTTTTCGCAATGCTGGCATGATTTGCGTGTAAAACGATAATCAACGTCAGGAAATTCTCCGCGAGGTTCACTACGGATAATCTCTAAGCGAGAAACGCCTTCTGGCACACTATTCACTTCACGACACGCTTCGGTACATGCTGTGCAGCCAATACATGCATTCTCATCATGGACCATGCCATAACGTTTTGTTCCATCTTCCATTGAGTAAGCCAGTGTTTTTTTACTGCTCATCAATGACGTCGTTGCAACTCCGGTAGTAAAGATAACCGCACCAGAACCAGCTAAAAAATTTCGTCTAGAACAACTCATACTATTCTCCTAGCTTATTTTCTTTCTGATTAAAATCAGCGTGGCAATCAACACACATCTTAATCTTCGTTGAATGATCAAAAGAAAGCACAGCCTCTTTTTCTCCATGAACGACATGACAAGATGAACAAGTTAAGTTTTTAGCATGAACGTCATGCGTCCAGCTGTCGTCTCGTAATCTCTCTGAGGTGTGGCAATCAGTACATTGGCTATTAGCTTGTAAAATTTCATCAAACGAGAGGGTCACTTTTTCCGTGCCTTGCTTTGATTGTGCCGCAGAATATTTTGTAACTTGAGGTGCGCCTTCTCGGTGATCAGGCCCAATTGATTTATGACACTCAACACAATTCACATCACGTTTAAGAATCGCAAATGACTCTTCTCCGTGTGATCCCTTAAGTGTCTCTTTTTCATCTTTATGACATTGTGTACACGCATAATCGCGGTCACGAATTAGTGTCACCTCATGTCGAGTTGATGCATCGGCCTTAATTTGGGGCGATTCATCCGCTGCAACATTCAGAGACAAACCATAGAGACAAAATGCGAAGGTAAGCTTCAACATTGTGGCTATGGCGAGTTTGACTTTGCCCATTATATATCCTTCCCTTTCCATACTATTTGATGCTGTAAAACATGAACAAATAGGAGGGTGAGTAATTGTAATCCTGAAGATTTCCCTTCAGATTTTGGTATCAATTCTCATTGGATAGTTTAGCCACAACGCTTAACAAATGTATTTTATAACTAAATGTGTCTAAATAATACAACTTGTATCTAATTAACTCTCAGCTTATACCTCTTTTGTGATAGTCATCAATAAATCATTATCTTGTTGTATTTCAACAAAAATAAGAACCATTCTTAACAAGAAAGGTGCAAATTAACACTTTAGGGTTAGTTATCTTTATTGGTGATATAGATCACTTATGTAACTTGATGTAAATCAACTCTAGCTTCGATGAAAAAATAAGCATCTTGCATTTACGCTACACTAAGCAAAGTTTCCAATTCTGATTGATAGTCGCTTTCACAACGCTTGGCTAATTAATTAAAAGAATATTGGAGATACAATAGTGAAAAAGCAATGGACCCGTCGTTCAGCCGCTGCAATTGCCATGGTGACTACGTTATTATTAAGTAGCCACAGCTTTGCTGCATCTGAAAACAGTGAGCGAGTTGACCCTCGCAATGAAGCCTATGCAACTGAGTACGCCGATCAATACGATACATGGCGATCTACCTCTGACAGTGTGCAAATCGAAGACGCATTAGCTGAAGATCCAAACATGGTGATCTTATGGGCTGGCTACGGTTTTGCTAAAGACTACAACAAAGCTCGTGGGCACTTTTATGCTGTCGATGACGTAAGAGAAACCCTTCGTACTGCTGGCCCTACCGATGAAAAATCAGGCCCTATGCCGATGGCATGTTGGAGCTGTAAAAGCCCTGATGTTGGGCGTGTAATCGAAGAACAAGGCGAAGACGGCTATTTCTCTGGTAAATGGGCTCGCTTAGGTAGTGAAATCCAAAACCCAATTGGTTGTGCCGATTGCCACGATACTCGTAGTGAAGAGTTTAAAAATGGTGGTCCTGCACTGGCATTAACCAAGCCCCATGTAGAGCGTGCTATGGACGCTATTGGTAAACCTTTTGGTGACCAATCTCGTTTAGACCAACAAGCTGCCGTTTGTGGTCAATGTCACGTAGAGTACTACTTCACTGGTAAAACTAAAGCCGTTAAATTCCCTTGGGATAAAGGAACTACGGTTGATGAAATGGAAGAGTACTATGATGAGATCGGTTTTAAAGACTGGACACATAAAGTATCTAAAGCACCAATGCTAAAAGCACAACATCCAGGCTATGAAACATGGCGAGATGGCATTCACGGTAAGAACAAAGTCACTTGTGTGGATTGTCATATGCCAAAAGTGACAAAGGAAGACGGCACTGTATACACTGACCATAAAGTTGGTAATCCGTTTGACCGTTTTGAAGACACCTGTGCAAATTGTCACACGCAATCTAAAGAAATGCTACAAGGCGTTGTTGCTACTCGTAAAGCTCAAGTACTAAAAATGAAACTCACAGCGGAACGTCAAATCGTTGCTGCTCATTTTGAGGCTGGTGCAGCATGGGATGCCGGTGCAACTCAAAAAGAAATGGAACCAATCCTACAAGACATTCGCCACGCACAATGGCGTTGGGATTATGCGATTGCTTCACACGGCGTACATATGCATGCTCCTGAAGTTGCCCTAGAAGTATTAGGGACTGCGGTTGATAAAGCAGCAGATGCTCGAACTAAACTTGTTCGCTTACTGGCGAAAAAAGGCATTACAGACCCTATTGCAATTCCAGACATCTCTACTAAAGCTGCTGCACAAAAAGCACTAGGTATGGATATGGATGCAATGAATGCAGAGAAGAAACACTTCTTGGAAACCGTTGTTCCACAGTGGGAGGAGCAAGCTAAAGAACGTGAATCAAGAGATTACGCTCCGATTAAATAATATGTGAATTAGCTCAATGTTACACATACGGAGCTTTAACACACTTTTCAAGCAATAAAAAAGCCGACACTTTATAAACTAAGTGTCGGCTTTTCTGTCTCTTTAACTCTTTAACTCTTTAACTCTTTAACTCTTTAACTAGCGACGAGCTTGCATCAATTGTTTCGCTTGGTTAATTGAATTAATGATCGTAACCCTATCTACATCTACTCGTTCTGAATTTAAAATTTTCTGCCAAGCATTTATCGCTTTTTGATAACGGAATGTCACAAAATGATCAGAAGCAATTAAGGTTAATGCTGCTTGGTTATATTCATCTAGCTCTAACGCTTTATCCAGTAAGGCTTGGATTTCTTCATCAATAATTTGAGAGTGAGCGTAATATAACGTCGTCGCCTTTGCTGCGTATTGATTTGCTGTTGGCTCATCAGTAAGGCGCAGTGCATAATCAAAACAGATACTTGCATTAGAAAACTCGCCATTGAGTAAATACCCCTGGCCAATCTCAAACCAAAGTTCGGCATCATTAGGTGATGCTTTTAACTGATCTTCTAAATAACGCATTTTATCGCTATACGACAGCGGGCCTAACGGCTCTGTAATGGCTTTATTATTTACAGCAAATTTTTCTGGTCGTAGGCCTGAAGAAAAAATAACAATCATGCTGATAACAACAAAAAATATCATCCATGCTGGATTTAAAGAAGTCGCTTTATCTCGACTGTAAAACCACCACAAAACCGCGGCGATAATTACAAAACTCAACAACATCATTATAATCATATTGTATTCCCTAGAAAAAAACTGGCGCGATCGTAATCCATATTATAAATGATAGCAATGATCGCTATCATAGTAAGTGGCCTCATTTCTCGGCCTATACTTAACGATCAGCATCGCATTTATAATTTGCATAAAAAAGCCCCAATAAATATTGAGGCTTAATGATTATAAATAGTAACTTGAATTAATTTGGTGGAATTAGCTTCATTCCTAAACCAATTCGAGTTTGGTCATGATCATAATCAATTAAGGTTTCACCGTATCCCTTCCAGGCTTGAACATATAAACCAACAAATTTATTTAAATACAAAGTATAGCCTGCTTCTGCTCCACCTTTGTTTGTTCCAAAATTATAATGAAAACGTGTATTAAACTGGCCTATATCATTTCCGAACTTTAGCCATACGTCATAGTCACCTAAATAGTCAGTCATGTCTTCATTTGGTGTTTCATCAGCAAAGACATACCACGCTCTAACACCATACTGAACAGGACCGTCAATGCGTTCTAAGGCACCATACATTCTATCCCAACTACGAGATAAACTAGCTGTTTGTCCATTTGATTCATGGATATAACCTATCTCTGCATTATTAAATAGCAACATATTTGATTGATGCATTACAAAGAACTGAGGCTTATAGTTGGTTTCTCTAAAAGGGGATGAAATATCACTGTTTCCCAACTGCCATAATGATTTTTGTGTATATGCAAACATAACCGATGTACTTTGATTGATCGGAATAATTGGAACGGCTAAAGAAAATTGAAATTTAACTTCAACTTGTTGTAACCCATCAGCATCTTCAAAACCACCTGCTACATAGGTATCTTTATTCAACTCATTGGTATAGGTACCTAATACATAGCTGTCTTCATAACTATGAATACGATTTAATTCTTTTGCTGATGTTACAAGAGGAATAGCCAATGCAATTAATAGCATCCATTTTTTCATAATTGACCTTTTGTCAGTAACTTGCCTTTTTACATAGTAGAAGCAAAATGTATACCGACATTCCACTTTTTATGTGTAATTATCTTATATCTACTTTGCGACTGTTTTTTTTATATTGAATACGCCACCCAGACCATGTAGGAAGCTCCCATCTTTTGAGATCGCTCTTTCTATCGCCTTTTATGTACGTTAACACGATACGTTTGCTCGAAGGGAAATATTCAACAGACACGGTTACATCGGGTAATACAACGATTTGAGGATACGTTGATAAGAAATCATTCAATTCCCATTCAGGGATCCCATCATAAATAAAATCATCTTCACTAAACATCTCCATATCCTCTAATGAGGTAACTCCCAGTTCTCTTAACTCTTGAGTGAACCAAGACTCAAACGTCATTAGGGAGATCTTCTTATTGCCATTTAATTGACAATATAGCTGCCAAGCGGCAATTTCCGTTTCTCTTTTCTCCTTAAGTGATGGCAAGATGCAACCGTCAATCACTTGAGAAACGATAACCGCTATTGCATCCTCTTCTTTCGGTTCAACATAAACCGTTTTCAATAGTCGATTGGCGTAGTAATAATCATGCGCTATTTTAATGTCTTGATTATCATTAACACATTCACCAACTCGACATTCCGCCAATCCACTTTCAATGACCCAAGAAATATCTATCGGCGCCAGTGCCGTTGCAATTGTTAGTGTCTGTTTATTGCCTCTTCCAGGTAAAGAAAACTGATTAAATATAATAGCGGCTTCATCAGCAGGTAAAAAATGATTATTTCGACCAAGAACGACTTCCAAATAACCATTACCAAAAGCTTCTCTTCGTTTCTCTCTACGAACAAAAACCAACTCAGGCAGCTTTTCTACCAATTGCTGTAGCACTTCCTCTCTTTTCAATCGACTACTGACTGATAATTCTGGTAGCCCTAATTCATTACGGATCTGCTTTGCTAATGCCTGAGCTTCTTTACGCAATTCATCATCAATCATTAATCCTTCACAATCATGACTTCGAACAATAGAGACTAAAGTAACGAGATCACAGGATTTAGGGTTCCAACGCAAAAACTCATCTCGTGCCATTTCTGAATTAGCGATTGAGAACAATTTATTTGAAACAGAAAGCCCCGCCACTAAATCGGCAACGGTTTCTTTTTCAGATCGCCCTTTAACTACCGAAAGCATATGTGAAAAGAGGGTATCAATGGGTAAGGGAAACAATTGCGACCCATAATCAGTGATCATAAGCTCACTGTTTATCGCTCCCATTTGTTGTAGTTTTTCTTCGGCTAACGCTAATGATTTTTCTGGTAACGGCTCTAAGAATGTCATCTCTCGCAAAGCTTTCTTACAACTGGCAGACGCCAATACCGCTTCAACTAACTCTTCTCTTTGCAGTTCTGGCGGTGTCATTTTTTCGAGTGGAGCATGTTCACCATACAATCGAAGTGCTTGACCGGATTGAGTTCTTCCTGCTCTTCCTGAGCGTTGATCGGCACTCGCTTTAGAAATGGCTTGAAGAGATAACGTAGTTCGGCCATTTCGTTGGTGTGTTCTTCGCTCTAATCCAGAGTCAATAACCACCGTGACATTTGGGATGGTAAGGGAAGTTTCTGCCACGTTAGTCGAAAAAATAATCCGCTGTTGGCTCGACTGAGTTAATGCTTGCTTACGATGTAAGTCTGATACCCCTGCAAACAGAGGGATCACTTGGTGATTAAGATATAACCCTGCGGCTATTTGTACGCATTGTATGATTTCTTTTTTACCTGGTAAGAACACCAATATATCGCCAGTTTCTCCTCGCTGAATAACCGTTTTTAATGTTGAGATAATTCGCTGTTCGATGTTCCTTGCCGATGGCATTTGTTGCGAGTGCTCAGAAATATGCGATATTTTAACGGTAAACTGTCGGCCTTTAGCAGTTAAAACAGTGGCGTTTGCATAGATCGCTAATGGCTTAGTATCTATGGTAGCAGAAGTTAAAATAAGACGATGCTGTTGATGATCATGCAATAACGATAATAATAGATCCGTATCCCATCGACGCTCATGAAACTCATCAATCATAATATGAGAAAATGAAACTAATTTGTCTTCCATGAACCACTTTAATGCGATTCCAGGGGTCACAAATACAATCTTACTCTCTTCACAATATCGACTATCGAGTTTTATCGTATACCCAATATCTTCCCCCAAAGCCTTACCACTTTGTAGTGCTAGATATTCTGCCAATGCGGTACAAGCTATCCTTCTCGGCTCAATGACTAAGACACGTCCATGCTCCGCAGCCCATAGTGGCAAGTGTGTTGATTTTCCTGAACCCGTTTCAGATTGAACGACTGCATTTTTGGTTAAAATAACAGATGAAAACTCAGAACGAATGGCATTAATTGGCAACAAAAACATACAAACCGTAAAATAATAGAATATTTGACTACTCTAGCGGATTTGATTGATAAAAACATGACTCTATTCGCACTTTATTTTCATTCACGCTTTGATATTTGTTTAAAGTAGGAATAGGATCTGTGGTTCATTCTTGATTTGAAGAAGCATAACAATGAATAACAACAAACGTCCCCTATATATCCCTTATGCTGGCCCAGCACTTCTAAGTACCCCTCTGCTAAATAAAGGCAGCGCATTCAGCACTACTGAGCGTAAATATTTTAACTTAGAAGGCTTACTTCCTGAAGCAATCGAAAGCATCGAAGAACAAACTGGTCGCGCTTATAAGCAATATCAAAGTTTTGAAAATGATATGGATAAACATATCTACCTACGTAATATTCAAGACACGAATGAAACCTTGTTTTATCGCTTAGTTCAAAACCATATCAGTGAAATGATGCCCATTATTTATACGCCTACCGTTGGTGCTGCGTGTGAAAACTTCTCAAATATTTATCGTCGTGGTCGTGGGTTATTTATCTCTTATGAGAACAAAAATCGAATTGATGACCTATTAAACAATGCCGCAAACCAAAACGTAAAAGTAATTGTAGTTACTGATGGCGAACGTATTCTTGGCCTTGGAGACCAAGGTATCGGAGGCATGGGTATCCCTATTGGTAAGTTGGCACTGTATACCGCATGTGGTGGTATTAGTCCTGCGCATACCCTACCTATCGTTCTTGATGTAGGTACGAATAACCCTCAACGTCTTGCTGACCCTATGTACATGGGCTGGCGTCACCCTCGTGTAACGGGTGATGAATACGCTGAGTTTGTTGAGGACTTTATTCAAGCTGTTCAACGTCGTTGGCCTCAAGCACTTGTTCAATTTGAAGATTTCGCACAAAAAAATGCGATGCCTTTGCTTGAGCGTTACAAAAATCGTATCTGTTGCTTTAATGATGATATCCAAGGTACTGCTGCCGTTACTGTGGGCTCTCTACTTGCAGCATGTAAAGCCGCGGGCAGTTCATTAGCTCAACAACGTGTTGCCTTCTTAGGTGCAGGTTCGGCGGGTTGTGGTATTGCTGAAGCGATTATTGCTCAAATGGTATCTGAAGGTATTTCTGATGCGCAAGCACGTTCACAAGTGTACATGGTTGACCGTTGGGGCTTACTGCAAGAAGGCATGCCAAATCTACTTGATTTCCAACAACGTTTAGTACAAAAAGCTGAAAATACGAAAGACTGGGTTTCTGAAGAGCCTAACTATTCACTTGTCGATGTTATGCGTAATGCAAAACCAACCGTATTAATTGGTGTATCTGGTGCTCCTGGCTTATTTAGCAAAGAAGTTATTCAGGAAATGCATAAGCATTGTGAGCGTCCTATTGTGTTCCCATTATCAAATCCAACAAGCCGTGTTGAAGCAACGCCAAATGATATAATTCGTTGGACTAATGGACAAGCACTAGTCGCAACAGGTAGCCCATTCGATCCGGTAACACACGATGGTCAAACTTACCCAATTGCACAATGTAACAACAGTTTTATCTTCCCTGGTATTGGTCTAGGTGTACTGGCAATTAAAGCAACTCGTGTTTCTGATGAAATGTTACAAGAATCAAGTCGTGCATTAGCAGAATGTTCGCCACTTGCTATTAATGGCTCTGGTGCGCTTCTTCCACCACTGGAAGAGATCCACACAGTATCTAAGAAAATTGCCTTTGCCGTTGCTAGAAAAGCAATTGAACAAGGGTATGCTCTAGAGATTACTGACGAAGCACTGCATCAAAAAATTGAGCAATACTTCTGGAAACCAGTATACCGTCGTTACAAACGTACTGCGTTTTAATTAAAAATTTCCACCAAAATCAAAACCAGAGAAAATTTCTCTGGTTTTTTTTCAACTATATGTTTCTATTACCTATATATTAACTAAATAAAATTAAAAAGATGCTAACATGAATCACGTGATTTCTTTCTTTAACTCAATGGGAAGCTACTTAACCCCATACTTATCAGATATTTCAGTTGCTATGATTGCTTGTGCTTTAGTCATGCTAGGAGGGGATATAAATCGAGCACTTCGTGCTTTTCTATCTGGTAAACACTTTTTAATTCGTACCTGTGCTTTTATCGGTGTAAATGCTTTTGGTTATGGCCTATTAATTGTAAAAGCATCACCCTTTCTCACTTCTGCACTGCGATCTATTGAACCTGCTTTTATGCTTGCTATTGTTCTTTCTACCTTTATTATTATCGGTATGTGGGCACAAAAAAATCGCCAAGTATAATATCTACTCATCAAGTTGAGGCTCAATGAAACTCCCTTTACTTCATCATGTTAAGTTATGGTTGAAAATTATCACGCTAATCATAGGGGTTATTGTATCTGCTGTTCTGCTGGCAGATTTATCGATTTCTTTATCTACATCATCTCAACTATATAAAAATATTGAAACGCTGCCCTCTCAAGAAACGGCTCTTGTTCTTGGCACGAGTAAATATATTCGCCGAACGTTAAATCCGTACTATCAATATCGTATTGATGCTGCCATTGAGTTATACAAACAAAATAAAGTAACCCACTTTCTATTAAGTGGTGATAACGCTCATCGTTCTTATAATGAACCATGGACAATGAAAAGAGACTTATTAAAAGCCGGGATCCCAGAAGAAAATATTACTCTTGATTACGCAGGCTTTAGAACACTTGATTCTGTACAGAGAGCGTCACAAATATTTGACGCGAATAGCCTTACCATCGTAACTCAAAAATTTCATTGTCAACGAGCTGTGTTTATTGCTAACCACTTCTCTATGGATACAGTCTGCTTAGTAGTACCTTCTCCTACAGGGTGGGCAAATACAAAAATCAGAATAAGAGAAATATTGGCGAGAACGAAAGCTTTATTAGATTTGTATATTTTTAATGTACAACCTAAGTTTCTAGGCCCAAAAGAACCTATCAAACATGACCCCACACCTATAGACTAAAAAGCCTTATTACAAATTATATAAGGCTTTTTATACACTATTTTTATACGATTAAGAGCTGCAATGCTTAATTTCTATAGTGCAGGCTATCATTAATGCCCATAATATTAGCACTGGTTATTACTCGATTTCGTCCTGCATTCTTTGCTTTATATAACGCATCATCAGCACGAGCAATAACCTCACTTATACGCTCATCTTTCATTTCTGCGACACCTAAACTACAGGTCAGTGACTCATTATGACACCATAAATGATGCTCAACGGTTCGGCGAATGTGCTCTGCTTTCTCTGCCGCTTGTTGTACATTATGGTTTGGGCAAAAAACGATAAATTCTTCCCCTCCCCAACGCACCAAAAAATCTGTATTTTTAATTGCACTTGCCACGACTAACACAAACTCTCTTAATATATCATCTCCAATTTGGTGACCAAGTTTGTCATTAATCTTTTTAAAGTAGTCGATATCTATATAAATAACAGAGAAGGTCTGTTTTCCCCAGCGAACTTGTTGAGACATTTGATCTAACCAATCGCGTACTGCATTTCGATTTCGAGCCCCAGTTAATGAATCACGATGCGCAAGCTCTGCAAATTCAACATTCTTCTCTTTAAGGACATCATTTAATTTACGTAATCGACCTTCACGATAAGCACTTGCTTTAAGGCTTCTGCTTAATCTCTTTTGTTCATGTACAACATAGCCAATAATTATAACCAACCACATGTACAAGATAATTTTGAGTAGTGTGTTCTCTTTTATCCATGAGCCACGTAGCTCTATGCTATTTATCGTCATTTCAAAATCCCCATTTGTCACTGTCGATGGCGTGGCGATTTCTATTATTGATATATTAGTAAATTCTGGTGTGGTATGTTCGACCGGTACTTTATAATCCGCAATCCACCAAGTCAGAACCTGAAAATCAGACAAAGCAATTTCTTTAGGTCCAGCATTAAACCCTGGCTCGTACTCAACCCCATTAAATTTTAATGATGCTTCATCATTTCGTTTCGTGTATATAGGGTTGCTGTTTCGCAAATACACACGTAATCGACCATTTGGGTCAGCACTTTTATAGTCTATATCTAAAATAAGTTTTGAGTACGATGAAAGATCAATACCTTCAAATACACTGTCGGACAGATGAATAGCCAATTCACAATATGGCCAAGCATATTTTCCTTTTTTCATGGCACAGCGCATTGAAGGTTTGCCATTTTTTTCAACTAAAACAGCCTCACTGATGCCGCCAACTTTTTTATCATCCGCCGCATAATATTGATATTGTTCAGGGCTAATAGTAATCATTTTAGTATCCCCCTTAAAGTGATACCAAACTAACGCCCCAATAGACAAAATCAACATTCCTATTGTGATTTTTTGAAAAACTCGCATTGTATTCCTTTACCAAGCTTATCGAATTTTTAGACATTCATTCCAAAAAATAATAACGCACATATTTCGCTTCGCAAAACAAATTTTATCGTCTCTATCTAAAAAGTATAAATAGCACGATTTTTTATGACTAATATCAAACATTCAATACAATCAGATAACACTATTGATAGTAATAATAGGTAATGCATTGATAAGAAAGGATAATATTATGACTAAACGTTATTTATTTGGCCTTCTTGTGTTTTGTAGTATTCTGTTGTGGGTTTTAATTATTACACTTTGATATAAAATAAAAAGTCAGAAATAACAATGGCGCTCAATATGAACGCCATTTTTATTATACTTAACTAGATGGAACTATTTATCTAAATATCGAATTGAATATAAATAGAATTGTAGTTACTGCCGCCTTTTATACGATTATATTGGGATGAGTTTTCAAAAATTGCAGAGCGGTGATGAATACTATAACCAAGCCATACACCATCTAAATCTCGCTGATTAAATAAATCACCCAAATTCACATCAAAAGAAAAATCTAGATAGTTTAATAACTTACTTTCTTTATACCCCTTTCTATCCATTTCAGACTGTTCGATGTAAGAAACGCGATTGATGTATGATAGACCTTCAGCAACACCAAATCGCCATTTGGTTGGCCATGGGATCGTCGCGTAAGCCTTAATCGCAACAACAAATTCTGAATTTAAATTTTGTACGTCTGATTGCCAATGCTGAACATAACCAGGTGTTAAGTACAAATCGATGGGCAGTGAAAATAGCTCATCCGTTAAGGGTAGACCATAAAAAACAGACGTCATTTGGTTATTATGCGGGTCTTTTTCTGAATCTAAGCGAATAATATCGCCAATATTAGATGGTGTAGCCCAGCCATGAGCTATACGTAAATATGGTTTATTTGTTATGTCTTTGCGAGAGGAAGTACTGCTATCTGTAAAGAAACCCACCCCTAAGAAGTATTCAAATTCCCAACGATTATCAATATATTGGCTACTGTATGCACTATCATCTAAACGAGATACATAACTACCGCCAAGAAGATATAGATTAGACGTAACATGATAACGAGACATAAAGCCCGCTTTTACATCAACACCTGCACTTAATGTGTCATTGTTGCTGTCATTTAAACCATAGTAATAACTATTAAACTCTGATTCTTTCCATCGAGCTTCTATGCTTGGATTAAACCACCAATCTCCTGATTCTATTTCTGCCCCAAGTCTAAAGTTCATGTAAGAGCGAAATTCAGGATCAACCATTAATTCAGTACCAAAGAACCATTCATTATTGATGCTATATCGAGCTTGGAGACCGGTATCCACAACATCTCCACCTGCCTTATTTTGAGCTTCTTTAGGTAGGTCAAAATAACGCAAACGCATTAATGCACTTAATTGCCAATCACTCTGTTGATATAGGTATACGCCACCTTCCATTCCATTAATAAAAACGTAATCATTCTCGAAGAACATCATTGGAATAAAAGTCGATACTGTTTCAGTCTCTGTTGTATACGGAATACTAGCTGTTCGAATAACCGCAGCAATACCCCAGTCCTTTTCTTTTTCCTTTAGGGGAACAATCTGCTCCTCTTCGCTATTATGATGCTCTTCTGAGTAAGCCGAGCTGACAAAAAGCAATGGAACAATAATTAAACATAGGCGCTTTAGGTTAAAAACATATTGATACAAAAGAAGTACTCTACATTAAGTTAACAATAGGGATTGGTTAAAAGACAAACGAACTAAGCAATTGAAGTAAAATATAATTTCACTCAACTTTAGAATTTAAGTATAGTGTTGATACTAATGAATAGTAATCCATCTCTTGAGAAAAAAGTGTGAAAATTTCAAAACTGATTCAAAACTTACAAGATATTCAAGCATCCAGTGACGATGACTTAGAGGTCGTAACAGGTGAAGAATGGTTTCCAGAACAATTATTAAATACTTCAGTAAACCATAACATGACATTCTTGCACTTTGACCGCATGCCTAGTGATATTCCAGCTGAGATTGACGCTCGTGGCTTTCTTGAGCATGAAGAAGTGCTTATTAAAAAGCTCATTAATAATGTGATTTTTAGCGAACTAGAGCCTGAAGATATTGTTAATAAACTTACTTCGATGTTAATTTTCAGCCATGAAAACATCAGCTCTGATGTGATTGAACACTTTAGTGAAACCGAAAAATAAAAAGTAGGTACAATACCTACTTTTGATTATTTAATGCTATTACCCAAATGGATACCAAAAGAGACTCGTTTCAACAACACGCTTGGTAATAGCTAAAATCACAATAACTAACAACCCACTCATCATGAGCTTATCTGTTCTTGTTATTACTTTTTCACTAAACCATGTTCTGCTTTTCGCTCTTCCAAAACCTCTTAATACCATAGCATTAGAGATTTCATCCGCTCTATCTAGGCTAGAAAAGATCAATGGCCCAAGTATTTTTGCAATATTACTAATACGAGTAAATACAGGCACGTTCTTCGATAAATCAACTCCGCGAGCTTGTTGTGCATGCATAATGTTCACAAAATCGCTTTTTACTTCAGGCAAATAACGTAATGTTAAGCTTACTGCATAAGCAATTTTATACGGTAAGCCAATACGGTTTAAACTTGCAGCAAATTCCGTTGGATGTGTTGTAAATACAAACACAAGAGCAATTGGGAACATACTAAAGTATTTTAAAGTTACGGTTATTAAGTAAAATAAGGTCTCTTGTGTAATCGCATAACTACCAAAAATTGGCATTATCACGGTTGTTGAACCCAGCAGTTCATTGCCTTGATTGGGAGCAAGTAAAAACATAAACACCGCATTCATACTTAGAACTGTCGCAGTGCCAATCAGTAATGGCTTATATGCTTTAAATGGCACTTTTGTCGCCCTTAGCAAATATAAACCAATCATGATCAGCGGAACAATGATCCGCAAATCAAATGTCGTCAAGACCACCGTTATCCATGTTATAAATAGAAGAAACTTGGTTACGCCATTTAAACAGTGAAGCCAAGTATCTAAATCCACATAGTTAATACCAAAACTTTGTTTATTAGTGGACATTCTTTTTACTCTCATGTTCTGCGGTTATGAACTGCTGTATAAAGCCTGTAATATTGGTAATACCTAGCTTCTCTGCTAGCTCATATAGGCTTGTTACGGTTAAATTTGCTTTATTTAACAATTCCGGTTTACTAAAGATATGAGTTACTTTTTGATCAGCAATACATTTACTATCGGCAATTACAATAGCGCGAGTGGTATGCTCTAATACTAGGTGCATATCATGCGAAATAATAAGTACAGTTAAACCAAGTTCACGATTTAGCTGATTAATGAAGCTCAACATCGAGGTATAATTTTGATAATCTTGCCCAGCAGTTGGCTCATCAAGGATCAATAATTCAGGTTCAAGAACCAAAATTGATGCAATAGTGACTCGCTTCTTTTGCCCATAGCTCAATGCATCAATAGGCCAGTGACGAAAACGGCTTAATCCGCATAAATCTAAGGCTCTAAGTACTTTATCTTCTGTTTCTTTTTCTGATAAACCACTATTCACTAAACCAAACGCAACTTCATCATAAATCATATGGTGAGAAATCATATGGTTGGGGTTTTGTAGTACCACTCCCACTTTTTGTGAGCGCTCATAAATAGACAACTCGGCGAGATCTTGGCCATTTAATACAATAGAGCCTTGATCAGGGTGTAAAACGCCCATTACAAGTTTTGTTATTGTCGATTTACCAGATCCATTTTTGCCTAAAATAGAGACAAATTCGCCTTTATTCACCGTAAAAGAGATATCTTCTAGTGCATTGATCTTACCATCGTATGAATAGCTCAGGTTTTCAATAGATAAAAGCGTCTCTTCTCTTACTTCTAAAGGTGTTGAAGGCTCATTATCTAAAAACCAAGAATCAACCGCTGGTTTAATTTGATTGTTAGGGATTGATGCTAGATGACTACAGTTTGCTAATGAGTTAAGGTCAATACCACATCGTTTTAATAACGAAATATACAATGGCTCTCTAATACCGTGCTCTGCTAATAGCGGGGAGCGAATTAACGCATCAGGCGTCATATCCGCAACTATTTCACCTTGATCCATTAAAATAATACGATCCACAGAACGATAAAGAACGTCTTCCAAACGGTGCTCAATAATAACAACCGTTTTACCACTGTTTTTATGCAAATCATCAATGATGTCAATCGTTGCCTTGCCTGTTTTTGGGTCAAGACTTGCTAATGGTTCATCAAACAATAAAATATCAACATCGTCTACCAGAATACCGCCAAGTGATACTCGCTGTTTCTGCCCGCCACTAAGGTCGTAAGGCGATTTTTTCAATAGCTGTTCAAGGTCAACCATTTTAGCCGTATCACGAACAATCGGGTACATTTTAGCTCTTGATACCATTTGATTTTCAAGAGCAAAAGCAATGTCCTCACCTACCGTTAAGCCTACAAATTGACTGTCAGTATCTTGTAAAACCGTACCTACATTTTCAGTGTATTGTTCTATAGGCCATTCTGACACATTATGGTCATTAATATGAAGTTGACCCTGGCTCTCGCCTTTAATGGTATGAGGAATAAGACCATTCAAACATTGGCCTAATGTTGACTTACCACTACCGCTTGGGCCGATAATTAAGATCTTTTCTCCTTGCTCTATCCTTAGATTGATATTTTTAAGCGTCGGCTTATCCTGTGACGCATATCGAAAAGAGAAATTAGAAAAGGTTACGCTCATTTATTATGGCGCCTCTGTTAGGTTTGTGCTTTGCTGCTTACGTTTTGCTAGGTTAGTCAAAATAAAGTAACCCACGATCGCAATAAGCACCGTATTACCTGCTGCAATAATGCAAAGCTGCATAAATACTTTTGTGAATGGTTCTGCATATAAAATAGTGTCTAAGAAAGCAGAAGTACCGTAACCAATTACATTGCCTGCAAAGGCCAATACAACGAAAATGAAAAAGTCTTTTTTATCAAAAAGTCCCGATTCAATACGTTTTTTTGTAATGATAGGAAATAAACCAATAACCAAGCCAACAATACCAGAGCCAAGTACCCACGTAAGCCAAACTCCCCAACCTGCAAACAAATCTGTTACCCAGTGGCCAATAAAACCAACTAAGAAGCCTACGATCGGTCCATAAAGTACCGAGAATAGTGCAAGCACAGCCATGGCTGGTTTTAATGTTGTATTCGCAAATACAGGAATACCAAACATTGGTAAGCCACCAATACCATACAGAGCAGCACCGATAGCAATAACAACAACAGTTTTAGCAGAAAGGTTCATAATCTTTGCCTTGAAGCATAAATGAGATAAATAACTAGAAAGGCGCGCATTATACAGTAACTTGCGCGGTTTGGAAATATTTACATCTAGACGTCTACACGTTTTTTAAGGCACTAATTACTCGGTTTGATATAATACCAATCTACATAAGTATTTGATCATTCTTGCTTGTTAAAATTGATTATATCTGCGTTATAAATTTTGTAATTAGATCCACTAGTTACTGTAATTTATGCCTTGCTCTAATCGATTTTTCCTACGTAATTATCTGAACAACTACTTATCCAGAATGATATAAATTCGGATAGCCGTTTTGATTTAATAGAAAAGAAAAAAGGCTCATCATTTCTGATGAGCCTTTCTAATTGATGGTGCCCCGGGCCGGACTTGAACCGGCACAGCGCGAACGCCGAGGGATTTTAAATCCCTTGTGTCTACCAATTCCACCACCAGGGCACGCAATTTCTTGCGATGCTTCTAACCATGACTCTAATTAAAGAGAGGTGACACCATCTTCATTACCGCTATTGCCGTAATGTTTAATTTTATTGAGTAAGTGGAGGCGCCTCCCGGAGTCGAACCGAGGTCCACGGATTTGCAATCCGCTGCATAGCCACTCTGCCAAGGCGCCATTTTTACTTACACTATTACTTTTATGTTATTAAATAACACGTTATATTAAAATTTACATTTCAATATAAAATAGATGGTGCCCCGGGCCGGACTTGAACCGGCACAGCGCGAACGCCGAGGGATTTTAAATCCCTTGTGTCTACCAATTCCACCACCAGGGCACGCAATTTCTTGCGATGCCGCTTACTGAAAAGTAAAACACCATCTGTAATTACCGCTACTGCAGTAACTTTTAATTTGTAGCGACATACGAGGTTCCCGATCTTCAAGGCTTAGGCGTGACCTCAACCTTGGCTAGGTTGCTCTTCCATACAAAAGAACATTCAACGTATTTCACTTTAAAATCTGGAGCGACACACGAGGTTCGAACTCGTGACCTCAACCTTGGCAAGGTTGCGCTCTACCAGCTGAGCTAGTGTCGCATTATAAAGAATGGAGGCGCCTCCCGGAGTCGAACCGAGGTCCACGGATTTGCAATCCGCTGCATAGCCACTCTGCCAAGGCGCCATCTCTTTACGGGGCTTAATGTAACTGATTTAAAAAAAGAGTCAAACAAAAATTTGAATTTAACTCTCTGTTTGTAGACTTTATCGCCAAAACGTTGATAATTCAGCTAACATGTTGAAAAAACAACCTATTTAGCGCGCCATACTTTAATTTCTGATTGCCCCTTCCCTTTCGGTTTACGATCAGTATTACGGTTTGAGCTAGGTTTACCAAAACGCTCTTCTTTGGCTTTTTCACGACGTTTTTCATTAAACGTATTATTTGAGTGGTGATTACGACCTGAACTTGCTTTTTTCAAGACTCTAATCTTCCCATCAACTTCTTTAATTTTACGAGAGGCTTCTTCCGTTTTACTTGATTCACCTATCATACTATTAATCTCGTTCATTTCAGAAGCCGTTAAATAACGCCACTCACCAGAAGCCAATTTGCCAAGATCAATATTCATAATACGCACACGTTTTAGTTTAAATACTTCATAATCTAAGTATTCACACATACGACGAATTTGGCGATTTAACCCTTGAGTTAACGTAATTCGAAATACAAATCGCGATTCTTGTTTAATCTTACAAGGTAAAGTAACCGTATCTAAAATAGGTACGCCTGCTGCCATTTTCTGTAAGAATTCCTCAGTAATCGGTTTATCAACACGCACAACATATTCTTTTTCGTGAGCATTACCCGCACGCAAGATCTTATTTACAATATCGCCATCACTGGTTAAAAAAATCAAACCATCTGACGGCTTATCCAAACGTCCAATTGGGAAGATACGTTGTTCATGGTTAATGAAATCAACAATATTCCCTTCAACATGACGTTCAGTTGTACAAGTAATACCTACGGGTTTATTAAACGCAATATAGATACGATCTTGTTTCGCTTTTAGTGGTTTACCATCAACTAAAACTTCATCACCTTCAGCAACTTTTGTTCCCATTTCAGGAACCTTGCCATTAATAGTAATACGTTCTTGATCAATAAGCTTATCGGCTTCTCTGCGCGAGCAGTAACCTGTATCACTGATGAATTTATTTAAGCGTGTTAATTTAGGTTCTGGTGATGTCATGATGTACCTCAAAAAAGTGAACAAGCGCAGTTTATCAGAAACGGATAAATATCCAATAAAAAAGCACCCTCAGCGATTACCTTGGGTGCTTATATCAACAAAATCAAAAGTGTTAATATTATTTGATCTCTGTTTCTACCTTAATTTCTTCTGCTGGTGCAGACACTGTTGTACTCTCAACTGGTATTGACTCAGCGTCAACATTTACAGCATCAGTTGATGATACTTCTGCTTCAACAGTTTCAGCTACCACTTCTTTACTCTCTTGAACTTCAGCCTCTTTAGCATTAGTTGGTTCAGCAATCGCTGCCGTATCTTCTACTGTGGTCGGCTCTTCAGAAGAAGATAATGATTCTTCTGCTGCTTTTTCCGCTACTTCCTTTTCTTTATAAGAGGCAATAACTGAATTTAAGTTGTTAATTAGATTATCATTACGCTCTAATTGTTGAGTTAATACAAGCACTTGCTTTTGAACATCAGCACGGTCATTAGTTTGCTTCTCAACGGTAACTTCTAAAGTCTTAATTTGAACATTTAGATCTTTAATTTTTGCTTCCAGATCAGCGGTATTATTTTTTTCATGCATTTGTTGCACATCAGCCAGAATGGATTCGGTTTGAATTCTCAATGGTTGATCACGGTAATCATCACCGTTAATCGCTTGAGATACAGAAAGTAATTTATTCTCAAACTCTAAAACGGTTTGTTCAAATTGGCCATTTTTAACTGCTTTCAATAACTTAACTTCAGCTGCCATATTTTTTAAATGATCAATCTGAAAACGTGTTTTAGCAACTACATCCGCAATCAGTGCCTGATCACGATTGTTCGCTTGAACCGCTTTTTTTGTTTTGTCTAATTCTGCTTTTGTTTGCCCATAGCTAATGGGTGCAATGGCTTTAAAACCTTTACTTGATAATATTGAAAACTCTTTTTCTAATGGCTCAACATGAATTTTCAGTGTCGTTTTGATTTCCGTCACTTTAGCTTTAGTCAGGAAAGAAGCCTGCTCTGTTTGTGCTTCAGCAATATCATCTTCGATAACCGTAACAAATAAAGCTTTGTATTGTTTATTTAGGTTAGCAAACTCCTGAGGGTAATAGCGTTGCACATCAATTGAATTGATATAAGTCATCTGAGCGATTGCATCAGACAGCACGATATCTGCATTTTCTTTGTAGCTTTTTAGTTTATTAAATTGTGCATCCGCATTGGTTACTAATGACATATATTTAGCCGCATAAGAACCTGAAGAGAACATTGAGTACTCTTCATTAATTAAACCTGGCTCTTTTTCGATTTCTAAGAAAATCTCTTTCGCTTCTAGCCATTCATCCATCATAGAGGCATAAGTAGACTCTGAATAAATTTGGAACTCAGAAACTGAATCAAACGTCGTTTTATCCAGTGAATATTGCTTCTGAAGTGCATCAAATGTTGCTATTGATGGCGTATTTTTATTCTGTTCAACCGAGACTGCTGAGGTTTCCCCACCAGTACTTTGACAACCCACCACACCAACTAATGCTGAGGCAATCACTGCCACTTTGAAATATTGTTTCATCCTAAACCTATTAATAATTATGTTTGAATAGACAAGCGCAAGCACTCTAGGCTTATTTTATTATAAAAAACATTTTTAATCAGCTTTTCTTATAGATGAGTCACTAATTATATTGACAACTAAATAGGCAATAAAAAAAGCCACTCAAATTCTGAGTGGCTTTTGATAAAATAAAAATAACTTAGGAGAGGTTAATCTCCTGCAAACATATAGCCTTCGCCATGAACAGTAACAAAAATTTGTGGGTTTTTAGGGTCCATTTCCATTTTTGCACGCATTCTACGGATCAATACATCAATTGTTCTGTCATTTGGTGCATCTACTCGATGACTTATCATATTCAAAATACGCTCACGTGATAGAACGGTATTAGGATATGACGACAGCGCAACTAACAACTCATATTCTGCTTTTGTTAATTTTACTGGCTCACCATTATTTGATAATGCTCGACGTTGAATATCAAATGTCCACTCGCCAAAACGAACTACATTTGATTCATCTAACTCTGCCGGTTCATTAGCTAATGACATACGCCAAAATAAGTTTTTAACTCGGACTAAAAGTTCACGTAGCTCAACAGGTTTAGTGACGTAATCATCAGCACCCATTTCCAAGCCTACGATTCGATCAATACTATCAGTTCGTCCTGTAACAAGAATAATACCAATATTAGATTGGCTACGCAGTTCGCGTGCCAACAATAAACCATCCTCTCCTGGTAGGTTTATATCAAGCATAATTAAATCAACTTTTTGTTCAGCCAAAATAGTTCGCATTTCTGCACCTGTTTCAGCCTCGCTCACTTGATATCCCTCGGCTTCAAAATAGCCTACAAGTTTAGAGCGAGTTACCACTTCGTCTTCAACAACTAAAATGTGATAGCTCATAATTTTCTCTTTTTATGGTTATTTGGATGGTTCTTATCTTATTCTATTCATATTTTGTAATAATGCCAATTTTCAATTGATATATCTGTGATTTGTTTGATTCAAAACAAATCTTAACCAAAATCCGGCTTTAATCTTTACATATATATTTATACACGCTGTTAATGATAGGTGCTATTCCTTTTCACACTTATCCAGTACAATTCCCATATAAATTTTTTGGAGTGACGAATACATGAACGAATTGACTGCATTTAACGAACAACGCGCTGAAATTTACTGGTGGCTGTCAAGTTTATTAACAAGCGAATTAACCGCAGAACAATTAGAAGAATACAATAGCTTTGAAGTTCGTACATTTTTATCAAACTTAGCTGAAACCGCAGAATTATCTAGCTCAGTGAGTGCTCTAATTGAAAAGTTAAATCAATTACAAAAACGTGAAGACGCACAACTTGAACTTTCTGCCGACTTTTGCCAAGCTTTTTTAGGTTCAGATAAAAGCAGTGCCCTACCTTATGCATCACTATACCTTGATAAATCAGGTCTTTTGAATGCAAAACCAGCACAAGAAATGCGTGCACTATTAGAGAAATATAACATCGCACAAAAAGCTGAATTTAATGAGCCTGCCGATCACATTGCCATTGAACTTGATTTTCTTGGTAATTTAATCGTAATGACAAACCAACAAGCTTCTGAAGAAGAATTTGAAGCTTACATGGCCGCTCAGTTAAACTTCATTAATGAGCAACTCTTATCATGGACACCACGCTTTAGCCAAATCTGCCAAGAGCGAGATGACTTCGGCTTCTACGCAGCGGTTACACATTTCTTAGTGACGTTCTTACAGTTAGATGCTGCATTCCTTACTGGTGAGTAATTGAGTCACTCATTTTGATGATATAAATTAACAAGTACGTGATATAAATCAGATTACAACTAGAATTTATGAAATCAATAATTGTTTGCACTATACTTTACCTATAGTATGTGTACGCAAACGATAAAATTAAAACATTAAATAAAAGCCGCATTTTTAGCGGTTTTTTTCATTTATCAGGGCCTATTTATCTTCCATCAGTTCTTTAAAAGAGCAACACCTATTTTGTTGGAACATAAATAGCCCCTTATTTAACTATGTTAAGGCTTAAATATGGCTACAATTAAAGACGTTGCAAAATTAGCAGCGGTATCAACAACAACCGTATCTCACGTAATAAATAAAACTCGCTTCGTCGCTGAAGCAACACAAAAACGCGTGTGGGAAGCTGTTGACGAATTAAATTACGCACCAAGTGCCGTAGCTCGTAGTTTAAAATGCAACACAACACGAACTATCGGTATGCTAGTAACGCAATCATTCAATCCTTTTTTTGCAGAAGTAATGCACGGTGTTGAAAATTACTGTTACAAGCAAGGCTACACATTGTTTATGTGTAATACCGAAGGTGATCTAGAAAAGCAAAAACATTACATCCGTATGCTGGCAGAGAAACGAGTAGATGGCTTACTTGTTATGTGTTCTGATCTAAATGAGCAACTTCTTGCTCTTCTTGAGAAAAACACCGAACTACCTATGGTTATCATGGACTGGGGCCCAGACAGCCCACACACAGATAAAATCATTGATAATTCAGAAAAAGGTGGTTACTTAGCGACTAAACATTTGATTGAAAAAGGTCATACTGAAATCGCATGCATTACTGGTCAAGCGGATAAAGCTACATGTAATGAGCGAATCCATGGTTTTAAACGTGCACATGAAGAGGCAGGATTAGCCTTTAATCCAAATTGGATTTTAGAAGGTGATTTTGAATGTGCTTCTGCAGCTAAAGCGATAGATAAACTAATCGCAATGGACAAACAGCCAACAGCTATATTCTGTTTCAATGACATTATGGCATTAGCCGCGATTAGTCGAATTAAACAGTCTGGTTTACGTGTACCTGAAGATATCTCAGTGATTGGATATGATAATATTGAGTTATCTGCTTATTTCTCTCCACCACTCACTACAATTCATCAACCTAAGCGAAGAGTCGGAAAAACTGCGGTTGAAATTTTATTAGAGCGTATAAAAGATAAACATCACGAGCGTCGTATTTTTGAAATGCAGCCTGAAGTAGTATCTCGAAATAGTGTTTTTGATAAGACTAAATAATAAAGTTTAAATTTACAAAACAAGAACAATCAACGTCATTTTCAAGGAAAAGTTGAACCAACTTAACAAAAATGACGTTAATTTTATGGAGCAAGATCACACTTTTGATTTTTTTTGGTCTCTTGACTTATTGATTGCTATATCATCATCCAAAGTCACGAACAGGGCAAACTGTGCGAAAGTGCAGGACGCAAAGCTTCCGGCCTAAGTTTTATATAGGGTAGCGGGGTTGCCGATGGCAAGTATTCTTTTATGCATTGTTAATTTTTACTTTAAAATAACAATTCTATATTTTGAACTTGCTACTATTTCCTCGGGCTCAGTTGTTTAGTGACATAGACTTACTAACCGAGAATTATTGCAATGGATAAACCAGTACTAAAAGAATCACTCCGTCTCCTCTCCTCTCTAGGAAAGATCACTTCACGTTCTATGTTTGGTGGTTTCGGTATATTTATCGACAGCACTATGTTCGCACTTGTCGTTCAAGATAAGCTGCATTTAAGAGCAAGTGATGACACTATCAACTTATTTAAAGAGCAAGGATTTGAACCATACGTTTATAAAAAACGTGGTTTTCCTGTTGTGACCAAATATTTTGCAATTTCAGCAGAATGTTGGAAAGAACCTGATTCAATCTTATTACAAGCGGTTATCGCTCTAGATGTCGCTAAAAAAGATAAAGAAAAACAGAAATCAGAAGGTCCATCTCGAATTAAAGACCTACCAAATTTACGATTAGCAACAGAACGAATGCTTAAAAAGGCAGGTATTAATACTGTTGAAGAACTTCGTGATACAGGGTCAGTTAACGCATACAAAGCCATTCAGCAAACGCACTCTAGCAGTGTGAGCGATGAATTACTTTGGTCTCTTGAAGGTGCGATTAAAGGTACTCACTGGTCTGTTATTTCATCTGATACCAGAGATGAATTAAGAAAGCAGTTATAGAATAATTCACTCTATCTCAGTTTACTTCTGAATAGTAAATACAGCTCTTTATTCGACAATAAAGAGCTATATTTCATACTCTCCCCTAAGCTATATTCGCTTAATTACACGACAAACCTAAAAATAGCGCATACCACTTACATTAATTTAACTTTTATGTAAATGCTCTATTCTTTTCTCGATTATTCATATATCCTATATAGTACTGCAGACCATTAAATGGCCTAGTGAATTATCGGATACCTTAGATGAAAAAAAATACAATCAGTAAAAAATGGCTCTATCTACCTATAATATGCATGATAATTACCATGTCTCTTGGCCTTTTTATTTTCAATTCAACACTTTCTAATTGGCTTGAAAATAAAGTTGAAGGTGGATTATCTGAAGAAGTATCGCGAGTCATAACAAAAATTAAAGATGATAATATCTCTTTCTCAGATCTAACTGCGCTTGATATCTATGTTAAAACTGATATTGAGTTAGCGAAAGAAGATCACATCACTCTCATCAAATCTAACGGTACTCCAATTGCCGATAGTGACATATCTTTAGTCTCTACGTTAAAGCTAGAGAATCATCTAAATCGTAAAGAAGTCATTGATGCTAAAACTACAGGGTATGGCACAACAACGCGCTTTAGTACATCACGCTTCAAAAATTTACTTTATGCTGCACAATCATTTGATTATCAAGGGCAAACTTATATCCTCCGAGTTGCAACACCATTAACTCGAATTGATGCCATGGTTGAAGAGTTAATGAATATTCTTATGATTTTAATGGGGATCAATATCGCATTAGTTATCGCTTCATCCCTATTAAGTAATAAGCTTATTCAGCAACAGGTAAAAAATGAACAAGACTTACAAGAAGAACGCATCGACCAACGAACTCAAGAAATTGAGCTGTTACACCGTTTAGCTAATATGTTAGCCGCTTGTAATTCAATAAATGAAGCTCAAATGGTTGTGGAGGATATTCTTCCTCGTATTCTTGGGGACGTTAATGGTGTTGTTTCATTAATGCGTTCATCTCGCAACCAGTTATTAGTTAAATTAGATTGGGGCGGAGCATGGCCTGGTAACAAGACATATGCACCTGAAGAATGCTGGGCTTTACGTAAAGGTAAGTTCCATTTAGCCAATGATAAATATACTACTCTACCGTGCTCTCATATGTCAGCAACAGGAACGGATCAAACACTGTGCATTCCCCTGACAGCTCATGGAAACACTATCGGTATGATGCATATTTACCTTGGAGAAGAAAAAGAGCTCGCAGCTAATGTGCAAAAGTTGGCATTTACTGTGGCTGAACACCTTGGTCTTGCTTTGGCTAATTTAAATTTACAAGAAAAATTGCGAGAGCAAGCCATAAGCGATCCATTAACTGGTTTATACAATCGCCGTTACTACGAAGAGACCATTAATCAAGAGATAATGCGTGCTCATCGCCATAAACAAGAAATGTCTATTCTTATGCTAGACCTTGATCACTTTAAACGCTTTAACGACAACTATGGCCATGATGCCGGTGATTACGTATTAAAAACCATTGGGACACTACTTCTTAATACCATGCGTGGAGAAGATACCATTTGTCGACTTGGTGGCGAAGAGCTCGCTATTATTTTACCAAACACCAACGCAGAAGGAGCTCTTGTTGTAGCAAACGGATTATGTACGGCTGTCAGTGACCTTCATCTTGCAATTAAAGAGCTTTCACTTGGTAAACTAAGTGTTTCTATCGGTATTTCTACATACCCTAAAAATGGACAACAATCAGACGACTTAACCAAACTTGCTGACATTGCTTTATATGAAGCAAAAGGTCGCGGCAGAGATCAAGCGTGTCATTATGATGATTTAATTCAATCTTCTGAAGAAACTAAAGAAGCTATTGAATTAAAATCTAACGATATAAAAGAAGAAGTAACAACTGCCGTATCCAGTAACGCTTAACCGTAATAATTATAGATGGTGAACCTAATCTGTTGGTTCATCATCTACCTGCATCATAAAATCAGTTATCCAACCAATCATTAAAATCATCAACCACGAGACCATCACAGAGGTAGGTACCTCGAACTTGGGTGAAATAATTAAGGTGGCAAATGCTATAACCGGTAAAAGCCATGACAGCATAGTAAGCCAATCACGATACTTTGAGCTACCAACACTCTGTAAACAAACAATAAGGCCAGTAATAGACAGAGCTACCAATGCCGCATGTTGCAAGCCACCTATCCATAATGGAACGACCAAAACCAGAGGCCACCACGCATTTCGATTCACTGGTTTCCAACTTCTCGCCGCTACCCAAACTAAAATAACACTGATAATCTGAATCAATGTTAAAGACGCAGCCCCTTCTAATTTGCCTTCATACTGCAACGCCATTATTCCGGCTTCCATCGCCACCACTACTGCAATAATAAAAGCGATTAAATGGATACTTTTTCGTCGTGAAAAGACCACCATCAACAATGGAAATAGAGTCCAAACAGAGATAGATAACGATAAAGGCTGCTCACTTAATGTCCAACCAAATAGCGAAATACCACTCACTAACACCCAAGTAGCCACGCCCCCTTGAGGAATTAACCACAGCATTGGAATAGCCAAGGCCAATAAAGGAAGTTCACCTCCGCTAATCCCAAAAGCCAATACGCCAACAACAACAAGTAGAATACTTAATATAATTGATAATACAGTCAAAACCATCTTCTCCCTCCTTGGTATCAAGCGGTTTACTTTGTTACTATTTCAGTTTAGCGGTAATAATTAGCTTTATCACTGACTCACCTCACTTTTCTAAGATAATACTTATCTGAATTGGCACGCATTAAGGTATTCATTTCAATGGACGAATTTGCTCAAAATATTTATACAAATCTATATTATGTGCCAAAGGGCCGAGTGATTACTTATGGACAACTTGCAAAATTGGCAGGCTTTCCTAATCATTCTAGACACGTAGGAAAAATATTATCAAAACTGCCAAAAGAAACGCAATTACCATGGTATCGAGTTGTTAATGCTCAAGGGAAGATATCATTACAAGGTGATAGATTTGAAAGACAGAAGCAATTACTTGAAGAGGAAAATATATTAATAAAGGATAATGGAAGTGTTTCAAACTTTAAACAAGTAGTTATGCCTTAAAACATAACTACTTATTTTTATATGCTACTTTTCAAAATTATTGACGAACGCCTTTTAGCATTAAGTCTTGTTGCATGGTTTTTGCTTCATCAGTAATAACGGCGTAGTTAGTATCTGTTGTAAAACGTAACTTACCATCCACTTTGATTGTTGCGCGTACAGAGTAGCGATGATTTGCTTGAATATCTGCTGTATCAAACTCTAAAGAATAATCAAATGGAGATGATTTTTCTGCGGCCTCAAAAGTTTGCTCAGAAATCGTTTTTGATGGTGCATCAGCTAATGATACATCAGCCAGTGTCACTGTAATAACCGCATTTGCAGGCAATGCAATGCGCTCACGGTAACCAACACTACCCGTAACTACTTGTGTCTCAGCCACTTCAATTACGTCAGTATTTGCAGCATCAGTTTGAGTTACTTCCTCTTGAACTACAACTTCTTGTTTTACCGTTTCTTTTTCAGATTTATCTGTTGAATTACAGCCAACCATTGTAATCCCTGTAGCCACCGATAACGCCACCAATAATGATTTTTTCATTTTATTCTCTCTTTGTTATATATTTTGATAAAAACGACATAAATATAAACCTAATATATTAAACTGTCTTCTCATCGACTCTATCTTTGACAGAAAACTAACTCAACGACCGTAAAATCACACAGTCCTGATGTTATCTTGACCAAGTTAACATATTGTTTAACTTATTGAACTCAAACTGAATCTACCTCACAATAGAATAATTACGTTACTGGTACTAAGGCAAAGAAATGAATAAAGCATTAAATGAGTTATTGACCCTCCTACAGCTAGAACAATTAGAACAAGGTTTATTCAGAGGGCAAAGTGAAAACCTTGGTTTACCGCAAGTTTACGGTGGTCAAGTCATTGGCCAAGCGCTTTCAGCTGCTCGTTACACCGTAGATAACGCAAGAACGGTACATTCTTTTCATAGCTACTTTCTTCACCCTGGTGACCCAGAAAAAGCGATCATTTATGATGTTGAAAATCTAAGAGATGGTCGAAGCTTTAGTACCCGTCGTGTTAAAGCCATTCAAAACGGCCGTCCAATTTTCTATTTAACCGCTTCTTATCATGGTGATGAACCTGGTTTTGAGCACCAATCATCAATGCCTGACATTGCTGGCCCTGAAAACTTTGCTTCAGAAACGCAATTAGCAGAAGCAATTAAGCACGTACTTCCACCAGCGGTTCAGAAAATATTTTGTGGCGAAAAACCGATTGAAGTTCGCCCTGTTAATATCGTTAATCCATTAGCACCTAAAAAAGCTGCACCAACACAGCATTTATGGATCAAAGCAAACGGTGATTTGCCAGATAACCAATTAATTCATCAATATTTATTAGCTTACGCTTCTGATTGGGGATTTTTGCCAACAGCATTACACCCACATGAAGTCAGCTTATTAACGCCAAATTTCCAAGTTGCTACGATTGATCACTCAATGTGGTTCCACCGCCCATTTAAAATGGATGAGTGGTTGCTTTACTCTATTGAAAGCACCAATGCGAGCGGCTCTCGAGGCTTAGTTCGTGGGGAGATATTTAATCAGAAAGGTGAGCTTGTGGCGTCTGCAATGCAAGAAGGTGTTATGAGAATGAAGAAAAAATAAGCCATTTATCCCAAATAACGCAGGTCTGGTATTACTCCTGACCTGCGATAACAAAATAATTTAATTACGGGAAATCTATAATGGTAGTTCTGTCGTATACTTCAAAGGTTCCATTGCAAATGTACTGGTAACATTCGAGATCCCATCAACACTATTCACTAATTTTTTATAGAAACCATCAAAGGCCTTCATGTCTTCTGATAACACCTTCATCATGTAATCATACTCACCTGCCATTCGATAAAATTCCATCACTTCAGGAAAATCAGAAACCGTATCAACAAATTTGTTGTACCATTCTTGTGAGTGATTTGAGGTTTTAATTAAAACAAAGGCATTAAAACTTAACCCTAATTTTTCTGGATTAAGCAAAGCCACTTTCTTTTCTATTACCCCTTCTTCTTCCAGCCTTTTTAATCGTTTCCAGCAAGGTGTCGTGGTTAAATTTACGGCCTCGGCTAAATCATGTAATGAGATAGTGCTGTCTTTTTGCAGTAATGAAAGTAAGGTCGTATCCACCTTATCTAGCTCATGCTTTCCCATAAAAACCTCACAATAGAAAAATTTTCTCTTTTATAGCTGTAATGAAGTAAATATAGCAAAGTTTTTCTCAACATACAGAGGTAAATTAATCACATCGCTACTATTTGCATTGAGAATATTAAGGAAAGCATTATGTGTACAGATCATGATTGGATTAACAACGCTATTCGTAAAATTGAAGCAGACTACCAACGCTCTGCTGATACACACCTAATTAAACTTGATTTGCCTATGCTTGATGGCATCGATTTATATCTGAAAGATGAGAGTACACATCCAACAGGCTCTCTTAAACATCGTTTAGCCCGCTCTCTTTTTCTTTATGCTATTTCTAATGGCTGGATTGGTCCAAACACGCCTATTATTGAATCATCATCGGGCAGCACCGCGGTATCTGAAGCCTACTTTGCTCGCCTACTTGGATTGCCATTCATTGCTGTAGTCCCTCGTAAAACAGCAAGTAAGAAGATTGAGATGATTAAATTCTATGGGGGTGAACCTCACTTTGTAGAACGTTCTGATGAGATTTATGCAGAGTCTCGTCGTCTTGCTGAAGAGTTAGATGGCCATTATATGGATCAATTTACTTACGCTGAACGTGCAACAGACTGGCGCGGAAACAACAACATTGCAGATAGCATTTTTCGTCAAATGCAATTAGAAGATCATCCTGAGCCAACGTGGGTTGTAATGAATCCAGGAACAGGCGGCACATCTGCAACCATTGGCCGTTTTATTCGTTACCAAAAATACAACACTAAATTATGCGTTGTGGACCCTGAAAACTCAGTATTCCATAACTTCTATAAAACGGGCAATAAAGAACTAACACTAGAGGCTGGCAGTAAGATTGAAGGCATTGGTCGACCTCGTGTAGAGCCAAGCTTTATTCCCGGAGTTATCGATGAAATGCGCACAATTACGGATGTAGCAAGCGTCGCAACGGCTCGCTGGTTAGAAGGAATTCTTGGACGAAAAGCCGGGGCTTCTACAGGAACCAACTTATTTGGCGCACTGCAACTTGCTTGTGAAATGCAACAACGCGGTGAAAAAGGCTCTATCGTTACCCTACTGTGTGATAGTGGTGAGCGATACCTTGATACGTATTATGATGACGAGTGGGTTGCTGATAATATCGGTGATTTAACACCGTGTTTAGAACAATTGGCTCGCTTTGAAGCAACAGGTCAATTATAAAAACCAATAAAATAATAACGTCCCGCTAGGATAATACCAATCGGTAATAACAATAAAAGCCATCGATCATCGATGGCTTTTTCATTACAATACAATTAAATAATCCTACAGAGATTCATTCTATTATGTCTACAGCAATCATTGTTTTTAGTGGCGGTCAAGACTCCACTACCTGTTTAATTCAAGCTCTTACTCAATATGATAATGTTCATTGTATTACTTTTGATTACGGCCAACGCCATAATCAAGAAATTGAAGTAGCAAAAAAAGTCGCGCTTGAACTGGGTGCAGCCTCTCACAAGGTGATGGATGTTGGTTTACTTAATGAGCTTGCCGTTAGCTCATTAACTCGCGACAATATCCCTGTTTCTCATGAGCTGCAAGAAAATGGCCTACCTAACTCTTTTGTCCCGGGTCGTAATATCCTGTTCTTAACACTTGCTGGCATTTATGCATATCAATTAGGGGCTGAGTCTGTCATCACTGGTGTTTGTGAAACTGACTTCTCTGGCTACCCTGATTGTCGAGATGAGTTTGTAAAATCAATTAACCAATCTCTCGTATTAGGTATGGATCGTAAACTTCGTATTGATACTCCACTTATGTGGCTAAATAAAGCAGAAACTTGGGCACTTGCTGATAAATATGGCAAATTAGATTATGTGCGTAGTCAAACTCTAACCTGTTATAACGGTGTGATTGGGGATGGATGTGGTGATTGCCCATCATGTGACTTACGTAAAAATGGTCTAGATGAGTATTTAGAAAATAAAGACGCAGTAATGGCAGATTTAAACGCCAAGCTATAGTGATTTACGTTACAACCAGTAAATCTAATCTAGGTAATGCCAATCCACATAAGTATTTGATTTAAATAAAAAGGCCATCACTAAACATCAAGTAATGGCCTTTCTTTTTATCAAATTATCATTTCAATATTAATGCGAAATTCGCCCTTTAATATCATGATCTAATTCTTTATTTAATAACGCTTCTATATGACCTGGAGACTTAGTATTACCTGAGATTAAGCGATACATCGCAGGAATAACAAATAACGTTACCAAAGTCGCAAACGCCATACCAAAGAAAATAACGGTACCGACTGCTACTCGGCTTTCATAACCCGCGCCTGTAGACATAATCAATGGAATCGCACCGGCTAATGTCGTAAATGCCGTCATTAAGATCGGACGTAAACGACGGGCGGATGCATCAACAATCGCTTGCTCTAGCTCAACACCTTTATCACGAAGTTGGTTCGCAAACTCAACAATCAAGATCCCGTTTTTAGTTACCATGCCGATCAACATGATCATACCGATTTGGCTATAAATGTTGAGACCTTGCCCCATTATCACTAGCCCTAAGAAACCACCAAATACACCCATAGGAACGGTAAACATCACCACCATTGGGTTAATAAAGCTTTCAAATTGCGCCGCAAGTACCAAATACGCAACAAGTAATGCTAGCCCGAATACAACAAGAATACTTGATTGATTTTCTTTAAAGTCTTTTGACTCACCAGTGTAAGCCACTGAAATATCACTCGGTAGCATTTCTATCGCTTTTGCATCCAGATAATCCAGAGCATCACCTAATGTCGCACCATCTTTTAAATTGGCACTTAAGGTTATGGATTTCTGCTTATTGGTATGTGATAGACGAATAGCAGATGCCACCTCATTGATTTTCGTTACCGTATCAAGTGTCACTAAGTCACCCGTAGCGGTTCTCATGTAAATTTGGCTCAGATCCGCTGCGTTATTAAAGCTGTTTTCATCGCCTCGTAAATACACATCATATTCTTCACCACGATCCACATACGTGGTTTCACTTTTACCACCAAGCATGATTTCAAGGGTATCTGAAATATCAGAGATCTTAATGCCTAACTCAGCAGCACGGTTGCGATCAACCGACACAACTAACTCTGGTGTTTTTTCAGAATAGTTAATGTCTGCACCTTCCATCAATGGACTATTATTCGCTTCCGCTTTTAATATATCTCCCCACTTTTGCAGTTCTTTGTAATCGGAGCCACCAAGTACAAATTGCACAGGCTCACTTGAACCACCACGGAAACCTGGCATCATTGGAAATACACGAACATCTGGGATATCTGCTAAGGTTTTACGTATCAAACCTAATCCTTCTTGAGCAGTTAACTCTCTGTCTGCCCAATCCTCTAAGATCATGATAACAAAGCCTGTTTGGTCACCTGCTTGACCACCAAACGCTGGCGATTGAATACTGAATGATTTTAAAAAGCCTTTACCCAACAATGGCATCAGTCTCTCTTCAACAATATCCATGTTCGCACTCATTCGATTATAACTGGTCGCATCAGCACCACGAACAAAGGCAAACAGTACGCCACGGTCTTCTTGAGGTGTTAATTGTGCAGGAACCTGCTTCATCAAACCGTAGCTGCCGCCGATACACGCCAAGATAACCACTGGTGCCAATAAACGCCATGCCACGGCTTTAGATACTGATTTGCGATAACCACGCTCAAGCCCTGAAAATAATCTATCAACAAATAAGTTAAAACGATTTGGTTTAACATTGGCTTTTAAGATCTTGCTGCCTAGTACTGGGGTCAGTGTCAAAGCTATCAATGATGAGAATAACACTGACATTGCAAGCAATACAGAGAACTCAGTAAATAAGAGACCGACCATGCCATCCATAAATGAGATCGGCAAGAATACCATGACCAAAACCAAGGTTGTTGCTATTACGGCAAAGCCCACTTCTCTTGTGCCTTTATAGGCGGCTAATAATGGCGACTCACCTTTTTCTAGATGATGGAAAATGTTCTCTACGACCACAATGGCATCATCAACCACTAGACCAATCGATAAGATCAGTGCCATTAAGGTAATTAAGTTAATTGAAAAACCAAAGTAATAGGCGGCAATAAACGATGATATTAAAGAAACAGGTACCGTCACCGCAGGAATTAATGTCGCTCGCGCCTGACCAATAAAAATGTACAACACTAATATCACGAGACCACCCGTAATAAAGAGCGTGCTATACACCTCAGAGATAGAACGATCGATAAATACCGTCGAGTCATAATCAATGGCTAAGCGAGTACCCTCAGGTAAAAACTGCTGTATTTTTGCTACTTCTTCATGAACTAAATTGGCCACTTCTAGCGGGTTTGCGTCAGATTGAGGAACTATCCCCATACTTACGTTAACAACACCATCACTTTTAAACGTCGAATTTTCGTTTTCAGCACCAATGAACACATCAGCGACATCTTTTAGGTAAATAGAAGTGCCATCACTCGCCGTTTTTACAACAAGATAGTTAAAATCTTCCGCTTGGTTATATAAGCGCTCTGTTCGAACTGACATAACAATCGCGTCATTTCGCACCTCACCACCTGGGCTTTCAATATTCTCTGAGCGCAATGCGGCAGTAATATCGGATGCCGTGACTCCACGCCCTGCCATCAAATCCGGTTGTAGCTTCACATACATTACTTTGTAAAGCCCACCAGAGATATCAACTGAGCTCACGCCAGTGATCAAGCTAAAACGGTCAACCAATACTCGCTCGGTATAGTCAGTTAACTCTGTTCTATCCATTACACTAGAGCTTAGATTGATATAAAGCGACGCTTCTCCGCTGCCGTTGTTTTTAAAGACAATCGGATCGTCCGCTTCGTCAGGCAAACTTCGTTGAGCACGAGCTACTGCATCACGAACATCACTTACCCCCGTATTTAAGTCGTAACCTAAATCAAAGGTAATAGTAATACGAGACATGCCGTTACGTGTTGTAGATTCAATCTCATCAATGCCACTAATACCAGAAAGCTGATCTTCTAATACTGTTGTTATCTGGCTTTCAATAATGGTTGCAGAGGCTCCCTCATAACGAGTACTGATAGATACTACTGGGCTTTCAATATCTGGCATTTCACGTACAGCGAGTTTGCTAAAAGAAACCGCACCAAATACACACAACAATAAGCTAAGAACGATGGCAACAACTGGTCTTTTTACCGACGTATCCGATAACCACATAATTACTGTCCTTTAGCTACAGGCTGAGTCTCTTGTTCAAGCAACTTAACCGTTACCCCTTCACGCATATTAACTAAACCTTGAACCACAATATCTTGACCAATCTCTAAACCAGATTCAATCACGACGCGGTTTTCAACACGAGCACCAAGCGTAACTTGAGTACGTGTTACTTTATTATCATCACCAATAACGTACACATAACGTTTTGTACCAGAATATTCTAAAGCTTGTACTGGAATGATTGGGGCACTAATAGAAGGAAAATCCAACTCTGCCGCCATTAGCATACCTGGTTTCATCTTTAGATCTTTATTTGGGAACTCAATACGCACACGTAAATTCAAGGTTTCTGCATTAATACGAGAATCAATACCCACGACTTTTCCTGAAAATACGGTATTTCCCCATGCTTGACTTGTCGCATCGACTGTCATACCCGTTGATAACATTGAAAGGTAACGTTCTGGCACTTGTAAATCTAACTGCATTAAAGACAAGTTATCTAACGTCAGTAATTCAGTCCCAGCATTGACCATTTTACCGCGACTAAAATCAATAAACCCGACCGTACCAGAGAAAGGAGCAGAAATGTGAAGATCAGCTAAATTCGCATTTGCTGCCTCTAAACGAGCTTGCGCAATATCAACACTGGCTTTTTGGCCATCGATTTCCGTTTGAGTAATCGCGTTCTTTTTCGCTAAACGTTGAAATTCTTTCAGTTTACGTTTCTCATCATTCAAATACGCTCGCGCCTCTTTAATTGCAGCACTGGCTTTATCATCATTTAACTGAATTAAAAGCTGACCTTTTTTAACTTCTTGATTTGCCTTAACTGCGATTCGGTCAATTTTTCCAGAAACCTCAGGAGAGATGATCACAGACTCCGCAGATTCTAATTTTCCGATTAATGATAATGATTGGGATATTTCATGTGTTGCCACTTCTTCAGAGACAACAGCAACCGATTGATTTCCTCTTGATTTATTAGCATAAGAAGGTGTTGATAAAGTGCATGCTAATAAAACTGCAAGAGTAATAGACTTAGTTTGATTCATATTGATACTTATTATTTGAATTATTAAAATTACTTACTGGCTCTAGTTTACCAAGTGAAAGTGGTTTTGTTCGTCAATGAATGTAAAGATGGTGCAATAAACTGTAAAAACAATCACTTCCATATGACCCTTTTTTATATTATTTGTTCAAAAATGGTGCTTTTCACCCCTTTTTGACGAAAAACCAATCATTCAAACCAAAAAACAAAGAAAAGTGCTTTACAGAAAAACGAAGTTTGCTATTATTCGCTCCGAACTTGGCAAGGTCGTTGGGAAAACTCTTGTTAAGTATAAAAATCTCTCGTTGGGGGGGTTCCCGAGTGGCCAAAGG